>JBJEUL010000271.1:0-2368 GCA_051883835.1 Aristaeellaceae bacterium
CTTCGTGCCGGAGGAGTGTCTGGTGGGCAGTGTGGTGTGTGTGGCCTTCTCCCTCCATCCCGACCTTCCGCTCCACAGGGCCTGGAGGCGCAACCGCTTTTTCCTTTCGCCCTATGAATGAGGAATTGTTGTTGCCCACCGCCTATCTGGCCCCTGTGGCCTATTATGCCGCACTCTATCGCGCGGGGGAGGGGTGCATAGAGGTGTGTGAACATTATGTGAAGCAGACGCTCCGCAACCGTTGCATGATTGCAGGCCCCGATGGTGCGTTCCCGCTTTCCATTCCGGTGGTGAAGCCCGACGCGCCCGACATGCCCATCCGGCAGGTGCGCATCAGCGACCACGGCAACTGGCGTCATCTGCATTGGCGTGCCTTGCAGAGCGCATACGGGCGTACGCCTTTCTTTGAATTCTATGAAGACGATTTCCGCCCGTTCTTCCAGCCCGACTGGGAATATCTCACCGATTTCAACCGCCAGCTTCTGCAAACAGTGTGTGGCCTCATTGGCTTCCAGCCCAGGATTGCCGATACCACAACATTCCGGCGTGTGCCCGGATGCCCGCGTCCTTTGCGCCCCCAGCGGCCCTATTACCAGGTGTTTGCCCAGCGCCACGGCTTTCTTCCGGGACTGAGCATCGTGGATTTGTTGTTCAATATGGGGCCCGAATCCATCCTGTTCCTATGAGCATGATCCATCCCCTCCCTTCATCGGTGGCGGGCGTGGCTTCTCCCCCCTGTTTCACCTATCCTTTCTGCTATCAGCCCCATCCGCTGTGTGTGGCTGCGGCCATGCAGGTGCGCACCTATCTGCGCAGCCGGCCGCAATGGCGTGGCGAACTGGAATTGGGGAAGATGATGGGTGTGCTGGTGGTGGAGCAGGAGGGAAGGCGCGGCTTCCTGGCGGCTTTTTCCGGCACGTTGGCCGGCACATCTGTCCATTCTTATTTCGTGCCGCCCGTCTATGATACAATGGCTCCGGAGGGCCATTTTGCCGCAGAACAGGCCTGCATATCGGACATCAATGCCAGGATTGACCACCTTCGGGGGCAGCGGGTGAACTTGGATGCTCTCAGGCAGCAGGCGGATGAGGCTGTGGGGGCGGCCCGCGAACGGATGGAAACGGCGCGTGCAGAACGCCATCGGCTGCGTGCCACGCTGGATGCAGGTGCCCTGGAGGCACGCCATGACGAGATGGTGCGTCAAAGCCAGTTCCTGAAAGCCGAGCTTCGCAGGGTGAGGCAGCATTGGCAGCAGGTGCTGGCCCAGGCAGAAGCCCCCAACCGCCAGCTGGACCAGCAGATAGCTGTGCTTGAGGCAGAGCGCAGACAGCGCAGCAACGCGCTTCAGGACTGGCTGTTCCGCCAATATGTGTTTCTCAATGCCTGTGGCGGGCAGCGTACCCTCTTGCAGGTGTTCGGTTCCGTGCGTCCCCCTGGCGGTGCAGGCGATTGCTGTGCGCCCAAGCTGTTGCAGGCATGCTACCGGATGGGATGCAGGCCTGTGTGCATGGCCGAGTTCTGGGTGGGCCGTCCACCCGTGGGTGAGGTGCGTGTGGAAGGTCATTTCTATCCGGCCTGCCATTCCAAGTGCCGTCCCATCCTGCAGTTCATGCTTCAGGGGCTTCCTGTCGACCCCAATCCCCTTCTGGCGGACAGCCCCGGACTTCCTGGGCAGCTGCGCGAGGTGTATCGTGGCGATGATTTCGTGGTGGTGAGCAAGCCTTCGGGATTGCTCTCTGTGCCTGGGAAGGATGGCCTGCCGTCGGTCTACAGCCTGATGCGGGACCGCTATCCGCAGGCCCAAGGCCCCATGATGGTCCATCGGCTCGACATGGACACAAGTGGCTTGTTGGTGGTGGCGCTCACTGTGGATGCCTACCATCGTCTGCAACGCCTTTTTGAGATGCGGCTGGTCAGGAAAACATATCTGGCCCTGCTGGAGCGTCCCATGCCTGTGGGGCGTCAGGGCACCATCGACCTGCCTTTGGCACTTGATCCCGACCACCGTCCCTGCCGACGGGTGGACGAGGTGCATGGCAAGGCGGCCCTCACCCGTTACCGCGTGGTGGCCAACATCGAGGGGCATGCTTTGGTGGAGCTCACACCTCATACGGGCCGCACCCATCAGCTGCGTGTGCATTGTGCCCACCATCGCGGGCTTGGCAACCCCATCGTGGGTGACCGTCTGTATGGTGCGCCTCAGGCGCGTCTAATGCTTCATGCCGCACGCCTGGCCTTCGACAGCTATGTGTTTGAGGATGATTTACAGGGTTTCCTGATGAAAAATGGGGATAAATTTGCATGGTTAGGATAAATTTGCTTATCTTTGTACCCAATAGTCACCCAAATACGAACAAAATGCACATCG
>JBJEUL010000272.1:0-2362 GCA_051883835.1 Aristaeellaceae bacterium
ACTCCACAATATTCCGGGAAAAGCGGGAGATGCTCTTGCACAGAATCAGGTCAATCCGTCCTGCTTTCGCATCCTCAATCATCCGCATGAACCCCTCGCGCTTGGAGGCGTTGAGCCCCGACCTGGCATCCGCATACAGCCCTGCGAACTCCCATGCAGGATTGGAACGGATGTACCGTTCGTAGGTGCTCTGCTGGACTGCCAGGCTGTCCTCCTGTTCTGTCAGCGTCGTACTCACGCGGCAGTAGGCGGCCACGCGCAGCTGCCTTTGCCTTGCTGTCGCTTCAATTCTTCTGATCCGCATGCTTTTTCCTCCTTCGTTACAGGCCCATGGTGTGCTTGCCTTTCGTGCGTGCTTCCCCTGACCGCACCCTGTCCAGGTACGCATTGTACCTTGCCGCCGCTGTTTCGGGGACATAATGCGCATGCGGCGGATTCATCAGCAGGGTCAGCTCATCGCCGTCCTTCCAGCATACCGTCACCATGTCATCGTCAAGCGAAATGCTTTCCACCTGCTCATCCAGCCACCAGTAATCCACCTTCTCCGGCCTTGTACCGAACTTCTCCTCATGCGCGTCCAACATGGCCTCATCCAGCATGTTCTGAATCAGCAGATACTGCCTGCAGCCCTTCGGACCGTAGCAGCCCCAGCCGCCGTTTTGAAGCAGCTTGCCGCCGAAGTAGACCGGGTACAGGCCGCCGTGTACCAGCGTCTGTCCACAGCGCGGGCAGCGGAGCATCGTGTCATAGGGATAGCTGCTGTTGCCCGTCTTGATGTCCCGCATCCGCATCACCGCCGCGGCCTGCGCGAACAGATGCCGGTCGATGATGGCAGGATGGGCATTGTGAATGTGGTAAAGCGGCAATTCTCCCTTGTTCTTGACCTCCTTGTGGGTCAGGTGGCTTTCGATGTAGTGCTTTTGCAGCACCACATCCCCGGTATACTTTTCATTGCGGAGCATTCGCGTAAGCTGCATCGGCTTCCAGCAATCCCCGGCAGGCGGCGGTACATTCCGGGCAATCATGTCCTGCATGATGTCTCCGGGCATTTCCCCATGAGCAAACCGCGTGAAGATTTCCCGCACAATGGCGGCTTCCTCCGGGACGATGGTGTACATCTCCTCCTCGGTATGCCTGTAGCCGTAGATGGGAATGCGCGGTTCTCTGCCTTCCTCGAACCGCTTGCGCATGCCCCATTTCACGTTTTCGCTGATGGAGCGGCTTTCCTCCTGCGCGAAGGCGGCCATGACCGTCAGGAGCATCTCGGAGATGCTTTCAGCCGTGTCGATGCCTTCCTTCTCGAAAAAGAGCTGCACGCCCATCGCCTGCAGCTCCCGCACATAGTTCAGACAATCCACGGTATTCCTCGCGAAGCGGCTGATGCTCTTGGTGATGATGTAATCAATCTTTCCCGCCCGGCAGTCCTCAATCATCTGCTGAAAGCCCGTGCGATGGCGGATGCTGGTGCCGCTGATTCCCTCGTCCGTGTACAGATTGACCAGCTCCCAATCGTCATGCAGCGCGATCTGATGCCGGAATGCTTCCATCTGGTTCTCCAGACTGCCCAGCTGTTCCTCGCTGTCCGTACTGACCCGGCAGTAGGCCGCTACGCGCTTTTTGGTGACGTGCTTTCCGCTTCCATGCTTTTTCTGCTTCCCGTCAAAATGTACATGGATGACCTTGCCGCTGGGCACCTGTGCAATGGATTCCGGCGTATAAAGACTGGCTATGCCTGTGTACATGCGTTGTGTTCTCCTTTTCTGCAGTTATGCTCGGGCATCTACTTTCCGTGAATGTGCTTACGCATCCACTCCCCGTGACAATGCTCAGGCATCCAGCTTCCAGCTGTCGTCCTGAATAACCCTGCGTTTTTCCTCCGTCATGGGCATGTAGGAAATCAGAAAGCCGCCGTCCATCATCCGCTGAACACGTTCAAACGTTGTCCTCGAAACCAGCGGCTCGTGGTGTTCCTCGATGTAGAATCTGTCCCGGTAGCCCCGGTTCACCACCTGATGGCCGGGTGTGAGGCAGACCGTGCCGTGGGAGTAATAATCGCCCTGATACACCACGTTGCGCAGCAGATGCCGCAGTCGTTTCTGCAGCCAGGTCACGCCGGTATCCTCCCGCTGTTCTATATCGTTCAGGGCAGCCAGAATATCAGGATAGGGACACCCTTCCGCTGCCATGCGGAAAGCCGTCCTGACACGGGCTGCTTCCTCCGGGGAGACCCGCCACGTTCCATCTTCCGCTCGGGTATAGCCGTAGGCCGCGCGACTGCTCGGCCTCCCTGCAGAGGCACAGTACTCATGGCAGCGGATGCTGTTCTGGCTGACACTGTGGCTCTCCTCCTGCGCCAGGGCTG
>JBJEUL010000273.1:0-2350 GCA_051883835.1 Aristaeellaceae bacterium
AGCAGCGTCACGAAGCTCCCCGGGGCGATGTCCAGAGACACGTCGTTCACCGCGTAGAAATCCTTGCCGGTTTTCGGATCCTTGTAAATCTTGGAAATATGCTCCAGGCGTACGCCCTTCTTCTCTTTGCCGGCCATGTCAGGCTTCCTCCTTTATCCGCGTCTGTTTGCTGGAGCCAAAGCGGCTGATGACGAAGTTCATCAGCACGATGGCCGCGTAGACAATCACAATCAGGATCGTGGCGTAGGCGCAGGCCACGCCGTAGGCGCCCTTCTCCGCAAACTCGTTGATGCGGCAGGTGATGAGCAGGTAGCGGGGGGTCACCAGCAGGATCACCGCGCTGATGGCGGTGATGGAGCGGACGAAGGTGGTCACCAGGCCGCTGAGGAAGGAATCCTTGATCAGCGGCAATGTCACGGAGGTGAACACCTTCGCGCTGCCCGCACCCAGGTCGTAGGCGGATTCCTCGATGGACTTGTCAATCTGCCTCAGGGCCGAGATGCCGCTGCGGGTGCCCACCGGCAGCGAGCGCACCACGAACACGATCACCAGGATGATGCCCGTGCCGTAAATGCCCTGCATCAGCCCTGTGCGGAAGATGCCGCCCGCGAAGCCCCGGATGAAGCCCACGCCCAGCACCGTGCCGGGCACCGCCATGGCCAGCATGGACACGAACTCGATGAAGCCCTTGGCCCGGAACTTCTTCTTCACCACCAGGTAGGAGATGATCATGGACAGAAGCGCCGTGATGGGGGAGGCGATGAGCGACAGCACCAGCGAATCCTTGAAGGCCTTGAAGCCGTCGTCCCGGAACAGCTGCTGGAACCACTTCAGGCTCAGGCTGTAGTCCCGGCCCCAGAGCTTGAACAGCGCGCCGAAGGGAATGGCGATGTACATCAGGATCACGAAGGCCGACAGCGCCGAGCAGATCACCGTCAGCGGGATGCGCACGCTCCGGTCGGAAATCGGCGCCCGGGCGCGGCTGGCCTTGCCGGTGAGGGTGGCGGCGGTCTTGGCCTCCAGGTAGTATTTCTGGATCAGGAACAGCACCAGCGTGATGCCCAGCAGCACCACGGCCATGGCCGCCGCGCCGTTGGTATCGTAGCTGCCGCCGGTGATGCGCAGGTAGATGGTGGTGGCCAGGGTATCGTAGCTGCCGCCGATCATCATGGGGTTGGCGAAGTCCGCCACCGACTCGATGAACGTCACCAGGAACGCGTTGCCCAGGCCCGGCAGCATCAGCGGCAGGGTCACGGTGGTGAAGACCTTCATGCGGCCCGCGCCCATGTTGCGCGCGGCCTCCTCCATGGAGGGGTCGATGTTCTTGAGCAGGCCCTTGAGCATCATGTAGCACACCGGGAAGAAGGTGAGAATCTGCACGATGGCGATGCCCCACATCCCGTACACGTTGCTGTCATAGATGCCAAGAATCTGCCGGGTGATGAGGCCCCCGCGGCCGAAGAGCAGGATCATGGACAGCGACAGCACGAAGGGCGGCGATACCACCGGCAGCGTGGATACCACGCCGAACATCCTGCGCACCACCCGGGAGCGCACGTCCACATAGCAGTCCACATAGGCGAACAGCAGCCCGATCACCACCGCGCCGAAGCTGGTGATCATGCCCAGCAGCAGCGTATTGTAGAAGGCGCGGTTGAAGGTGTAGTCCGCGAAGATGCGGGGGAAGGCGTCGAAGGTGACATGGTTGTCCTGCACCTTGACATAGACGCTCGCAGGATCAATCTCGTCGCCCTCCTTGAGCACGCGGCCGTTCTGGGCGAACAGGAAGCCGTAGGCCGTCGAAAGCCCTTCCATGGACACATCGACCGCCTTGCCCTTGTTGTTCACCAGGCGCACCAGGGTCTCGCCGTTCTTTTCCTTCACGGACAGCTCCGCCTCGCCGGACAGCACCGTCTCCAGGGGGATCAGGTTGGTGTTGCGCACATAGATGCTGTCCAGCAGCAGCATGGCCAGCGGGTAGAGGATGAACAGCGTCAGCAGCACAATCAGCAGCGCGATGGTCGCCACCAGCACCGGGTCAGCGAAGAACTTCCTGCGCTCCAGCGCCGCGCTTTGGCGTTTTTTCATGGGCGTTTGCCCCCTTTTCCAGATGTCCTCTCCGGCGCGGTGTCGCAGCTGCGCCGGAAACGGAGAAGGGGGGCGGGTTCTGTCACCCGTCCCCCCCGGTATACGATGGCTGATTGGTTTGCTTACTCGGTCTTGAAGCGGTCGTCCGCCGCGGCGCCCAGGGCGTCGAAGAAGTCCGCCACATACTGGGTGGTGTTGTTCTTGGCGTCCTCGAAGTCATAGTCGATCACGTTGTTGGGATCCAGGCCGAAGGGCTCCACAG
>JBJEUL010000274.1:0-2347 GCA_051883835.1 Aristaeellaceae bacterium
ACCTGCGCCGCACCGAGGGTCAGCAGGACGGCCGCTGGGTGGTGCTGGACTACGGTCACATCATGGTGCATCTGTTCCATCAGGAGGATCGGGCCTACTACAATCTGGAGCGGCTGTGGGAGGACGGCAGCAACCGTCTGCCCCTGCCCTTTGACCAGACGCTGGACGCATGAACTTCTGCGTGATGGACAGCCCTGTGGGCCATTTGCTGCTGGTGGCTGACGAGCAGGGCATCTGCGGCGTGAACCGCACAGACAGGCCGCTGAGTGCGCCGTCCACACCCCTGCTGGCGGCATGCGCAGAGCAGCTGACGGCGTATTTTGCCGGGGAGCTGCGCGTGTTTGATTTGCCGCTGCATGTGCATGGCACGGCATTCCAGTGCAAGGTCTGGGCCGCGCTGCAGGAGATTCCCTATGGACAAACCATCAGCTACGGAGAGCTTGCCCGGCGCATCGGCCAACCGAAGGCCGCCCGGGCCGTGGGCGGTGCGAACCACCGCAACCCCATCTGCATCATCATCCCCTGTCACCGCGTCATCGGCGCGGCTGGCCAGCTCACCGGCTACGGCGGAGGCCTTGACATGAAAGCATCCCTGCTGCGCCTTGAAGCCCCCCAAGGGCTCGCGCCAGCGTCGAAGGGGTCAAGGGGCGATGCCCCTTGTGGGGTGCAGGGGTGAAACCCCTGCGCAGGTCTGGGCGGCAGCCCAGCTCTCCGCACGCACAGGAGCATCATTTCCATGGAACGTCAATTGTTGCATATCAACGGCATTCCCGCCATCATCTGGGGCAAGCCCTCCGCCAAAGTCTACCTGCACGTCCACGGCAAGCTCTCCCGCAAGGAATACGCCGAGGAGTTTGCCCTGCTGGCCGAGGAAAAGGGCTGCCAAACACTGAGCTTCGACCTGCCCCGTCACGGTGAGCGTCAGCAGGAGGATACCCCCTGCGACATTTTCCACGGCATCCATGATTTGCGCCTGATGGGCGACTATGCCTTCGCGCACTGGCAGGAGGTATCGCTCTATGCGTGCAGCCTTGGTGCGTGCTTCAGCCTGCACACATGGCAGGAGCAGCCCTTTGCCCGGTGCCTGTTCCAGTCCCCCATTGTGGACATGGACTGGCTGAACCGGCAAATGATGGCCTGGTTCGGCGTATCGGAGGAACGGCTGCGGCAGGAGCGTGAGATTCCCACGCCCATTGACACGCTGTCCTGGGCCTACTGGCAGTACATCCGGGAGCATCCCGTCACCCGCTGGGACACGCCTACGGCCATTCTGTACGGCGGGAAGGACAATCTGCAAGCAGAGGACATCATTCGCCGTTTCGCGCAGAGCTACGGCTGTCGCCTGACCATTGCGCCAAACAGCGAGCATCCCTTCATGGATGAGGGGGATGGGGCCATTGTACAGCAGTGGCTTCGGGAGAACCTGTGAGCATGAAAACAGCCGGTATGCCCTGTGAGAAGGACATACCGGCTCATTTTATCACAATGAGCCCAAGAACCTACTTGCACGCGTCACAGAGGTCGTTCCTCGTGCAGTCCCCGGAACCTGCCGTTTCCAACGCGGACGAACTGCGTCGTCTGCTTGGAAACTCACGTTGTTTGCTTTTCCTTTTTGCAATGCTAACGTGTTGCGCTGGGCTGCCGCCCAGACCTGCGCAGGGGTTTCACCCCTGCACCCCACAAGGGGCATCGCCCCTTGACCCCTTCGACGCTGCGCGGTCCCTTGGAGATGTCAGGGATTGCGCAGTAGAAGCACTTGGTCAAGGATGGTGTGCGCAAGCTGCGTTTTTTGCTGCAAGGGACATTCGGTTGCGCCGTCCCGCGTCAGCAGCGTGGCAATGTTGGTATCCACGTTGAAGCCGGCACCCGGCTTGGACACATCATTGGCCACAATCATGTCCAGATTCTTCCTGTCCAGCTTGCGCCGGGCATTCTCCAGCAGGTTCTCCGTTTCCGCAGCAAAGCCCACCAGAACCTGCCCCGGCTTCTTCATCCGGCCCACGGCGGCTGCCACGTCCGGGTTCTCCACCAGCTCCAGCACGAGGGGCGCGCCCTCCTGCTTTTTCAGCTTCTGGTCATGCTGCCGGGCAAAGCGGTAATCCGCCGGTGCTGCCGCCTGGATGATGACATCCATCTCCCCTGCTCGCGCCGTCACGGCTTCCAGCAGGTCGCGGGTAGACTCGATGCGCACGATGGTCACGCCCTCGGGTTCCCGGGCCGTGGTGGAGCCAGCCACCACCGTGACCTTCGCGCCCCGGGCCCTGGCGGCTTCCGCTAGCGCAAAGCCCATTTTGCCGGAGGAATCGTTGGTCATGTAGCGCACGGGATCCAGCCGCTCCCGGGTGGC
>JBJEUL010000275.1:0-2345 GCA_051883835.1 Aristaeellaceae bacterium
TCTCCCACATGGAGCGGGTGAACCAGCAGTCCGGCAGCACCGGCAGATCCCCCGCCCCGCGGAAGAACTGCTTCATCATGATCTTGTCCATGCCGATGGCGCTGCCCGCCACCCCCGTGGAGGTGTAGGGCAGGTTGGCCAGCTCCAGCATGCCCTGCAGGGTGCCGTCCTCGCCGTTCAGGCCGTGCATGACGATCACGCACACCTCCAGCCGCGCCGCCACCACCTGCGTCGGATGCCCGAAGAGCCCCTTGCCGGGCCGGGTGGCCATCAGCGCGCCGGAACCGGCGGTCACGTCCAGATGCACCTGCTCGATGCCCTTGCGGTCAGGGTTGAAGGGCGTGTAGGCGCTGATGTCCCGCAGGCCCTCGCCGGTGTACCACATGCCCTGCTCGCTGATGTACACGGGAATCACGTCGTACTTCTCCGTGTCCACATGGTTCATCAGCTGCACCGCGCTGATGATGGCCACCTCACGCTCGCAGCTGCGGCTGCCATAAATCACGCCAAGCTGAATCTTGCTCATATCGCTCATCCTCCTGAAAGACCTTACGTCTCGGAATAGTTGTCCGGCAGATCGTTCTCGAACAGGGCCACGTCCCCTGCCCGGCCCACAATGCGCAAAAGCGCTGCCGCCTCGGCCAGGCTGCCCACCGGGTGAATGTTCTCCTCCGGGAAGCCCTCCTCCCGCAATCCCTCGGCAATGGGCTGGGTATGGCGGCGGCCCACCAGGATCGCCACATCCGCGCAGGAGGCCATCTTCCGCCCGAAGGCCCGGTTGAAGGCCGCTTCCTCCCCGCCCAGCTCCACCATGCCGGGGGTGATGATGATGCGCCGCCCGCTGAACTGCTTCAGCACCTCCAGCGCGGCCTGCGCGCCCCGGGGATTGCTGTTGAATGCGTCGTCAATGATGGTCACGCCCGTGGAGGGAATCAGCTGCAGGCGGTGCTCCACCGGCTCCAGCCGGCTGATGCCCCGGACGATCTGCTTGAGCGTCATGTTCAGACGCAGGCACACCGTGGCCGCCAGCAGGATATTCTGAATGTTGTGCTCGCCCAGGAGCCTGGTTTCGCAGCGGATGCGGTCATCCTTCGTACACAGCAGGAAATTGCTCCCCGCCGGGGACACCGTGATGTCCTCCGCCCACACGTCCGCGTCGCCGGGATGCACGCAGCACAGCCGCTTTTCCTTCTCCGTGCGGTCGTACAGCTCCCGGCAGATATCCCCGTCGTCCGGGAAGAAGCAGCAGCCCTCCGGGGGGATGGCATCCATCAGCTCGTACTTGGTCTTCTTGATGCGCTCGAGGGTCTTGAAGGTGTCCAGGTGCTGGGGGCCCACGCTGGTCAGCACGCCGTAGGTGGGATGCACCAGACGGCACATCTCCTTGATGTCCCCCACGTGCCGCGCGCCCATTTCCGCCACAAACACCTGATGGGCGGGCTGCAGCTTGGTGCGGATGACCTTCGTCACGCCCATGGGGGTGTTGAAGCTGGAGGGCGTGACCAGGGTCTGGTACTTTTCGCTCAGCAGCGTCCCCAGGATGAACTTCACGCTGGTCTTGCCGTAGCTGCCGGTGATGCCGATCTTGATCAGGTCGGGCCGCTCCCGCAGCATCCGCTGGGCGTCCCGGAAGTACATCTCGCTGATGAGCTTCTCAATGGGCCAGGCCAGCAGCCCCGCCAGCGCCACCCACAGGGGCAGCAGCAGCGGGAACAGCCCCAGCCATGCCCAGCAATCCCCCCCCAGCGCGCGCAGCCCTGCCAGCACCAGCGCATACACCACCGCGCTGACCGCGTACAGCCGCTTCACCCGGGGGGTGAACACCAGGGGCTTCTTGGCCTTCTTCTCCACCGTCATCACGCGGATGCCCCACGCCGCCCCCATCGACAGCGCCGCCAGCAGCAGCCCTGCCAGCGCACCGTGGAGCCAGCCGGACTGCACGCACCAGCCGAGGATCACGATCAGCGCCATCTGCGCCGCGCACAGCAAAGCGCCCGGCACCAGCGTCCCGGGCAGGTTGCGCCGGAGCGTGCGGAAATAGCCGGGGAACTGGTAGCTCTCCAGCTGGAAGTAGTGAACCAGCTTCCGTCCCGCCCCCACGGACGAAGCCGCCGTGGCCAGCACCGTCAGCCATATAAAGCATGCATTGCTCATCCAGATATCCTCCATCAGGCCATCATTGGATTCTCACACCGCCGGATTTCTGCGGCAGCCGGAACTGCCAGCCCTGTCGCGGATCATGCCTTCTCCCCCACCAGGAACACCTGCGCCACCCGGTTGAACCGCTGCGCCTGCTCCAGGAAGGCGAAATGCGTCCCGCCCTCAAAGATCACCAGGCCCGCGTC
>JBJEUL010000276.1:0-41712 GCA_051883835.1 Aristaeellaceae bacterium
CGCCCTTGCCCTTGAGCGTATGCAGGTGAATCAGCCGGGGCTTGCCGGGGCAGGCAGGGGTGTGCAGGGCATCCAGCACCTGCTGCATATCGTTGCCGTCCGCCACGTCAATGACATCGTAGCCGAAGGCACGCCACTTGGCATCCACATCGCCCAGGGACATGACCTCATCGTTGGTACCGTCAATCTGCATGCCGTTGTGGTCAAAGATAACGGTCAGGTTGTCCAGCTTGTAATGAGCCGCAGCCATGGAAGCCTCCCAGACCATGCCCTCCTGGCTCTCGCCGTCACCGATGATGGTGTACACATGGCAGGGATTGCCGGTGTGCTTCGCGCCCAGTGCCATGCCGACGGCAATGGAAATGCCCTGGCCCAGCGAGCCGGTGGAAGCATCCACACCGGGGCACTTCTTCACATCGGGATGGCCCTGCAGGATGCCGCCCAGCTGACGGAACTTGTCGAACTCCTCCGGCCCGAAGAAGCCGCGCTCGCACAGCGTACCATACAGGCCGGGGGCAGCATGGCCCTTGGACAGGACGAAGCGGTCACGGTTGGGGTTCTTGTCGTCCTTGGGGTCGACGCCCTTCATCACATCAAAGTAGAGCGCAACAAACGCTTCCGTTGCGGACAGCGATCCGCCCGGATGACCCGCGCCAGCCTTGTTCGTCATGGTGATAATGTTGCGTCTCACCCGACGACAGACGGACTGAAGCTGCTGAATATCCATCGAATTGTACCTCCTCATGATGCTGCCGCCTGTCAGGCGGCAGATGAAAATAGCTTTATATGAAAATTATAGTAGTTATCTGGCAGATTGTCAATGGAAGGATTCTCAATCCATCGGTCAAGTTGTCACGCTGGACCCTCTCTTTTCCTTTTTCATGAAAAAGTATGCTTTACAGGCCCAGCAGCATACACACCCGATAGACCAGGAATGCGCAGACCCACGCTACACCACACTGCCCCAGGGCACTGCAAATCGCCCAGGTGCGGCTTTCCAGCTCCCGCCGCATGGCAGCCATGGCGGCCACACAAGGCATATACAGCAGGATAAACGTCAGGAAGGACAACGCCGAAGCCACTGTAGGGAATACGCCATGCAGCACGGCCAGCATCGCACCGGACTCCGCATCCACCCCCGCCAGCACAGCCAGCGTGCTGACCACGCTTTCCTTGGCCATCACACCCGTCAGCACAGCCGTGGACGCTTCCAATGAGCCAAAGCCCAGCGGCGCAAACACAGGTGCAATCAGCCCGGCCATGGTACCCAGCATGCTCTCCTGCACTGAAGCCGCCGCTTCAAAGCGGAAATTGAAGGATTGCAGGAACCATACCACAACCGTTGCCAGGAACACCACCGTGAACGCCCGCTGAATAAAGTCCTTGGCCTTGTCCCACATGGTACGCAGCACATTGCGCGGTGTAGGCAGCCGATAGGCAGGCAGCTCCATAATGAAGGGAGCCGCATCGCCATGGAACAGCACATGCTTGAGGATCAGACCCGCCAGAATCGCCACCAGAATACCGCCCACATACATCAGCGACATGACCAGCACCTTGTTGTCCTGAAAGAAGGCTGCCGCGAACAGCGCGTATACCGGCACCTTCGCACCGCAGGACATGAAGGGCGTGAGCAGCGTGGTAAAGCGACGGTCCCGGCGGCTGTTCATGGTGCGGGCCGCCATGACCGCAGGCACCGTACAGCCGAAGCCCATCATCATGGGAATGAAGCTGCGGCCATTCAAGCCGATTTTCCGCAGCGGCTTGTCCATCAGGAAAGCCGCACGGGCCATGTAGCCGCTGTCCTCCAGAATGGACAGGCACATGAACAGAATCACAATCGTGGGCATGAAGGACAGCACGCTGCCCACACCTGTCAGCACGCCATCCACCACCAGTGCCTGCAGCCATGCGGCCACATTAGCCCGGGCCAGCGCGTCCCCAATCATCGCGATTCCGCTGTCCACCATGGCGGCAAAGCCATCCGCCAGCCATGTACCGAAGGGGCCAAAGGTGATCCAGAACACCGTCAGCATCATCAGCAGGAACACGGGGATAGCCATCACCGGATGGGTCAGCAGGCGGTCAATTTTGTCCGAACGAGTGGGCGCGTCATCATCATGGTTACCGCGGATGTAGGCCTTCTCCAGCAGCCGCTCAATGTAACGGTAGCGCACATCCGCCATGACGGCCGCCCGCTCCATGCCCTCTGCCTGCTCCATCTCGGTGAGAATTTCCTCAATGATATGGTTCTCGTCCTCCGTGAGCTTCAGCATCTGCTGCATGGGCTCATCGCCCTCAAAGAGCTTGGTCGCAGCATAGCGGGGGTTCAGCCCAACAGCCTTTGCTTTCGCCTCCACCAGATGGATGATGGCATGCAGGGCCTTGTGGGCCGCACCAGTGCAGATATCCACCTTGGGCGCGGGACGATGGTTTTCCGCCGCGTCAATGGCCAGACGCACCAGTTCGTCAATGCCCTCCCCCTTCCGGGCACAGATGGCCACCACCGGGGCCTGCAGCCATCGGGACAGCTCATCCACCTTGATGACATCCCCGTGCGCGCGAACCTCATCCATCATGTTCAGTGCGATGACCACCGGCGTACCCAGCTGCAGCAGCTGAAGCGTCAGGTACAGGTTGCGCTCCAGATTGGTCGCATCCACAATATTGATGACCACATCAGGCTTTTCCAGCGTGATGAAGTTCCGGCTGACAATCTCCTCCATGGTGAAGGGCGACAGCGAGTAAATGCCCGGGAGATCCACAATGCGGATGTCGTTATTTTCCGCCTTGTCTTTTCCCCCGCCGAAGGCAGGCGCACCGTAATGGCCCGAATTGCCGTGATGATGGTGCAGCAGCACGCCTGTTTTCTGCTCCACCGTCACGCCGGGCCAGTTGCCCACATGCTGGTTGGAGCCTGTCAGCACATTGAACAGGGTCGTCTTGCCGCTGTTCTGATTGCCCGCCAGGGCGAACACATACTGCTGGTTCATGCCTGCTCCGCCTCCTGCCGAAGGGTAATCTGCGCTGCGTCATCCTTGCGCAGGGTCAGGGAATAGCCCCGTACATGGATTTCCAGCGGATCCCCCATGGGCGCGGTCTTGCGCAGGGTCACATGCACCCCAGGCGTGATGCCCATATCCAGCAGATGCCGATGCAGCGCACCTTCACCGCCCACCTTGTCGACAATGCCCCATTCTCCCGGCTGAAGCTGCGCCACATTGTCACGATGCGCAGCAGGCTGTTTGCGATCCATCAATGGCTCATCTCCTATAGTAGTTAAATGCTCCTAACTTATCGTAACACACGCCGCTTTATCTGTCAACGGGCAAATCGGCAGCATTTCCCACCGACGCCCCCGGCGTGCGCAGGTATGCGTCAATCACCCGTTCCTCCGGCATCAGCCGTGCCGCCGCCTGCCCTCCTTCCAGCAGGCAGAACAGCGTGTGCCGCCGGGGATGCAGCAGCTTCACCGCCTGCCGAAGGGGCATGTCAGGTGCCACGCTCACGCACCATGCGTGACTGTAACGCCGCTGCTCCATGCGAATCTTCCTGTCCATGAATCCTCGAAGCTCATACATGGCCGTTGTCGTCGCCGAAACAGCACCCGCATAAAGCATGAAGCACCCTGCCGCTGCCAGCGACAGATTCCAACCGCCATATCGCCAGGTGACCCACAGGTTCAGCCCTATGCACAGCAGGCCCACTACGGTGTTCAAGGCCCGCATCACGTCCCGAACCCGCTGGGGACGCAGCCAGCAGTCCAGCAGCAGGGAGACCAGCCTGCCGCCGTCCAATGGCAGAACCGGCAGCAGATTCAATGCAAGCAGTGCCACATTGCACCGAAAGAGGATGCGCCCTGCGGTCAGTGGAAGCCATCCGGCGCGGGTCAGCAGCAGCGCGACAGCGCACAGGGCCAGCGTCATGGCCGGGCCTGCTGCGATGATGGCCAGTCGCCACGCCCTGGGCAGACCATCTTCCTCATCCATGCGCATGACAGCCCCCAGCGGGGTCAGCTCCACCTCCCTGGGTGCATGGCCTGACGCTGTAGCGATGACAGCATGTGCACCCTCATGCAGGAGAATGGATACCATACCCGTCAGCAGCAGACCGCCATGACCCAGCAGCATCATGTACACCGCAAAAGCCAGCGTTCCCGCATGCAGATAGATCCCCGTATCGCCCAGGCGCAGGATGCGCAGTCTCATGGTGTCATCTCCATCAGAGCAGCGGGGTCAACACTGTAGCCGTTCCTGCGTACCTCCATCACACAGGCCGCTCCCGGCATCAGCGTCCCCAGAACATCCCCGGCCTGCACCGCGTCCCCTGCCGCAACCGATGCTGTTGCCAGATTCCCATACAGGCAGGACAGTCCGCTGTCCGCTGTGACCTGTACGATGCGTTCCTCATCATTGCCATGATACACCCCGGACACCTCCCCATCCAGCGAGCATGTGACCTGCCCGGAGGTGCATGACCAGCTGATGTACGGCTCATTCTCGCACCACGCATGCATCAGTGTTCCGCCGGATACCGGCATGGCCAGCGTGACATCCTGCTGCTCGCCAAAGACCAGCGTTGCTTCCGGGAACATCGCACTGACAAAGGACAGCTTGCCCAGCTGCTCATCCAGCAGCGGGTCGCCGCTGACCGCAGCAAGCACCGCGTCCACAGGCTCTGTCAGAGATGGTACCGCACCGTTTCTCAGCGCAACGGCACAGATGACCAGTGCCGCAGCAACCGCTATGTTCTTCAGCAGCTCCTCCCCGGGCTTGTGCTTCACCTGCTCCCGCCAGCTGATGGTCGGCGGTGCCGTCAGGCGCGGCTTGGGCTTCAATTCCTGCCTGCTGGATGCTTCTCCCTGCTTTTCAGCCATGCAAAAACCACCTTTCTCGCATCCAGATGTATGCGCCGAAAGGTGGTTTCATGTCGAGGATCAGTCGAGGGTCAGTGCGCCGAGCTGCACCATGCGCTCCAGCGCACGGGCAAGGGCAATGCGTCCATGGACATAGGTCAAGCCGCCCTGCATGTAGGCAGTGTACGGTGCACGCATGGGTGCGTCCGCGCTCAGCTCCACCGATGCACCCGCCACGAATGTACCGGCGGCCATCACCACCTGATCCGTATAGCCGGGCATGTCCCACGGCTCAGGCAGGGCCATACTGTCAATGGGCGAAGCCAGCTGGATGCCCTGGCAGAAGGCCACCAGCCTCTCCGGCGTACCCATCTCAATGGCCTGAATGATGTCCGCCCGGGGCTGGGTTGCCGGAGGCGTTGTCAGCATGCCCATGTCCTCGAACACCTGCGCTGCCAGACAGGCTGTCTTGAGAGCCTGCGCTACCGTATGCGGTGCCATGAACAGCCCCTGATAGAAAGGCTGATAGCTGGCGGCATAGGAGCCGACCTCCAGCCCAATGCCCGGAGCCGTCAGCCGGTAGGCAATGCGGGTCACGGATTCCGTGTCGCCCACGATGTAGCCGCCGGTCGGAGCCAGTCCGCCGCCGGGATTCTTGATGAGACTGCCCACGCACACATCCGCGCCATAGTGACTGGGCTCCTTATCACAGACGAACTCGCCATAGCAGTTGTCCACCATCAAACGAACGCCGGGATGGCGGGTGTGCAGCATGTCTGCCAGGGCTGCAAAGTCCTCCGGCATCAGCGAGGGCCGCCAGGCATAGCCGCGGCTGCGCTGGGCAATGACCAGCTTCGTGCTGGGGGTGATGGCCTGCTCTACGGCATCCACATCAATGCGGCCATCCTTCAATTCCACCTGACTGTAGCTGACCCCCATTTCGCGCAGGGAGCCCATGGGGGCGTCACCCTCTCCCCAGCCGATGATGTCCTCCAGCGTGTCATAGGGCGTGCCCGTGGCGGACAGGATATGCTCCCCCGGCAGGGTCAAACCAAACAGGCACAGGCTGATGGCATGGGTGCCGCTGACAATTTGCGGACGAACAATGGCCGCTTCCGTACCGAACAGCTCGGCAAAGATGCGCTCCAGATTATCCCGGCCCACATCGTCATAGCCGTAGCCGGTGGTCGGGGCAAAGTGCCGGTAGGCCACCTGATGCTTCTGGAAGGCATCCAGCACACGGCGAGTCCCCTTTTCCTCCATGGTGTCAATGCGGGCAAAGGCTCCCTTCAGGCTTTCCTCAGCCCGGGCAATCCGTTCCTCAATGGTCATGCGTTTTCTCCTTCTGTGTACCATGCCTGCAACTGCGCGTAGGCATCCGGAGCAAGGCTGTCCACCCACAGGACATCCTCCTCCCGGCGCATCCATGTCAGCTGCCGCTTGGCGTAATGCCGCGTGCCCAGCTTGAGCTGATACACGGCTTCCTCCAGGGAGCATGCTCCCTGCAAATAGGGAATCAATTCCTTGTAGCCCAGACCCTTGAGGGCCTGCGCTGTTTCGGGTACACCGCTGTCCAGCAGGCGGCGCACCTCATCCACCAAGCCCATGGCCAGCATCTGATCCACACGCAGCTCAATGCGGCGATAGAGCGCAGCACGCTCCATGGTCAGCGATGCGACACGATAGGCAAAGGACGGCTCCGCCTCCGACTGGGGCTGGCGACTGAAGGGCGTGCCGGTCAGCCGGTACACCTCCAGTGCGCGGATGACCCGGCGCACATCGTTGAGGTGCAGGCGAGCAGCGGTATCGGCATCAACCGCCGCGAGCATAGCATGGAGTCGCTGCTTACCGTCCGGGCTATCGGCGATGGCCTGCAGCTCGTCCCGGATGGCTTCATCGCCGCAAACCTCACCCATGGCCATCGGATGCCGCAGTGCCCGCAGATACAGCCCCGTGCCGCCCACAAACAGCGGCTGACGGCCACGGGCAAATATCTCCCGGCATACCGCTTCCGCCATCTCCTGATACCGCGCCACCGAGAAGCTCTCCCGGGGGTCGGCCACATCCAGCATGTGATGCGGGATGCCGTCCATTTCCTCCATCGTGGGCTTGGCGGTACCAATGTCCATCCCGCGATAAAGCTGCATGGAATCCATGCAGATGATTTCGCAGCCGTATGCCTTGGCCAGACGGATGGACAGCCCCGTCTTGCCGCTGGCTGTGGGGCCGGTCAGCACCCAGCAGCATTGTTTCTTTTCCATGCCGGCACCTCACTGAATGCGCTTGAACCGCCTGTCCAGTTCAGCATGGCTGAGAGCCACCACCAGTGGCCGTCCATGCGGACAGGTAGGCGTGACCTTTTGGTCAATCATGGTCGTGACCAGATGGCGTATCTCGTCCTCGCTGAGCACATCGCCGCCCTTGACAGCCTTCTTGCAGGCGATTTGCAAAATGGCGGCCCGCCGCTTCTCCATGGAGATAACGCCCCGCTCACTTTCCAGCTCGTCGAGAATCTCATGCAGGAACGCACCTGCCTGTGGCTGGCCCAGAATCATCGGAATGGAGCGAATGGACACCTCCGTATCTCCGAAGGGTTCCACCGTCAGGCCGATGGAAGCCAGCAGCTCCTGATGCTCCTGCAGGACAGCCTGTTCCCGGCGGTTCACCGTCACCACCATCGGCACCATCAATTCCTGACCGCAGGCATGCTTGTCATAAGCCTTCATCAGCCGGTCAAAGAGCAGCCGCTCATGCACAGCATGCTGGTCAATCATCAGCAGATGCTCCTCATACTCCACCAGAATGAAGGTGTTGAAGGCCACGCCCAGCAGCTTCATGGGCTTGGGAGCATCCGGCAGGAAGGACGGCACCTGCACAGGTTCCTTGATGGGAACAGGCTTCGGTTCACTTCGAGGGGTGACCGACGGGTGTTCAACCTTGTTTAATACAGACTCTAGTCCGTTTTGTATGGTGGCCGACGGTTGTACTGATGTTTTTGGGGGAATCACCGTATCGGGCATGAAGCCTGCCAGTACCCGGGCTGTTTCCCGCATGACGGGCACGGCAGGTGTCACAGCATCAGAAGGTGTCGCCGCGGCAGCAACAGGCCGCTGCGGCGCAGGCACCTTCTCAGGGATGGGAACCTTTGGCTGCGCCGCTGAGCCGCCCGTTGGTACTGTCTCCCGGGCAGGCTGCGGAACCATCTGCCGTGTCACTGCCACAGACGGCTGTGCAGGCTTTTCCGGTGTCAGACGCATTTCCGGCGGACGCTCCAGTGCATCACGGTCAGCAATTCCCTGACGTACAATGTCTGCCAGGGCTTCCGAGATAGCAGACTCGTTCTGGAAGCGCACCTCCAGCTTGTTTGGATGCACGTTGACATCGACGGTATCATAGGGCATGGTCAGGTGCAGCACGCAAGCTGGATATTTGCCAATCATCACCCGCTCCCGGCAGCCCTCCTCCACAGCAGCGGAAAGCAGACCGCTTTTCATGTACCGCCCATTGATGAAGAAAGATTGATGCCCCCGGTTGCCCCGCCCGCTCTCACCAATGCCCACATAGCCGTGAACCACCATGCCGCTGCCGTGGCCTTCCACCTTGCGCATGGAGCGGAGCATCTCACTGCCGTAAATGGCGAACACAGCCGATTCCAGCTTGCCGTCCCCGGCAGAATGGTACAGGGTCTTGCCCTGACTGATGAAGCGGAAGGATACCTCCGGGCGGGACAGAATCAGACGCATCATCAGGTCAGCCACATAACCAGCTTCCGTGGCAGGCTTCTTGAGGAATTTCAATCGCACAGGTGTATTGTAGAACAGCTCCCGCACCACGAAGGTCGTGCCTTCCGGGCAGGCAGCTTCCTCGATGGCAGTAATGCGCCCGCCATCGTTCTGTACCTTCACGCCGCTGGCATCCTGACGGGTACGCGTGGTGCAGGTGACATGACTCACCGCCGCAATGGAAGCCAGGGCTTCCCCGCGAAAGCCAAGGGTCGCAATCGCCGCCAAGTCCTGCGCACGGTTGATTTTGCTGGTGGCATGACGCTCAAAGGCCATGCGGATATCACTCTGCTGAATACCGCTTCCATTATCCGTCACACGGAAATAGGAAATGCCTCCGTCCCGAATCTCCACCGTGACCGCACTGGCCCCTGCGTCCAGACTGTTTTCCACCAGCTCCTTGATGGCGGCAGCAGGTCGCTCCACCACCTCGCCTGCCGCGATCTTGCCGATCACCTCGTCGGACAGCAGCTGAATCTTTCCCGGCATATCATACCTCATTCGTCATTTCCAACCAAAGTCTGTTCAGACTTTGGTCTGTACTGTTACAGCTTGCGGGCCTTTTCCCGAAGCAGGAACAGCTTGTTGATGGCATCCATGGGGGTCAAGGCCATCACATCAATGCTTTGCAGCTCCTGGATGATTTCTGTCTTGGCGAAGTCAAACATATCCACCTGTTCGTCCTCGCGCTTGGGCGTTTCTTCCAGAATGTTCTGGCCAATGCCCTTTTGGTTGATGTCGCTGACCTCCAGCCGTGCCTGAATCTCATGGGCGCGCACCAGCACCGGGTGCGGTACACCCGCCAGCCGCGCCACATGCACGCCAAAGCTGCGGTCGGCGCCGCCCCGGACAATCTTGCGCAGGAAAATGACATCCTCTCCGTGTTCCTTGACGGAGATGCAGTAATTCTCCACACCCTCGATATGCCCTTCCAGCTCGGACAGCTCATGATAGTGGGTAGCGAACAGCGTCTTGGCCCCCACGCGGCTCTTGTCGCACAGGTATTCCACCACGGCCCATGCAATGGACAGGCCGTCAAAGGTGGAGGTGCCGCGGCCAATCTCGTCCAGAATAACCAGCGATTTGGCGGTGGCGTTGCGCAGGATGTAGGCCGTTTCGCTCATCTCCACCATGAAGGTGGACTGACCGCTGGCCAGGTCATCTGATGCGCCCACACGGGTGAAGATGCGATCCACAATGGCGATGTTGGCTTCCTTCGCCGGAACAAAGGATCCGATATGCGCCATCAGCGTAATCAGTGCAACCTGCCGCATGTAGGTGCTCTTGCCCGCCATGTTGGGGCCGGTGATGATGAGCATCCGCTGGCCTTCCTGATTCATGTGGGTGTCATTGGGGACAAAGCCGCCCTCCTGCATGGTCTGCTCCACCACTGGATGCCTGCCGTCCACGATGTCCAGCACACCGTCCTCATTGATGGCGGGACGGACGTAGTGGTTGTTCACCGCCACCTTGGCAAGGGACAGGATGGCGTCCAGCGTTTTCAGGGCCGTGGCCGTCGCCTGAATGCGCTTGATTTCCCCCGCGATTTTCTCGCGAATCTCTGTGAACAGCTGCAATTCCAAGCGAACGGACTGCTCCTGGGCACCGACAATCTTCTGCTCGATTTCCTTGAGCTCCGGTGTCATGTAGCGTTCACAGTTGGCCAGCGTCTGCTTGCGGATGTAGCGGTCAGGCACCAGCTCATAGTAGGATTTGGTCACTTCAATGTAGTAGCCAAAGACCCGGTTGTACTGCACGCGCAGGTTCTTGATACCTGTTGCTTCCCGCTCCCGCTGCTCCAAATCCAGAATCCACTGCTTGCCGCTGGTAGACGCTGCGCGGTACTCATCCAGCATGGAGGAATATCCATCGCGAATGATGCCGCCCTCGGTGATGACGATAGGCGCGTCCGGATGGATGGCCTTCTCCAGCAGCGCGGTCAGGCTTTCCAGCGGGTCAAGCTGTGCGCGGATAGCCTGAACAGCCTCGCTGGAGGCATTCTCCAGCAGGCTGCGCACCCCAGGCACCTTGCCCAGCGATGCGCACAGGGCCAGACAGTCCCGGGCATTGATGGACTTGTAGGCCACCTTCGAGAGCAGCCGCTCCATATCGTAAACGCCCTGCAATTCCTCGGAGAGGGTCATGGTCAGCACATGCTGCCCGGCAAACTCCTCCACCGCGTCCAGACGGCGTTGGATTTGCTGCCTGTCCGTCAGCGGCTGCTCAATCCATGAGCGCAGCAGACGACCACCCATGGCCGTGGAGGTCTTGTCCAGCAGCCACAGCAGGGAGCCCTTGCGGGTACGGCTGCGGATGGACTCGGTCAGTTCCAGATTGCGGCGGGTGTTGCGGTCCAGCAGCATGGTAGCCGAGCCCTGATGGATGCGCAGCTCCGTAATATGCTCCAGCGCGTTCTTCTGTGTATCGGACAGATAGCGCATCAGGGCACCGGCAGCGCAGGCACCAAGGCGGTATTCCTCGCTCAGCCCCAGCGGGGACAGATCCTTGAGGTGGAAGTGGCCGCAAAGGGTGTCACTGGCATTCTGATACTGGTACCAGGCAGCGGGCTGCTCGGAGCAGGAAGCATCCTCCCGGCGCAGGCAGGCGCGCAGGCGTACCAGATCGTTGGTGATGACCTCAATGGCCTGAATACGGGCCATCTCGTCCGTGAGCGTATCCTCCGGTGCGCTAATCTCATGGACAAAGAACTCGCCCGTGGACACATCCGCGAAGGCCAGCCCTGCCTTCTCCCCCGAGAAGCACACCGACAGCAGGAAGTTGTTCGCCCGCTCATCCAGCATACTGTCCTCGATGACTGTACCGGGGGTCACGATGCGGATGACGTCCCGCTTGACCAGCCCCTTGACCGTGGCCGGATCCTCCAGTTGCTCGCAGATGGCGACCTTGTAGCCCTTGGCGATGAGCTTCTCCACATAGGAGTTAACGGCGTGATGCGGCACGCCGCACATGGGCGCACGCTCCTCCAGACCGCAGTCCCGACCCGTCAGGGTCAGCTCCAGCTCCCGGGAAGCCTTTTTCGCATCATCAAAGAACATTTCATAGAAGTCGCCCAGACGGAAAAACAACAGGCAATCCTGATACTGTGCCTTCAGGTTCAGGTACTGCTGCATCATGGACGTGAGAGCCATCGTACATTATCCCCTTATCTTGATGTTCAAGGCCGTGCTTTACTGGCAGCCGCCGCAGGAGCCGCACCCGCCGCAGCTTTCACAGGAGCCGCTGCAGCCGCTGCCCTCCGTCTCGCCAGTAATCACCAGGCGGAGAATCTGGTTCACGTTCTCCATCATCTGGTTGAAGTCGGCGCGGGCGGACTGCATCTCGTTGACCAGCGGCTGCTCGTTGAGCTGCTGCTCCGCTTCCTGCATGGCCTTGCCGGCTTCCGCCAGCGCGGTGCGGTCTGTATCCTCCCCGCCCAGCAGTTCTTCCACCGCCTGACGCTTCTCGATATAGGCGGCAATGGCCGCAGATGCGCCGGGGTCGGTTGTAACCTGGCTCTCGGCGGTGTGCATGCGCTGATAGATATCACTGGCAACAATAGCTTCTGCCAGCTCCTGGGCCTTGTTCATGACATTGTGCATGGTTGATGCTTCCTTTCCTTCAGTCGATGCGTTCACCCATCAGGGTATTGTTCTTGATTTCCGTGACCCGCACACGGACAATCTGCCCGATGTCCTTCTCCGTGCCGGGACAGGTGATGGAAACGCCATGGCGGCCCTTGCCGGACACCGCCGTGTCGCTGCGGCGGGACAGTCCCTCCACCAGCACTTCCTCCTCCATGCCTACAAAGCGGGCCATGGCTTCCTTCTGCCGCCTGTCCTGCAAGGCAATCAGCCGCTTGATGCGGTCCGTGGCGATATCCTCGGGAATCTGGTTTTCCATGGAAGCGGCTTTCGTCCCCGTGCGGGGCGAATAGATGAAGGTGAAGGCGGAATCATAACCCACCTCATCCACCAGCGACATGGTATCCTGGAACTGCTCCTCCGTTTCCCCCGGGAAGCCCACGATGATATCCGTGGTCAGCCCGATGCCCGGCACAGCCCCCCGCAGGCGGCGCACCCGGTCAAGGTAGCGTTCCCGATCATAGCGGCGGTTCATACGGCGAAGAATGTCATCATTGCCGCTCTGCACCGGCAGATGGAATTGGGGCAGAATGTGCTGGCTGTGCGCCATCACGTCAATCAGCTCATCCGACAGATCCTTGGGGTGGCTGGTCATGAAGCGGATGCGGGGAATGCCTATCTTGTCCAGCTCCCGCAGGAGCTGCGCAAAGGTCGGCGCATCCGGCAGGCCCTTGCCGTAGCTGTTGACATTCTGGCCCAGCAGCATGATTTCCTTCACGCCGCTGTCCCGCAGCTCCGCCGCTTCCCGCAGGATGGATGCCATGTCCCGGCTGCGCTCCCGCCCGCGCACATAGGGCACGATGCAGTAGGAGCAGAAGTTGTCACAGCCGTACATGATGGTGATGTAGGCCGCATCCTGCCGCAGCCGCTTGACCGGCACATCCTCGGCAATGACGTCCTCGTCCTCCACCTCCACCACAGCCCTGTCGCTGTTGAGTGCGCGGCAGAGCAGCTCCGGCAGCTTGTGCAGGTTGGAGGTGCCGAAGGCCAAATCCACAAAGCGGTACTGCTTTAAAATCTTCTCCGCCATGCCGGGCTGCTGAATCATGCAGCCGCACACGGCAATCATCAAACGGGGATTGCGCTTGCGGATTTCCTTGAGCCAGGTCACGTTGCCCAACGCACGGCGTTCGGCATTGTCGCGCACACAGCAGGTATTGAAAATGACGAAATCCGCCTGCTCCCGGTCAGGAGCCTCCTCCATGCCCATATCCCGCAGCATGCCTGCCAGCTTCTCGCTGTCGTGGGCATTCATCTGGCAACCGTAGGTCACGACATGATAGCTGCGGGGCCGCTGGGGCAGCTGGCTCACCTCCGCCATGAAGCCGCGCTGGCGAAGCACTTCCTCCGGGGAGACAATCACGGGCTTGCGTTCAGCCATGGTTTTCCTCCTTGGGGACGCGGCCCGCACCCTGACAATGGGGGCACGGCTGCGTCCAGTCGTCCTCCAGCGGCTGACGGGATTTCTTGCGCGTCATCTCGATCAGCCCCAGAGCAGTGAAGCCGTGAATCACCGTCTTGACGCGATCCGCGGCAAAGCATTCATTCAGTCGTTCCAGCACCTGGGCGCGGTGTTCCTCGCAGTCCATGTCAATCATGTCCATGAGGATGATGCCGCTCAGGTTGCGCAGACGCACCTGCCGGGCAATTTCGCCGCATGCTTCCAAATTCAGGCGCAGGATGGTATCCGCCAGTTCCCGCTTGCCGGTAAATTTGGCGGTGTTCACATCAATCACCGTCATGGCCTCGCACCGGTCAATGACCAGACTGCCGCCGCTGTCCAGCCAGACATGACGGCGCAGGGCCTTGTCGCGCTGGGTGTCCATCCCGGCGGCTTCGATGGGGTCATGCTCCGTAACCGTCACAGGCAGCAGTTCCCGCAACGCCCGGGCGATATCCTTGTCATTGGTGACGATGCTGTCCACGCCCCGGGGCATGTAATCATCCAGCAGACTGTCCAGCAGGGAACGGGGCCTGTGAATCATCGAAGGCGCATGGGCTGTCGGTGCAGCCTTGCTGATGACTTCCCACTGGGACAGCAGCTGCTCAGTCTCCTCTCGGATATCCGCTTCCTCCGCGCCGGATGCGCCGGCACGCATCACCAGGCCGAAATGCCCATCCGCAATGGTCTGCCCCATCTTCTTCACGGCTTCCCGAAGACCTTCATCCTCAATACGGGCCGAAATGCCAATGTAGCGGTTCAGCGGCATGACAATCACATACTCACCGCACAGGCAGATGTCCCGGGTCAGGAACGCGCCCTTGGTTCCCTGCGCATCCTTCTTCACCTGCACCAGAACCCGCTGGCCTTCCCGCAGGGGCGGCAGGGTCATGGAGCGGCTGCGCTCCTCCAGGGGCAGAAAGCCCTTCTTCTCCTGCCCAATGTCCACAAAGGCCGCCTTCATGCCGCTGACGACCCGCTCCACCTTGCCCAGATAAACCGCTTCGGCCACGCTTGTGCCGTTATCCAGCAGGTATTCCACCAGCCTGCCGTCCTCGGCCACGGCAATTTCCCGTGGCTGACCGGCCCGAACATAAATCGTGCGCATGTTACAGCGTCTCCAGCGGAACGAATGCACCGTTCTGCTCACCCAGCAGACCCTTGCGGTTCACCAGCACACGGGGTACTTCGATGCCTGCAAAGGCAGACAGTGCCGCCATGAGCATATCCGGCTTGCAGATGGAGGTTTCCTGCAAGGTCAGGCGGACTGTCAGGGTATGGCCCTCCATATGCAGCTCGTGAATCAGCGGGCGAATGTCGCATTCCTTCATGCCGCTCTTGCTCCTGCGCACCGCCATGATGCTCTCCTGCGCAAGGAAGCCCTCCATGGCCTGCGCCAGCGTGTGCGCTGCGACATCATCCTGCAAGGTCAGCTCATAATCTGCGGCACATACCATCGCCATCAGCGCGGGATGCTTGTCCTCCATGGGCTTGGCGGAGGAAAGCTGCATATCCGGCGGCAGCGCGGCATTCATGGCTGTCATGAAGGCTTCCGTCTCCACCGGCGCATCCAGCGTCACGTCCATAATTTCCTTTTCACCCATGGCTCCGGTGGACAGGGCCGATGCGAAGGTCAGCAGGATATGCGGGTTGAAGCCCTTCGAATAGCTGACAGGCAGTCCGGAGCGGCGAAGCGCACGCTGCATGGCCCGCTGAATATCCAGATGCCCGATATGGCGCAGCCTTGCACCTTTTTCAAACACAGCCATCATCCGCAAAACTTGCACACCCCCTTGAAACGCTGCAGGCCGCAGCCGTTGCAGCCCTTGCGGCAGTCACGCGTCGTTTCGGCGTGATCGGCCTTCTCCTTCTCGCGCCACAGATAGGCCTTGGTCACGCCGCTGTCGATGAAATCCCAGGGCAGAATCTCGTCCTTGTCCCTGCGGCGGTAGGCGTAGAAGGCGGGGTCAATGCCGCACTCGCTGAAGGCCTCCATCCATGTATCATACTTGAACTGCTCTGACCAGCCATCCAGCATGCAGCCCTTTTCAAAGGCCCGCAGCAGCACCTGGCCCATCCGCCTGTCGCCCCGGGAGAAGCACGCTTCCAGGAAGGACAGCCCCGACTCATGGTAATTGAAATTCACACCCTTGATGCTGCGCAGGGCTTCCCGCAGATGCAGCTGCTTTTGCTGCACCGTGTCCAGGGTATCCTGCGGCTCCCACTGGAAGGGCGTAAAGGGCTTGGGCACGAACACCGACGCGGAGCAGGTCACGCGCAGTCCCTTGGCCCGCTGGCCCTTGGGCACGGCAAAATACGCCGCAACCACCTTCCGGGCAAGGTCAGCAATGCCGTCCAAATCCTCATAGGTTTCGGTGGGCAGGCCCATCATGAAGTAGAGCTTCACGCTGCTCCAACCGCCCTGGAAAGCATCCGTCACCTTTTCCATCAGGTCAGCTTCGGTCACGCCCTTGTTAATGACATCCCGCAGCCGCTGCGTACCGGCCTCCGGCGCAAAGGTCAGGGAGGTCTTGCGCTCCTTCTGCGTTTCCTCCAGGGACTCCTTCAGCACGCTGTCCAGCCGCAGGGACGGCAGGCTGATGGACACATGCTTGCCCTCCATGCGCTTGAGCAGCTCCCGAATCAGCTCCGCCAGGCAGGTGTAATCGCCACTGGACAGGCTGGAGAGGCTGATTTCCTCATAGCCAGTGGTCTTTTCCAGCGAGGAAGCCAGCTCCACCAGATGCTCCAGGCTCCGCTCACGAACCGGGCGATAGAGCATGCCTGCCTCACAGAAACGGCAGCCGCGGGTACAGCCGCGCATGATTTCCAGCATGATGCGGTCGTGGATAATCTCCGTGTAGGGCACGGGGATATCCTTGGGGTAAATCACGCTGTCCAAATCCGTCACGATGGCCTTCAGAACCTTCTCGGGAGCCTCAGGGCAGTTGGGCTTGAAGGACGCAATGGTGCCGTCCTCATGGTAGGTCACATCATAGAGCGCAGGCACATAAACGCCCCGCACCTGCGCCAGCCGCTTGAGCAGGACATCCTTGGGCGCGCCGGACTGCTTCCATTCATGGATGACAGCGTTGAGCTCGACAATCTGCTCCTCGCCATCACCCACCATGAAGGCGTCGATGAAATCCGCCAGCGGTTCGGGATTGAAGGCGCAGGGACCGCCCGCCACCACGATGGGGGCATCCTGCCCGCGCTCCTCCCGCCGCAGGGGAATGCCGCCCAGACGGAGCATGGCCAGAATGTTGGAGTAACTCATTTCGTATTGCAGCGTGAAGCCCACCACGTCAAATTCGTGCAGGGCATGGCGGCTCTCCAGTGAAAACAGGGGAACGTTCTCCTCCTGCATCAGGGGCATCATGTCCACCCAGGGCATGCAGACCCGCTCGCACAGGCTCCAGGGCTGGGCATTGATAGCAGCATAGAGGATTTTCATGCCCAGATGGGACATGGCTACCTCATAGGTATCGGGAAAGCAGAAGGCAAAGTGCAGCCCGGCTTCCTCCCAGCCCTTGATGGCGGTGTTCATTTCGCCGCCGGTGTATCGGGGAGCTTTCTGGACCTTCTCCAGCATGGCTTCGATTTTCTCGGAATACAACGTCGGATATCCTCCTGATTCGTTCGTCCTCGGCGGAAATGGGCCTATACGCCCATCTTCACAAAGGATAATGTATCATTTTTCGCTTTCTCGGTCAACCGGAATCCGCTGGGATTCACGATTTTTTGCATTTCCCATGGATACAAGAGGCATTCCTGTGTATTTTTCGGACATCCCCGGGATGCTTTCATACAGACACATCTTGGCAGCATAGGTTCATCATGGTATACTGGGCGCGTCGGATCCGAGGTCAACCCTACGAGCCATGGACAAGGAGGTCTGTTCAGTGCCTGTCACCAATCAAATGCTCACTTATGTCGGCATCGCCGCGGTGGTCATCCTGCTGCTCATCATCTTCATGTGCAACTATGTCAAGGTTCCCCCGAATGTGGCCCTGATTGTCTCCGGTCGGCGCAAGAAGTACCGCGTCAAGGATGAAAACGGTCACGATGTCGTGAAGAAGTTCGGCTATCGCATCGTGCGGGGCGGCGCGACCTTTGTCATCCCCTTCTTCGAGCGTGTGGACAAGTTAAACCTGGGCATCATGCAGGTGGACATCAAGACCACCCAACCCGTTCCCACGCAGGAATACATCGGCATGATGGTGGATGGCGTGGCCAACATCAAGATTGGCAGCGATGAGGTATCCGTTGCCACAGCTGCCGAGCAGTTTCTGGGCTGGAAGCAGAATGATATCGCCGCTGTGGCCATGCAGGTGCTGGAAGGCAACATGCGCGAAATCATCGGCCGGATGACCATTTCCGATCTGGTTCAGAACCGCGACAAGTTCGCACAGGAGACCCAGCGTGCCGCCACCACGGACATGCGGAACATGGGTCTGGAAATCGTCAACATCACCATTCAAAACTTCTCCGACAATGACGGTGTGCTGGACACGCTGGCTGTCAAGAACATTGCTGAAAAGAAACGTGATGCGGACATCGCCCGTGCCGAGGCCGAGCGCGACACCCTCATCCGTCAGTCCATCGCCAATCAGGAAGGCAACAAGGCCCGCACGGAAGCCAACGCCCACATCGCCGAGCAGGACAAGGAGCTTGAGCTGCGCCGCGCCCAGTACCGCGCCGAACAGGACCGTGCCAAGGCGGAAGCCGACCTGGCCTATCAGGTGCAGCAGGAGAACAGCCGCAAGTCGCTGGAAACCGAACGCGCCGCTGCCGAGCTGATTCGTCTGCAAAAGGAAACCGAGCTGCAGGCCCAGCAGGTGCAAATTCAGCGTGAGAAGCTCTCCATTGAGGTTCGTGAGCGCGCCGAAGCCGAGCGAGATGCCAAGATTGCTGCTGCCGAAGCGCAGCGGCGTGTCATTCAGGCGCAGGCTGAAGCGGAGCTGTATCGCATGCAGAAGGAGGCCGAGGCGCGGCTCTTCCAGGCGCAGAAGGATGCGGAAGCGCAGTATCTGCTGGCTGAGAAGGAAGCGGAAGCCATCCGCATGAAGGGCGACGCGGAAGCCGCCGCCATGCTCAAGAAGGCCGAAGCCATGAAGGAATACGGCGAAGCCGCCATGCTGCAAATGCTCATCGACAAGCTGCCCGAGATGGCCCGTGCCGTGGGCGAGCCGCTGTCCAGGACGGACAAGATCATTCTCTTTGGCGAGGGCGGTGCCACCGCCATGACCCGGGACACCACCGGCGCGATGCTGCAAGCCTTCGAGGCCGTGAAGGAGTCCGTTGGACTGGACATCCCGCAAATGCTGCGGAATGTGACCACCGGCGGTCTGATTGGCAAGGCTGCGGCGGAGACCACGGACAGCCCGGCGGATACCCCCGATACCTGATTGCATCCATAACACATAAACGGGACGGACGCTCTTGCATGGGCGTCCGTCCTTTGCTGTGCTGATACGTCTGGCAGGGGAAGTGTCAACCACCGCCCGGCATTCCCACGAATGCCACCCAAGATTCATGGAAAGGCTACCTCCGAGGTGAATGCGTATGCGCCATCCTTTCCTGCTGGGTGCGGCAGGCTACCCGCTGCTGGAAATCATCAGCCGGGGCAGGACACACTATTCGATGGCCCTGGCCGGTGGGCTGAGCTGCCTGCTCATTCATGGCGTGAACAGGCTGAAGGAACCCCTTCCCGTGCGGGCGGTCATCGGTGGGCTGTGCGTGACGGGTGTTGAAGCCCTGTGCGGGCTCATCTGGAACAGACAGTATCAGGTGTGGGATTATCGCGGCCTTCCGCTGAACTGGCGAGGGCAGATATGCCTGCCCTATACCATGCTGTGGTCCCTGCTTGCATGGGGGCTGATGTGCCTTGACAATCCGCCACCGAAGATGAAATAATCCTTGGCGCGCATTGGCAAGCCCGGTCATTCCCATGGAGGATGCCCGGGCTTTCGCATGGCCGGTCAACAGAAGCAAGGCTTCTTGGATGCCCTGTCAAGGTATCCGGGAGGCCAAGTTCCGGGCAGCCTGCCGGACTTCCTCCTCTGCGCGGTGCAGCACGGCTTCCACATCGCAGCCGTCCAGGTCAATACCCTCGGCCCTCACCTGCGTGAAGCCAGGAATGCCCAGTGAGCGCAGCACCGCCTGCATGTACCCCGCGCCCCAGTCGTTGGCTCCGATGGGACTGCCTGCCGTGGTGATGTACACCGCTTCCCTGCCCCGGCACAGACCGATGCACCGGTCATGCTCATAGCGAAAGGTCAGGTTGCGGACATAGACATTTTCGACCCACACCTTGAGCATGGACGGGAAGGACAAATCCCAGTAAGGCGCAGCAATGACCACCGCGTCCGCCTGCTGAAACGCCACAGCGGGCCGGAGGAAGGGATGCGTCCAGTCCCTCGCGTCACACAGCGGCTCCCGCAGGGCCAGACCCTTCTCATCAATGGGCTTCAGGCCCATGGTGGGCAGGCAGTGCTCTGTGACCGCCACATCCGCCCTGCATGCGCACAGTTCCTCCAGAAAGGCGTGTGTCAGACGCAGTGTGCGGGATGCTGACAGGCGCGGACAGGCATTGACCATCAGCAGCTTCATGGTGATGGCACCTCCTTTGGGATTTCAAGGTAACAGGTACGTTTCCAGAAAGGGAAAATCCTTCTTTTCAGGCGTGTCTTGCAGGAATTTTCCCCATGGAGCAAGAATTTGATAGCATGAGTCAATCTCATTGACGACTATTGCTGTGGAGGTCGATTTCCATGAAAAAGTTTCTGGCCATGTTGCTGACCCTGATTCTGCTCGTTGCCTGCATGGCTCCTGCGCTGGCGGACAGCAACAACCTGTCCGTGGCCGTGGTGCTGGCCGGTACACAGGGCGACCGTTCCTTCTACGATTCCTCCGTGGAGGGCCTGAACCAGCTGGTGGCGGACTTCGGCGTGCTGCCCAAGATTTTCGAGTGCAAGGAGGATGCCTCCCTCTACGAGAGCAGCCTGGTGACGGCAGCGGAAAACTGCGATGTGGTCATCGCTGTAGGCTGGCAGTTCTGGGACGCGCTCTCCGGCACGGAAAAGACCCCCGGCGTGCCCGTTGACTTCCCCGAGACCAAGTTCATCTTCATCGACAATGGCCTGGACGGCATCGGCGACAACCTGATGTCCATCGTCTACAAGCAGAACGAGGGCTCCTTCCTGGTGGGCTACATCGCTGGCACCATGAGCAAGACCGGCAAGATTGGCGTGGTTGGCGGCGAGGACTCTGCCACCATCAACGACTTCATCGTGGGCTATGAGGCTGGCGCACAGTATGCCAACGCCGCCACGGTGGTGGAGCGCAAGTATACCGACGACTATGAGGACCCCGCCAAGGGCAAGGAAGCCGCGCTGGCCCTGTACGACAGCGGCTGCGACATTGTGTTCGCTGTGGCCGGCAAGACCGGTGAGGGCGTGTTCGAGGCTGCTGCCGAGACCGGCAACTACGCCATCGGCGTGGACTCCGACCAGAAGTACATCAATCCCGACCTGATTCTCTGCTCCATGGTCAAGAAGGTCAACAAGTCCATCTACGATGTGGTCAGCGACCTGGAAGGCATGTTCCAGCCCAATCAGATTTGGAACGCTGACATGGCTACCGGCTACATCGATGTGGCTTACGGCACGGAGGATATGCCCCAGCAGGTGTCCGACGAGCTGAAGGCTCAGGTGGAGGAGCTGAAGGCCAAGATTATCTCCGGCGAGATTGTTGTGCCTTCCGCGCTGAATTGATGAAGCACATCACCCATTGATCCTGCGGGCAGCGGAGCCACTCCCCTGCCCGCTTTTCGTACATCATGACTGCATTGAAGAATTGGAGCGATTACATTGGCTGAAACCATCGTTTCCTTTCGGCATGTGTCCATGCAGTTCCCGGGGGTACTGGCCAACGATGATGTATCCCTTGATATCCGCAAGGGTGAGGTCTTTGCGCTGGTCGGTGAAAACGGTGCGGGCAAATCTACCCTGATGAATATCCTCTACGGCATGAATACCCCCACCAGCGGACAGGTCATCATCAAGGGGCAGGAGGTCACGAGCTTCAAGCCCAGCGAGGCCATTGCCCGGGGCGTGGGCATGGTGCATCAGCACTTCATGCTGGTGCCGTCCTTCACCGTAGCGCAGAACATCGTCCTGGGGCGGGAGCCGCGCAGGTACGGCGTACTGTCCGACCTGAAAAAGGCCAACGCCATCACCGAGCAGCTGGTGGCGGAATACGGCTTGCAGGTGAATCCCCGTGACCGGGTGCAGGATATCAGCGTAGGCCTGCAGCAGCGCGTGGAGATTCTCAAAACGCTGCACCGGGGTGCGGATGTGCTGATTCTGGATGAACCGACTGCCGTCCTGACCCCGCAGGAAACGGACGAGCTGTTTGCCGTCATCCGCCGCATTGTCCGGGAAAAGCAGATGACCATCATCATCATCACCCACAAGCTCTACGAGGTGATGGCCATCTCCGACCGCGTGGGCGTGATGCGCTCCGGCAAGCTGGTGGGCGTGGAAAACACCTGCGATGTCAGCGAACGCATGCTGGCCTCCATGATGGTGGGCCGTGAGGTGCTGCTGGGCGCGCTTGACCGCCATGACCCGGACGTGCTGGACAATGAGGTTGCCGTCACGCTGGAGAATGTACAGGTGGCGGATGACCGCGGCCTGCCTGCTGTGCGCGGGGTCAGCCTTGAGGTGCATCGGGGCGAGATACTGGGCATCGCGGGCATTGAGGGAAACGGTCAGAGTCAGCTGGTGGAGGCCATGACCGCCATGCGCCCGCTGCAGGGCGGCGATATCCGCATTGCAGGGCAGTCCATCCGCAGAATGACTCCCGGGCAGGTGCGTGCCCTTGGCCTTGCCCATGTCCCGGAGGATCGGCTGAAAACCGGCGTATCTGCCCCAGCGGATGTGACGGACAACCTGATTGTCGGCCGAGAGAAGGAGCAGCAGTTCTCCCTCCTGCGCACGCACATGAAGAAGCGGGCCATCCGTCAATATGCTCAGAAACTCTTTGAAAAGTACGATATTCGCGGTGCGGGCGTGGATGTGCCGGTGGGCAGCCTGTCCGGCGGCAACATGCAGAAGGTGGTCGTGGCCCGCGAGTTTGCCTTTGACACGCCGGTGCTGATGATTTCCCAGCCCACGCGCGGCGTGGACATCGGGGCCATGGAGGCCATCCATCAGTTCATCATGGACAAGCGCAATGCAGGCTGTGCCATCCTGCTGGTCAGTGCCGACCTGGACGAGCTGTACCGGCTCTCCGACCGGCTGATGACCATCTATGAAGGCCGCATCACCGGCGAGTTCATCCCCTCGCAGATTCCCAAGACGGAAATCAGCTACTACATGACCGGCGGCACCAAGGAGGCGGAAGCATGAAGCGCAGGAATCAGCTGAATTATCTGCTGGCCCTGGTGGTCAGCGTTGCGCTGGCCCTGGCCCTGGGTGCAGTCATCATGCTGGCAACAGGGCACAATCCCGTGGAAGGCTACACCCTGATGTTTCAGGGAGCCTTTGGCACAAAGCGCGCCATCGGCAACACGCTGGCCAAGTCGGCCACGCTGTGCCTGACAGGCCTTGCCACAGCCGTTGCAGCACAGGCTGGTATCTTCAACGTGGGCGGCGAGGGTCAATTGTATCTGGGTGCCATGGCCTCCGCTGTGGTGGGTGCAAAGCTGACCGGACTGTCCCCGTGGATTGGCGTGCCGCTGTGCCTTCTGGCTGCCATGGCCGCCGGCGGTGCGTATGCGTGGATTCCCGCTATGCTCAAGGTCAAGATGAAGGTCAATGAGGTCATCACCACCATCCTGATGAACACTGCCGCCATCTACTTCTGTTCCTTCCTGGCCAATGGGCCGCTCAAAACCACCGCGCGGGGCGTTTCCTCCGGCACGGACGCGGTTGACCCCGCCTTCATGTTTGACCGGCTGATTTCCCGCTCCAGCCTGACGGAGAGCATTTACCTGACGGTCATCATCGCCTTCCTGGTTTGGTATGTAATGAAGAAGTCCACCGCAGGCTTCCAGATGAAGCTCACCGGGCAGAACGGACGCTTCGCCCGCTATTGCGGCATTAAGTCTGACCGGCTGGCCATCCTGAGCATGGTGGCTTCCGGCGCGATTTGCGGTCTGGTGGGCATGTTCGAGGTGTTCGGCCTGCATACGCGCTTCATTGAGTCCGTGTCCAATGAGTTCTACTATGACGGCATGCTGGTGGCCATGATTGCCCGCTACAATCCCGCAGGCATCATCCTGATGAGCGTGTTCTTCGGCGCGATGAAGATTGGCGGTGCCAACATGGAGCTGATTGCCAACATTCCCAGCAGTCTAGTTATCATCATCCAGTCCATCATCATCTTCTTCATGGCGGCGGAGGAGGGCATTATGTCAGCCCTGCTGAACCGTCTGGCACAGCGAAAGGCGGCCATGACGCTGCGGAAAGGAGACCAGGCATGAGTGAGCTTGCTTCCATTCTGAGTCTGGGACTTTTGCAAAACACCCTGCGCACCGCCACGCCCGTGATTATCTGCGCACTGGGCTGTCTGCTGACCGACCATGTGGGCATGATGAACATCGGCTGTGACGGCATGATGCTCATCGGCGCATTCGCGGCGGTGATGGGCAGCTGGGTCTGCGGCAGCTGGGCCATGGGGCTGGTGTTCGCGCTGGTCATCGGGCTGATACTCGGTCTGCTCTATGGCGTGTTTGTCATCAAGTTCAAGAGCGATGAGTTCATCATCGGCGTTGCGCTCAACGTCTTTGCCGGTGGCCTGACGACCTTCCTGCTGCGGGAGCTGACCGGGCAGAGCGGCACCTTCCATGCCCCGGACGGCGCACTTTCCACCCTGCCCCGCCTCAATGCGCCGTGGCTGGAGCAGATTCCCGTGCTGGGTCAGTTGCTGAACAACAACACCCTGCTGGTCTATGTATCCTGGCTGCTGGTGCTGCTGTGCTGGGTGCTGATTTACCGCACACCCATGGGCTTCTGGCTGCGCAGTGCCGGTGAGCATCCGCAGTCCCTGCGCTCCGCCGGCAAGAGTCCCGAGCGAATGAAGTACATTGCTTCCCTGCTGTGCGGCATGCTGGCTTGCCTGTCGGGTGCGCACCTGTCCCTGGGCTACCTGTCCACCTTCAGCGAGAATATGTCCAGCTCCCGCGGCTTCATCGCCGTGGCCTGCGTGATTTTCGGGCGTTCCAATCCGCCCAAGGTGTTTCTGGCAGCCCTGCTCTTTGGCTTCATTGATGCGCTGGGCATGCGCTTGCAGTCGCTGGGCATTTCTTCCGCGCTCACGGCCATCTTCCCCTATGTGGGTACCATCCTGATGATGGTGCTGCTGGTGTGGCGCACGGAAATGAAAAAGAAGAAACTGGCCACGCAGCCGGTGAAGTAACCTCATATGCACCATGCAAAGCCGGGCAGACGTTCATCCGCTGCCCGGCTCTTTTCATGGCTCCGGCTTATCCTCGTCCTCAGGCTTCCTGCCGACCAGGCCGCCGGTCATTTCGTTCAGGTTCCGCCCGGCCTTCTTCATGCCGCCCCGGAAGCTGCCCGTTGAGACCACGCCATACACAATCAACCCCACCACCACCAGCACAGCCACCCATACGATGCCCTTGGTGGCACCTGTTTCCCGCTGGCTGGCGGGCTGCACGTCCTGCTCACCCTGCGTTTCACCGCCCGATGGTGCACTCGCCGTTCCCCGCACATCCGATGTGCCTGCCGAGCCGGTCACACCGCCGTACAGGGCGCGGCCCAACACATCCGCCATCATGGGCATGCTGTTGAGGACGCGCTCCTTGCTCAGGGTGTAGGTGCCGCATTCCAGCAGCAGCGCACGGGGCAGCAAGTCCTGATTGAAGGCTCCCTTGCCCATGTAGATATCCTTAATCAGACCCGGATACACCTTGTCCGCCACGGCCTTGATGGTCAGTGCGAAATCCTTGTTGGCCGCCATGTTTTGATTGCCCCGGCCCACCAGCAGCCGTATCTTCGACACCTGCTGACCACCCAGGGTGACAGCGTATTCCTCCGGATCCGGGATACCGTCCCGGTGAATGTCCAGGAGCGCGTCCGGCGTGCTCTTGAGCAGCTCCACGGCCGTCTGACGGGAACGGCGGTAGGCTCCTGCATCATGGGGGTGGTGCAGGGCGTCCGACACCTCCGTGCTGATGCCGTCATCCGTGAGCGCATCCGCCAAGGCATGAGCCACCTGGTAGATGGATCCGCGCTGCTCATTGCTGTACGTGCCGTCCGAGGGCTCATAGCTTTCATCACTGTGGGTGCAGTACAGGGCAATCAGCCGTCCCCGGCCTGCACTGACGGCCTGTGCCGCATCAGGCGCGTCCAGCCAGCTCACGTCAGGCATGGCTGCATCACCTTTGTCCTCCATCACAGCAGTGCTGCCTTCCACCCGTATGACCTCATACAAGCGGTTGTCCCCGGAGATGTACTGATCCCCGGCTTCCGGTTCATAACCAATGGTGGTGATTTTCTCGCCGGATGCTGTCACCAGCGTCCACCATGGCTCCTCCGCACGGGCCTGCGCAGCGATAAGCAGCATCATCGCCATCAGTGTGAATAGCCTTTTCATGGGCGGTCTCCCTCCTTCGCAGCGGTTCGTTTCCGGACCACACGTTCCACAATCTCCCCCACCAGCTCCGCCAGCAGTACCGCCAGCACGCCGCTGATGACCACCGCATCCGCAATTCCCGCACCGCCCAGCACAAGCTGCTGGTCAATGCCCCTGCTCCAGTTCATGACGGCCGTGGCGATATCCGCCAGCAGCACACCCAGCACGCCGCAGACGAATGCGCCGCGCCTGCTGCGTCCCAGCACCCAGGCAATCACGCCTGCCGAAAGGCCGTAGAGCAGGTTCGGATCCATGGGCAGCTGCTCCGCCTCCGATGGAAGCAGCACAGACAGGCCATACACCGCGCCAGCCGTCAGCAGCGAACCCACAATGGTTCGCCCGACCTCGCCCGCTGTGTCTGCCTTGCACAGCAGGAAAATGCACACACCCACCGGAATCACTGCGCCGCCCAGCGAAACCGACACGCGGCCCACCGTCACATTCGGAAGAAGCGTCCCCACGAACATCACCGCCACCAGCAGCAGCGCGGCGCGATCCGTCAAGTACATCCTGTCCAGTACCCGCTGCACCACGCCAAAGTAGATCAGGACGGCTACCACCGTCAGAATCACCATACCCGACGACATATTGCCTCCATCAAATGCTTGATGCCATGATTTTCTCCGTGCACGGGGTCTGTTATGCACAAAAGTTGGTCGTTTTTCCGTTTGATGCTTGACGTTACGGTTCGTATTTGATACAATTCTTCCATACTTCAAGCAATAGCATGACGTCTTGTGGTGGTAGCGCGACGCATGCTTTATTTTCCGTGCATCGGAGATATCCGGCCCGTTTATTTTTATCACTGTATGGAGGCATATTCATGAATCTGGAACAGGATCTGGTATTGGCCTATATGGAGGAGGACGATGTTCAGCGTGCGCATTTTCGCGTCAGGCCGCTGATTACCTGCCACGGCGATATTCAGGAGGAAGCGGTTCGTCTGTGGCCCGATGAAGGTTGCCTGCGCATTCTGCCTGACCGCGCCGAGCAGCATACCTTCAAGGAGCGCATGCGCGCCATGGGACATTATTGCGTGGTGGATCTGCGTGCTGTCTCCGCTGACTCCGGCAAAATCCGTACCAACAAGAATTATCGTCCCGAGCGCGGCGAGCTGAATCAGTTTATCCTTTATTCTGACACGGTGAAGCCCTTGCCTGCGCATAGCTTCTTTGAGGTTGTATCGGGCACGGCGGAGGAGGCTGCCGCACTGGCGGAGAAGGCCATCACTCCCCTGTTTTACATCCGCACGGATGATACCCTGTTCGGCCCTGTCCGCAAGGAACACCCCGAACCGCCCCAACCGGCTGCGGAGGCTGCTGGCACCCTGGTTCCTTTGGAGGATCCCGAGGGCGTTCACCGGCTGATGCTTTGCATGCCTTCCGATGAGCCGATTCCTGTACCCGTACCGGCCAAGCCTGCGCCTGCCAAGCCTGCTGAATCTGCTCAGGCTCCGAAGTCTGCACAGGACAAAACTGCCGAATCTGCTCAGCCGCCGAAGCCTGCACCTGCCAAGCCTGCCGAATCTGCTCAGCCGCCGAAGCCTGCACAGGACAAGCCTGCAAAGCCTGTGACTGCACAAACAGCGAAGCTTGCCGATGATACTCCTCTGCCGCTGGGCAAGCGGCTGACGATTCTGGATGAGGACAAAACCTTTGACGAGACCCTACAGGGCCTTGACCAGCCGCTGTCCCAGAACGCCAATCTGCTGCATGCCCGGCAAACTCCCCAGCAGCAGCCCCGTGCCAAGGCACAGCCCAAGGTTGAATCCGCTGCGCCCCTGAACGGAACGCCGCTGCATCGTTCTCCCCTCAAAACCTCGGTTCCGCAGCCCAAGAACAAGCTACAGGAGTATGTTTCCAGTCAGTGGCGCGTTTCCCGCTATGAGCCGCCAACGGAATCCCTGCCTGCCGGAACCGCGATGCGCCATGTGGTGAATCCTGTGGAGACAGCCTGTCAGAGCCTGCGGGAGGCTTGGGCAATGGAGGAAGCACAGACACAACTGCTGGATTTGATTCTGTCGCTGGATGGCATGTGTACCAAGCTGCTGCCCCGGCTGGCCCTTTCCGATGGTGATACGCCGCTGCAGCGGGTCATCCTTACCCGTTTGCAGGATATGGAGGCGGAACGCCTGTCTGCGCTGATTCAGCTGGACCAGGCCAAGGCTGATTTGGAAGCCTTCCGCAAGAGCACCGTGGATGCCATGCAGGGCAAGCAGCTGACCGCCTGCCGGAAGCTGGAGGAAAAGCAGGCCGCCGGTGAAGCGGCTCTGGCGGTGCTGAAAGAGCAGCTTGCCGCCCTTGCTGCCCAGCGCGATGCCCTGCAAGCCCGGGTGGATGAGCTGCAACAGGCCGAGTTGCCCTCTGTGCTTGCCAGGATGATGGCGGATGCACAGCTGAATGCGCCTGTCAGCGGTGTTCCCCTGCGGATGAACAGCGTAGCCGGTATCCAGGTATCCGGCGAGGAGCTGGTAGAGCGCGTTTGCAGTGCCGTTCAGGCGTGCGGTGCATCCATGACCCGCAGCGAAGCGGCTGTGCTGCTGGCCTTGCTGGCCGTGTCTCCGCGCATCGGCCTGAGCTGTGCTGCGCCTGCTGTGGCCGCAACGCTTCTGCGCAATATTGCCGCCGCACTGGGCTGGCTGAGCAGCTATGCCCAGCAGATTTCCCCCGAGGAGCAGCCCCTGCCCTGCACCCTGATGCCCGATGGCACACCGGCTGTCCTGCTGACGGCACTGCCCAACTACGCGCCAATTCCTTCTGTCAGCAAGCTGATGATTGCCCGCACGGCCAACCAAATGACGCGCACTGCTGCCTATGATGTGGCTCCCTGGCCTGTGTTCCCCCTCAAGGCATCGCAGACCATTCCCGAGGTGCAGATGGACGATGTGCAGCCTGTCAGTGCCGCTTCCCTGCAAGCACTGCTCGAACAGACCAATGTTCCCAGTGAGCAGATTGAACAGATATTGGCTCCTTTGACGGCCTATCTGCCTGCGCTGTCCGGCAGTGCGAAACAGGAAATGTTCCGCTTCGTGGGCGTTGGTACACGGTTGCTCAGCGGTGATTTGCCCGCCGCCATGGACTGGGCACTGCTGCTGTGGTTCATGCCTGCGCTGGAACGCACACCGCAGACAATCGCCGCACTGAAGCCCCTGCTTCAGGAATATCCGCTTTCTCTGGCACAGCTTTGATACTCAGCACGGCAAAGCCCCTGCTTCCGCTATATGGTGGAAAGCAGGGGCTTTTGTGATGATGCTTACTTGTTCTCGTAACCCAGGGTGCGCAGGTCATCCATGCGGTTGCGCCAGTCCGGACGAACCTTCACCCACAGCTTCAGGTTCACATGCAGACCAAGAAGCTGCTCAATATCCTTGCGGGCCTCGCTGCCAATCAATTGCAGCATGGCACCATGCTTGCCGATGATGATGCCCTTGTGGGCTTCCCGCTCGCAGTACAGGGTGGCATGGATTTCCATGAAGTCATCGCTTTCCTTGTTCATGGCCATCATTTCCACGCCAATGCCGTGCGGAACCTCGTCCCGCAGGTGCAGCAGAGCCTTCTCGCGAATCATCTCCGCGCAGATTTGACGCTCGGGCTGGTCGGTCATCATGTCGTCCGGGAAGTACTTCGGGCCCTCGGGGAGCCTGTCCATCAGGGCCTTGGCCAGTTCCTCCACGCCGTCACCGGTCTTTGCACTGATGGGAATAATCTCATCATAGCCGCACTGGGCGAAGGATGAAATCAATGCCAGCAGCTTTTCCTTGGGCAGCAGGTCAATCTTGTTCAGCGCAAGCACCTTGGGCACCTTGCGGCTGCTCATGTCCTGCACGATTTTCCTGTCCTGTTCACCGACCTGCGTGGCATCCACCAGCACCAGCATGCCATCCATGCCGTCCATGGCATCGCGAACAGACTGCATCATGTATTCGCCCAGGCGGGTACGAGGATTGTGAATGCCGGGCGTGTCCAGAAAAACAATCTGACACGTTGGGCGGGTCATGACGCCCATGATACGGTTCCGGGTGGTTTGGGGCCGGTTGGACACAATGGCAACCTTCTCCCCCACCAGCGCGTTCATCAGCGTGGATTTGCCGACATTGGGCCTGCCCACAATGGTTACGAAACCGGAATGAAACTTCTTCTCCGCTTGCATCTTCTTTTACTCCTGCTTTCGATTATGCCTTGCCTTCAAGCTCCTTGGGGCCAAAGCCATGGGGCAACAAAGCCGTCAGCGTGCTTTCATCCTTCTGGCCGTCCGCCCATGTGACCAGCACACGGATATTCGGCGCGAACTCCTCCAGCACCTGTCGGCACGCGCCGCAGGGCCAGGGCGCAGACTTCTCCGCTGCAATGGCAATGGCCCTGAAGGCCCGCTCTCCCTCGCTGATGGCCTTGAACACCGCTGTCCGCTCAGCACAGTTGGTCAGGCCAAAGGACGCGTTCTCCACATTGCAGCCTGTGAATACCCGGCCATTGTCACACAGCAGTGCTGCACCCACCGCATAGCCGGAATAGGGCGAATAGCTGTGCTGCATGGCCTGACGCGCCAGCTGCAGCAGTGCATCGTCCGAAACCGACTGCGCATCGCGCTCCATGGCGATGCTGGACAGAATCCTTTCTTCCATCGTGCGCATCCTCCGCTTTTCTTCGTCCTCCATGTGGTCGTAGCCCATCAGGTGGCACAGGCCGTGTACCGTCAGGTACGCCGCTTCCCGTGCGACTGAATGGCCATATTCCTCCGCCTGTGCCATGACATGCGGCACCGAAATCACCAGGTCGCCCAGCATCACGGCGTCCAGCTCATCATCCCATTCACGGCGCAGCAGCCTGTCTGCCTGCCCGGCGGTCATACCCTCCGGGTAGTTCACCGTGGGAAAGGACAGCACGTCCGTTGCCCTGTCCACGCCGCGGTATTCCCGGTTGATTTCATGGATTGCATCGTCCCCGCACATGCGGATGGCTACTGCGCAGGGACGACTGATACCCTCCGTCCTGACCGCCGCGTCCGCCGCTTTCTGCATCAGCTCCAGCCAACCCTCGGGGGCCTCGGTATCCAATTGCCAGAGGATGGTCATACCTGTTCCTGCTCCTTCTTCGTTTCTTCGCCCGGAGCCGCGGCTTCCGGAGCGGTTTGCGTCTGCGCTGCCGGAGCCTCCTTCGTGGCTTCCGCAGGCTTGGCGGGCTGCTCAGTGCGTTCGGGAATGGTCATGTTGGGGTACTCAATGCGTTCATGGAACACGCCGTTGAGCACCGTGGCAAAGGCTTCGCAGATGCCGTCAATATCCCGCAGCGTCAACGGAGAATTGCTCAGCTGACCATCCTCCAGCTTGCCCCGCACCAGCTTCTCAATGAACCGCTCAATCGCCTGCGGCGTGGGGTCGGGCATAGAGCGCACAGCCGCCTCGATGGTGTCGGCCAGCATGATAATCGCGCTCTCCTTGGTGCAGGGGCGGGGGCCGTCATAGCGGAAATCCGCGATATCGACCGGCTTGCCATCGGACTGCTGAAGGGCCTTGTGGTAGAAGTACATCACCGGCGTATCCCCGTGATGCTCCGCGATGATGCGCTGAATCTCCGGCGGCAGGTGATACTTCTGTGCCAGCTGCACGCCGTCACGGGTGTGCGTGGTCAGAATGGCTGCGGACACATACGGATCGGTACGATCGTGCGGATTCTCGCCCATCTGGTTTTCCTTGAAGTACAAGGGGCGTTTCAGCTTGCCCACATCGTGGAAATAGGCGGCGGTACGGGCCAGATAAGGATTCGCACCAATCTTTTCCGCGGCTGCCTCCGCCAGATTGGCTACGATGATGGCATGATGATAGGTACCGGGAGCCTCCAGCAGCAACCGGCGCAGCAACGGATGGTTGGGGTTGGCCAGCTCCAGGAGCTTGCTGGGTGTTGCCAGATTGAACACGGCTTCAAAGACCGACTGGAAGCCCGCCGCCAGCAGCGCGCTGAGCACGCCGCTGCCCATTGACCATGCTGCATTGTTCAGCACGGTAGGCAGGTCATTGGAGGTCATCAGGCCTGTCGCAGCAATCAGCAGCAGATTCACCGGCGCAACAATCAAGCCGCACAGCACCATGCGGAAACGCTGCGGCTTGTTCCTCAGGAACGTCGCCGACACAATGCCGCCAACGATGCCGCACAACAGCAGCAGCACCATTTCCGTGGAAAAGGCCGTATTGCTTGCCGCCACCAGCCCACTGGTCAGCAGCGACATGCTGATCGTCCCCGCAATACCCGCAGGTGCGCCCAGCAGCCCCGTCAGCAGCATGGCCCCCATGGCCACAGGTGCAAGATACACGTTGACCAGCTTCATCATCAGGACAGCCAGGCCTTCATTGACCACCATGACCAGCGTGACAACCGACAGGCGGCGCACGTCATGCAGCAGCTCCGGGGCCAGCAGGCGCAGCAGCAGGGCCAGCGTCATCATCACAGCTGCTACGACCAGGGCCGCGCCCGCATAAATGCTGTAATCGTATTGGTCGCTTTCCAGCAGGCCCAGGGAGGTGAGCATTGCAATCTGGTTTGCACTAACCCGTTCGCCCTCACGCACGATGTTCTGACCCTGCAGGTACATCACAGGCTCCACGGCATCCATGGCCTTCTGCCGCGCTTCCGCAGTGGCAGTCTCCTCAATCACCATGTTCGGCTGTATACAGCTTCTCAGCACAATGGGCACGATGTTTTGGTACAGGGAGATTTCGACCTTATAGCCCACAATCTGCAAAATGGTCTGAATGGACTGATTCACCTGACCCTCGCGGATGGTCGTGTTCAGGGTGTTCTTCACCGCAAGGGTCACACTGGAGACCATGTCGTTGTAGTCATCGGTCTCACTGCGCATGAGGGTGATGGCCTGATAGCGGTTCAGGGAAATGGTTTTCACCAGGCTCTGGGCATACTTCCACTCATCATCCTCAAAGACGTGATTGCGCCATTCCTCCGCCGTCATGTCCTCGCCCCGCAGGGTCAAGCCGTACTGCTGCACCGTGCGCAGCTCCTCAAAGAGCTTGCTCAGGGAGGACATGACCTCCTCAGAGGCACCCTCCTTCAGGTGATAGGTCGGCTCCACGGCATTGGCCGCAGCAGTGCGCCGCTCTGAGGTGGTAATCTCATCCACCACGTCCTTGGTAGCGGTGATGGTGTAATGGGAAATCGTGCCCACGGACAGGCTGTAACGCTGGGGTGCGCTGGACAGGCTGAACATGCCCAGAATCGCCAGCCCGCCAAGGACAACCACCAGCGTGCAGCGTGACTCCACGCTGTGGAACCACAGCATGATCCGGCGCATCAGGCTGATTCCCCTGTCCCGATCATTCGATTTGCGGCGTATCATTGGTTCCTCTCCTTCTCTTTGCTGAAATAGGCATCATAAGCCTGAACGATCTGCTGCACCAGCTCATGACGCACCACATCCCTGTGTGTCAGCTCCACCATGCCGATGGCGGGAATCCCCTTCAAAATTTCCAGTGCTTCCGCCAGGCCCGAACGCTTGCCGTAGGGCAGGTCGGTCTGGGTAATGTCACCCGTGACCACCACCTTGGAACGGAAGCCGATACGGGTCAGGAACATCTTCATCTGCTCGGAGGTGGTGTTCTGCGCCTCATCCAGAATGATGAAGGAGTCCGACAGGGTGCGGCCGCGCATATAGGCCAGCGGGGCAACCTCCACCGTGCCGCGCTCCAGCAGCTTCTGATAGCTGTCCACGCCCATGAAGTCATACAGCGCATCGTAGAGCGGGCGCAGGTAGGGGTCAACCTTCTGTGTCAGGTCGCCGGGCAGGAAGCCCAGCTTCTCGCCAGCCTCCACCGCCGGACGGGTCAGCACAATGCGCTCAATCTCCTTGTTCTTGAGCGCGACCACCGCCAGTGCCATGGCCAGATATGTCTTGCCCGTACCAGCAGGGCCAACGGCAAAGGTCAGGTCATGGTCACGGATAGCCTGCACATACTCCTGCTGGCCCAGGGTCTTGCAGCGGATCTGCTTGCCCCGGTGCGTAATGGCCACCACGCTGCGCAGGATCTCGTCAATCATGTCCACCTTGCCTTCCCGCGCCAGCGCAATGGCGTAGCGGATGCGCGTCCTGTCCACCAGATCATGGTGATGAATCATGTCCATCAGCTTTTCAATCACGCTGGCAGCCAGCTCGGTATCCTCCGCTTCGCCGGAAATCGTCAGCTCCGCACCGCGCAGGGCAATGGTCACGCCGCATTCCTGCTCAATCAGGGCTACATTCTGGTCATTGAAGCCGAACAGCGACATATAAGCGTCCATGGAGTCCACCGACAGGAGCATTCTCTTGACTTGTACCAAAAGGAGATTCCTTCCTTTCTCGCTGCCTGTTACCGGGGCAGCCATACCGGGATGCTACGGTTCGCTGCTGCGCTGGGAACGGGCAATATCAACGCTTCGTTCGCCATAGGCGACAGCGCACAGTATCTCACCATCTATCATACTATAATCTACCCATTTGTCAACAAAATCATCGGTCACACCCGTTTTTTGCCGGAGCTTTCGCAAGGCTGCCACGGCTGCTTCCGCTTTAAGCTGCTCCAAATCCCCTGCCTGCATGGTGATGCTGGCCTCCATGCGTGTTTCCCATCGGAGCGTGAAGGGCAGGAACAGCCCGCCCATGGGCATCATCCGCACAGATGTATCCTCCTGCGCAAAGCCTGACGGCTCGCAAGCCCACAGGTCGAACCATGGCAGCGCAACGGTCTGCACCTGTTGGGTTCGCCCCGTGTAGACCGTTTGCCGCGTCATGAGGTTCATGTTCACCGCCGCACCGTCCCATACGCGGGCCATCACCATGCCCCGGGCCGCCACAGGGCGCGTTTCCCCGCCGGAGGTTCGCTCCTCCCCGGCAATCAGCACCTGCCCTTCCCGCACCAGCTCGCCAGCCTTCACCTGCGGTGTACCTGCAACGGTCAGCACACGCTCCACCACGCCGTCCCGGCTGGCCACCACATCACCGTAGCCTTCGATGGACAGACTGTCTCCTGACGGTGTGCCTTCCATCACACGCACCGTGAGCGTTGTGCCGCGCCAGCCGACCTCCACCCATGCAATTTTCGGGTATCGCCATTCCAGCGCGTCACGAAGCTCGGACGGATTGACATACTTCTGCCAGATGACCGGACGAATGCCCTGCGCCTCCAGGTACTGGCGTATATCCGCTTCATACACGCCTGCATCCTGGATATCCAGCCGCCACATCATCTGCGCCGCGACCACCATGGCGGCAGCCACCATCACGCACAGCACAGCCAGCACGATACGTCGCCGCAGCATGTCCATGGCATGGCCTGCGCCGATGCGTCCGCCCACCGTCAGCCGCCAGCCGCCCTTGTCCGTCAGCTGACGCAGGCGAGGGATATCATCCTCCGCGACCACGCCGCGGATTTGTCTGCCCCTGCGCCTGAGCGCGGAAAGCGGGATGTCCGCTTCCCCAGCCTGGCGAATCAGACGCTCCAGGTTCAGCCCTTCCGCGGCAAAACGCCGCCGCACCGCCTTCACACGCTGCCGCCCCCATTCGCGCCGCCATCCATGGTGACACAGGCAATCTCGCCGGTAATCTGTGCATCGCAGGACGTGTACCGCTTCAGGCGCAGCTCATGCCCGCTGATGCGCAGTGACCCGCAGGCTGTGCGGAAAACGACCTCCTCCGGCTGATAGGCTGACAGGCCCCGGTGCTGCTCCACATCCACCTCGCTGCGCCCCGTCAGTGTCACCCGCGGCACATTGCCCACGACCTCCGCCGGAAATAAACGCTCCTCCATGTTCTCCGCCTCCTGATTCCTTTTGCTGGCAGTGTATGCGCCGCACACCGCCCTTAAGCACGGCGCATTTGTTACAAATGAAGGAAACGGTTTACAAGAATGCGCAGAAATGATATACTAAGCAGGTTGACAGGCGCAAATTGCAGGAAGATGGGGGAATCGACTTGGCACAGGTAAACGACATCGGCGTTGATCTGGGTACGTCCAATGTGCTGATCTACATGAAGGGCAAGGGCATCATGCTCCGGGAGCCTGCGGTGATTGCCATTGAGCGGGATTCTCAGAAGATCCTGGCTGTGGGCAGCGATGCCTATCGCATGATTGGTCGCACACCGGGCAATGTGGTGGTGGTGCGCCCCCTGCGTCAGGGGACGGTGTCGGATCTGGATCTGACCAGTACCATGCTGCGCTATTTTGTCGGCAACGTTGTGGGCCGCCGCCTGTTCTCCCGTCCCAGGGCCATCGTATCCGTCCCCACGGGCGTGAACGAGGTGGAGAAGCGGGCCATCATCAGCATCATGTTCGATGCCGGCATGCGCCGTACCCAGCTGCTGGACAGGCCTGTTGCCGCCGCACTGGGCGTGGGCATGCGCTTTGATGAAGCCTACGGCAGCATGATTGTGGACATGGGGGCAGGCGTGACAGACATCGCCGTGCTGTCCATGGGCGAGGTGGCGGTATCCAGCTGTGTGCCCATCGGCGGCGATTATTTTGATGATGCCATCATCCGCTATCTGCGCAAGAAGCACAATCTGCTCATTGGTGAACGCACGGCGGAGGAAATCAAAATCAATCTTGGCTGCGCCGTTCCCCAGGACAGCGATATCACCATGGATGTGACGGGCCGCAACCTGATTTCCGGCCTGCCGAAAACGCAGTCCATCACCTCTGCCGAGATTTTCGAGGCCCTCAAGGATCCTGTGGGTGAACTGATTGAAGCCATTCAGGGCGTCATTGAGCGCACACCGCCCCAGCTGGCCTCGGATATTTTTGAGGACGGCATTGTATTTACCGGCGGTGCGGCAGCCCTCAAGGGGCTGACGGAAGCAGTCTATGCTGCGCTGCGCATTCCCTGCGGCGTGGCGGATGACCCGCAAACCAGCGTGGTCATGGGCTGCGGCAGAGCCCTGGATGACCTTTCAGGCATGAAGCATCTGTTGGAGGGCCGCAAGGGCCGTACCCGGTAAACCAATACGCGCATCAAGAAACTGGTGTGGAGTCTTCCCTGCTCTGTTGGAAAGGCCCCACACCAGTCTTTTTATGTGCTTTCTCACAGCTCGTAGCTGGCCAGGATGCTCCGGGCTACGGCTGTCTTGGTCTGTCGGTTGTCCATAGCTTGCTTCTCAATCAGCCGGTGTGCCTGTTCCTCGGTCATGCCCCGATACTGGATGAGCAGGCACTTGGCGCGGTCAATGAGCTTGATATCCGCCAGCTTCTTTTCCAGGCGGGCGTTTTCTTCCCGCAAGGTCAGCATGCGGCTGCGCATGGCCAGGGAGAAACGCATAGCCTGATCGAACAGTGGCTTGGCAACGGGCTTGCTCAGAACCAGCACACCGCATTCCTCCACCCGCATGGCTACCGCTTCCATCAAATCAGCCTTAATGAGCAGCAGAACTCCGGAAAAGCAGTTATGCGCCATCTCCAGGGCCAAATCAAGGCCGCTCTCATCGCTCAGGGGCGCACTGATGACCACCAGAGCCGGTTCTGCCGTCTGCGTCAGCCGCCGTGCCTCGCTGCCGCTGTGGGCCAGCGTGACCGTATGGCCAGGCCCCTGCGGTACGAGTGCGCGCAGCAAAGCCTGACTTTTTTCCGTACTGCCCACCAGGAGGATGCTATCCTGCATCGCAGCTTCCCCTCCCGTCAAATGGTGCGCAAATGCTGCTGGAACACGGCCCGTGGATCCATATCATAGCGCGCGGCGGTCTTTTTCTTTTCGGCGATGTACTTGTCCAGCACATCTGCCGGCAGTACCTCCCGCACGAATGCGCTCTGCTCCGCCAGCTGGATGGCTTCCTCCAGCGTGGCGGGCAGCATGCCCGTTTCCTTCAGCGGAGGCTGGAGCGGCGTGACCTCCGTGATGCCCTCCATGGCTGCCGCCACAATCAGCGCGAAGGCCAGATAGGGATTGCAGGCAGGGTCGGGCGAGCGCAGCTCCATGCGGCCGCCATCATGCTTGGCGGCCGGAATGCGGATGAGCTGGCTGCGGTTGCCATAGCTCCAATTGACCGCCTTGGGTGCCTCGCAGCAGCCCAGACGGCGATAGCTGGAAGGAATCGGGTTCAAGAACAGGCTAATCTCCCGGATGCGGCCAAGAATACCTGCCATGGCATGCTGTGCGTCCATGGAGAGCTTGCCGTCCGCAATTTCAAAGAGCTGCTTGCCATCCTTTTCGATGGACAGGTTGATGTGCAGACCATTGCCGCTCTCCTCCGCCAGCGGCTTGGGCATGAAGGATGCGCACAGCCCGTACTGCGACGCAATGGCCCTCACCGCCGTCTTGAACACCATGGCATTGTCTGCTGCCTTCAAGGCACCGGCATAGTGGAAATCAATCTCGTTCTGACCCGGGCCATGCTCATGGTGGCTGCTCTCCGGCTGGATGTTCATGGCCTCCAGCGACAGGCAGATTTCCCGGCGGATGTTCTCGCCCTTGTCCAGCGGGGACACGTCCATGTAGCCTGCGTCATCCTGAGGGGTCAGGGTCACGTTGCCCTGCTCATCGGCGTTGAAGAGGTAGAATTCATACTCCGTGCCCATGCGGAACACATAACCCAGCTTGCGCGCCTTCTCCACCTGACGGCGCAGGATGGTGCGGCTGTGTCCGTCAAACAGCTCCCCCTCCGGGGTGTAGCAATCGCACATCATCCGTGCGACCCGTCCCGTCTGCGGCCGCCAGGGCAGCACCGTCAGGGTATTGGGGTCGGGCTGAAGGAACAGATCGCTGTTGCTCTCATCGCGGAAGCCCTTCACGGCGGAGGCATCGAAGGAGACACCGCCTGCAAAGGCCTTGCCCAGCTCTGTGGGCATGATGGAGATGTTCTTCATGGTGCCGAAGATATCCACGAAGGCCAGACGAATGAACTTGACGTCATTCTCCTCCACAAATTCTACGACTTCCTGCTCTGTCATCAGGGGAAACCTCCTGTCCTCAGTTGGTAGCATACATGGTCTTGTAGGGATTGTGGGTGTTGGGAACCAGCACCACATAGCGGTCCGCGAGCAGCTTGTCCGCATCCTTGCCAAAGGCCTGGGCAAACCTGCGCACATAGGGGGCAATCTCCGCCAGGTCAGCCGCTTCCGCTTCCCGGGCAATGACCTGCGTGGGCAGGTCAAAGGGCATATCGGCCTCCGTGCGCAGGAAGATTTTCCCGCCGTGCATACCGGCGGCACAGAAGCGTCCCACCGGCGCACGGCCCTGCGTGTTCAGGCCCAGCACCACAATGTAGCCGCCCGCCTGATATTCACCCAGAAAGCTGCCTGCCTCGCCGCCCACCACCAGCACCGGAATCTGTTGCTGGTATGCCTTCATGTGGATGCCGGCCCGGTAGCCCACATTGTCCTCCACCAGAATGGTACCGCCGCGCATGGCGTAGCCGGTGGCATCGCCGCAGCTGCCGTGAATGATGAGCGTACCGTCGTTCATGGTATCGCCGGTGGCGTCCTGTGCATTGCCCATGACCTCCACCTCGCAGCCGTCCATGTAGCAGCACAGTGCGTTGCCGGGAATGCCGCTGATGCGCACCTTCCTGCCTGTCAGGCCGGAGCAGATGTACCGCTGGCCCATCACGTCCTCCAGCTCAATCTCCTGCTCGGGGCAGGCGTGGATTTCCTCATTCAGGGCCTGAAAGTGCTTCGTTCCTGCAATAATTTTCACAGTCGGCTCCCTCCCATCAGGGTCTGGCGGTCACGCTTGGAGAAGGCCATCAATTGCGGCTTGTCCAGCATGAGCGAAAAGTCGATGGTATCCAGGGGCGTCTTTTCCCGAATCAGCGCAGTATAGATGCCCGCACGCTCCACATCCCCCACCATGATGTAGCCCATCAGCCGGTTGTCCTTGGTGCAAAGCCGCTTGTAGCTGCCTGCGCTGCGGATGACATGCTCCTCACCCACCATGGTACCGGCGGTAATCATATGCAGGCCAAACATCCCCATGGCATTCATGGGAATGGCATTGAAGGAAGAACAGCTGTACCCGGCCATGGCCGTGCCGCAGATTTCACCCTGCAGGGTGGCATTGGGCAAAAGGGCCAGCACCTTGTCCTGCCCGGTGGTGATGTCATGGGACTTGGCGCAGTCCCCCGCTGCAAAGATGCCGGGAATCGCCGTTTCACCCCGGCTGTCCGTGGGAATACCCCGCGCCGCGTCCAGCCCCAGCTGGCAGGCCAGCTCCGTTGCAGGGCGCACGCCCACGGCCATCACCAGCACATCGAAGGGAACCTTTTTGCCGCTCTTCATGGTAGCCTCGCCGGGAGCCAGCTTCACTGCGCTGTCGCCCAGCAGGAAGGTCACATCCTTCTTCTCAATGTGCTTCTGCACCATGGCAGCGGATTCCTTGTCCAGAATGGAGGGCAGAATCTGCTCCGCCAGGTCAGCCACCGTCACGCTGGCGCACAGGTCACGGATACCCTCCAGACATTTCAGGCCAATCAGGCCCGCGCCCACAATCAGCACACGGCTGTTAGGGGTCAGATCAGCGCGAAGGGCCCGGGCATCCGCCAGGGTCATGAAGGTGTGGTACTTCACCGTGTCAATGCCCTCGATGGGCGGCACAAAGGGGTGCGCGCCCGTGGCCAGCAGCAGCCGGTCATAAGGGACAACGCTGCCGTCGGAGCCTGTGACGGTCTTGGTCTCCTTGTCAATGGCAGTGACAGCCACGCCCGGACGGAAGTCCACGCGGTTGTCCTGATAGAAGCTGTCAGGCTTGTAGCGCATGCGATGCTCGTCCGTCTTGCCCCACAGCAGATAGGAAATCAGCGGACGGGAATAGGTGAACTCCTTCTCCTTGGAGAACAGGATGATATCCCCCTCCGCATCCCAGCGGCGAATCGCCTCCACCGCGCTGACGGCGGCAGGGCCGTTGCCTGCGATTACATAGTTCATCCTTCACTCACCTCTCCTCGTACACAATGGCCTGATTGGGACAGTTCTGCACGCAGGCAGGCTGACCGGAGGCGTTCTTGGTGCAAAGCTCGCACTTCTGCATGACATGGCCCGTTGCGTCCGGCATAATCGCGCCATAGGGGCAGGTCAGGATGCAGGTGTAGCAGCCCACGCACTTTTCCTGGTCGATGACAATCATGCCATCCTGCAGGCTCAGCGCACCGCTGATGCAGCCCTTCACGCACAGGGGATTGGCGCAGTGGCGGCAGTTCACCGCGAAATGCACGCCGTTGCCCTCCTCAATGTGGATGCGGGGATGAATGCGGATGTTTTTCAGGGCCTTCACCATGTCGCTCTTGCCGGAATTGGCAAAGGCGCAGTAGTATTCGCACAGATGGCACCCCAGGCACCATTTTTCATTCACATAAATCTTCTTCATGACC
>JBJEUL010000277.1:0-2316 GCA_051883835.1 Aristaeellaceae bacterium
TCGTAAACCTTCAGCGCGCAGCGCAGAAACAGCGCGATCTTCCTGTCGATGGTGAAATACATGTCGCACCGGCGGGCCATCAATCCCCGCATGATGCCCGCGGAAACCAGCTCCAGCTCATAGAAATCGCTCTGCGCCGCATGGGGAAGATACCTGCCGAAAATCTGCTGCAGCTCCCTGGTGGTGCTGCTGTAAATGAAATCCGTCGTGCTGGGCAGGGTGTAGGCCGAGGTGTACAGATCCCGCAGCGATTCGCTCAGCTCGCAGATGTGCAATTGCAGCGCCGTTTCCACGCCGTAGAGCAGTAGCGGTTCCGCGTCGTGCCCCAGGAGCGACCGGGCGCTGCGGAACTGCACGCCGAACATGTGGGACACCAGCGCGCAGAGAATGGCCTCCTTGTCCGGATAGGCCCGCAGCACCGCGCTTTTGGTGCGCCCGGTTCTGCTGGCAATCTGGTCGAAGGTGGTTTCCCGGTAGCCCTGCCGCAGAAAAAGCACCACCGCGTCCCGCAGCACCTGCGCCCGCGTCTCCTCCATATGCTGATAACGCTTGCCCTGTTTCATACTGATCACTCCGAAAAAGCGAACCGCAGTCCGAATTATAGTCCGGCAAAAACATTATAAGCCTTAGCGGGAGGCAAGTCAATCAGCTTTGTTATATCGCCATATCATGGCGCCGCGAGCATCACAGGCAAAAGAACCCCCGGGGCCACAACCCCGGGGAAGTAGGGAAACCTTCATATAAGAAATGCATACCTGTGCCATACCCCAAAGGCCGTCCGCAGGACTGCAATCGTATCCCGGGGCATTGCCCCGGGGGCGGGTCGTTTTCCGCTCTGCGGAAAACATTCCTTACAGCCTCGAGCGGCCGGGAGGAGGGCTTTGCCCTCCGACCAGCGAGAGGCTGCGAAACTCAAAGAAGTGGCCCGCAGGCCACTTCTTTGACGCGTAAGCGCGCTTTAGCCCTTCACCGCGCCGACGGTCAGGCCGGCGACGAAGTACTTCTGCAGGAAGGGGTACAGCAGTACGATCGGGCCAATGGCCAGCATGATCGCCGCCATGCGGAAGGAATATGTGGGCAGATTGCCCTGCAGCGCCGCGGCCTCCGCGGGCAGGTTCGCCGCGTAGTTTACCTGGCGCAGGATCCGCTGAATCAGATACTGCAGCGTGTACAGGTTCTTGTGGTTGCCGTCAATGTACAAAAGGCACTTGTACCACTCGTTCCAGTAGCTCAGGGCGTAGAACAGGCCAATGGTCGCAATGGCCGGCAGGGACACCGGCAGGATGATCTGCCAGAGGATGCGCAGGTCGCTGGCGCCGTCCACCTTGGCGGCCTCCCGCAGGGAGTCCGGCACGCTGTTGAAGAAGTTGCGCAGCAGCAGGATGTTCCATGCGTTGCACAGGCTGGGCAGCAGCAGCACCAGGATGGAATTTTGAAGCTTGAGGAACTTGGTGATCAGCAGGTAGGAGGGCACCAGGCCGCCGTTGAAGAGCATGGTGAAGTAGATGAACATGGCCATGAAGCCCCGGCTGCGGAAGGTCTTGACGGACATGGCGTAGGCCGCCAGGCAGGACATGGTCATGGAGCCCAGGGTGCCCGCCACCGTGGTGAAGATGGTGATGATGTACGCCTGGCCGATGCCGCCGTCCTTCAGGGCGAGACGGTAGGCGTCCAGGGAGAACTTCTGCGGCCAGAGCTGGTAGCCGAAGCGGTTCAGGGTGACCTCGTCGGTAAAGGAGGCGGAAAGCACCAGCAGGAAGGGCACCAGGGCGAAGATGGCGAAGGCCGTGATGAACAGGTAGAAGCAGAGCGTCAGCATACGGTCGCCCATGGAGACGCTGATCTTCCGGCGGGCAGCGAGGGTGTTCGACATGACGGTCATTCCTTTCTCTTGATATGGTCGGAAGATCAGAACAGCGCGGAGTCAGGCTCCACCTTGCGGGCCAGGGCGTTGGTGGCCATGACGATCACCAGGCCCATGATGGACTGCCACAGGCTGACGGCGGTACTCTGGCCGATGTTGGTGGATTCCACCAGCATGCGGTAGACGTAGGTGTCGATGACGTCCGTGGTCTTGTACAGCAGGGAGTTGGTGCCCACCAGGTTGTAGATCATGCCGAAGTCGCCGTTGAAGATCTTGCCCACGTTCATGATCATCAGCAGCATGGCGGTGGTGCGCAAAACCGGCAGCGTGATGTACCAGATGCACTGGGCGCGGCTGGCGCCGTCGATGCGGGCGGCCTCGTAGATGCTCTGGTCAATGCCGGTGATGGTGGCCAGGTACACGATGGAGCCGTAGCCCGCGCCCTGCCACAC
>JBJEUL010000278.1:0-2280 GCA_051883835.1 Aristaeellaceae bacterium
TCCAGCTGGGTCAGGAACTGGCTCAGCTGCATGCCGGTCACAGGCCCCAGGGCGCGAAGGGCGTAGAGGATGACCAGCTTGTTCTCCATCTCGGGGACGCGGCGACGCTCCATGGCGGCTCCTTTCGCACGGGTGCAAGAATCCCCTCAAACTTGCGCTTGAGGGGTTGAAGGCGGGGAAAAAGACGGCTCCTCCCGGCAGCATAAGCACACCAAAGACCCTCTGCAAGGGGTCAGCCGGCAGGGGGCAGGGGGTAAGCCGTTCCAGCGGGACAATCAGGCCAGGAAGGGCTTGATGTCGCTCATCAGGTCATCGCAGTCGTCCGCATAGACCTCCAGGGTGATGGGCTTGCTCAGGTCCAGGGAGAAGATGCCCAGGATCGACTTGGCGTCCACCACATGACGGCCAGCGCGCAGATCCATGTCATAGGGATAACGGTTCACCATATTGACAAAGGTCTTGACGTTCTCAGCCAGGCTCAGCTTGATGTTCACGGATTTCATGCTTGACGCACCTCCAGTTCTTTTGGTACTTATTCAGTATACTATTTTCCATGGAAAAAAGCAAGCCGAACACCGCTCAAACCGGGAAAAATCCCGTTTTCCGGGCCTTGGGAGGCTGCAAACCGGGTGGATTTTCCCTCGGGGGTATGCTATACTGGTGGTCAGCACAAACGCGGCCGGGTTGTCGGCAGCGGGCAGGGAGATGGGCAGGTATGGAGCAGGTGGAGGCCAGCATCCTCGGGACGGTGTACCGCAATGCCGAAAACGGCTACAGCGTGGTCATGGCCAAGGTCGGGCGCAGCGAAATCACCGTGGTGGGCACACTGCCGGAGCTGACGCAGGGCGAGCAGGCGGTGTTCACCGGGGAATGGGTGGAGCATCCGCAGTATGGCCGTCAGCTCAAATGCACCGCCTGCACCCTCATGCAGCCCACTACCCTGCTGGGCATTGAGCGGTATCTGGGCAGCGGGCTGATTCGCGGGGTCGGCCCTTCGACGGCCAAGCTCATCGTGCGCCACTTCGGGGAGGATACCCTCACCATCCTCAGCGAGCATCCCGAGCGGCTGCAGGAGCTGCCCAAAATGGGCAAGAAACGCTGGATGCAAATCGCCGATGCCTTCCGTGAGCAGCAGGCCGCCCGGGAAGCCATGGTGTTCCTGCAAAGCTACGGCGTGTCCGCCAATCTGGCCATGAAAATCAGCAAACGCTACGGAGACCGTACCCCGGCTATCATCCGGCAAAACCCCTATCGCCTGTGCGAGGACATCGAGGGCGTGGGCTTTCTGACGGCGGACAGAATCGGCGCGGCCCTGGGCGTTCCCCCGGACAGCGAGGGGCGTGTTCAGGCGGCGATGAAGTACGTCCTCAAGGACGCAGCGGTGGCCATGGGGCATGTGTTCCTGCCCCGGGAGGAGCTGGCCCGCAAGAGCGCGCAGCTGCTCAAGATCCCCGAGCAGCTGTGCCAGCGGCAAATCGACCATCTGGCCCTGAGCCGGGAGCTGGTGCTCAGCGAGGGCGAGGAAGGCCAGAGGGTCTACCTGCCCCTGTACGATGCCGCCGAGCGGGAGGTGGCAACCCGCCTGTGCGAGCTGATGGCCGCGCTGCCCACCGTGACAAGCGAGGGCGCGGCGCAGGCGATTGACCGCTTCGAGAAGGGCCGGGGCATTCACTTCAGTGACCGGCAGCGGCAGGCTATCATCTCCGCCATGGAAACGGGGGTGCTGGTCATCACCGGCGGCCCCGGCACGGGCAAGACCACCATCATCAACTGCATCATCAGCCTGCTGTCCCATGAGGGCGAGGTCGCCCTGTGCGCCCCCACAGGCCGTGCGGCCAAGCGCATGACCGAGGCCACAGGCTTTGAGGCCAAGACCATCCACCGCCTGCTGGAGTACGACGGGGAGAGCGGCAGCTTCTCCCGCAACCAGGAGGAGCCCATCGAGAGCGACTGCATCATTGTGGACGAGATGTCCATGGTGGACATCCTGCTCATGCGTGCGCTGCTGCGTGCTGTGGAGCCGGGGACGCGGCTGCTGCTGGTGGGCGATGCCGACCAGCTGCCCTCGGTGGGGGCAGGCAACGTGCTGGGGGATATTCTGGCCAGCGGGATTGTGCCGCATGTGCGCCTGACGGACATTTTCCGCCAGAGCGAGCGCAGCCGCATTGTGGTGAACGCCCATCGCATCAACCGGGGCGAGATGCCCCTGCTCAACGAAAAGGGAACGGACTTCTTCTTCGAGCGCAGGGACTATTTCCGGGACGCGGCCCAGAGCATCGT
>JBJEUL010000279.1:0-9890 GCA_051883835.1 Aristaeellaceae bacterium
TCGTCCGCGTCGGAAACGGCAGGTTCCGGGGACTGCACGAGGAACGACCTCATCCACCCCCGCAGCACAGAGAAGGCCCAAACATTTTCCTTGTTGGACAAACAGCAACGCCCGCCGGGTCTAAGAAATCCGGCGGGTGTATTTTGTGCGATGCAGCGTCCTGTGCATGAATGGGCAGCGTCCTGCGCATGCTGTAGGACAGGTGATGTTATGCTTGAATCCATATGGACTGACCATGTCACGCTGCCCTCCTTTCCGGCTCTGGAAGGGGACTGCCGCACAGACACCCTCATCATTGGCGGTGGTCTGGCAGGGCTGCTGTGTGCCTACATGCTGACAAAGGCCGGTAAGGACTGCCTGCTCATCGAAGCTGACAGGCTCTGCCAGGGCGTAACCCGCAACACCACGGCCAAGGTGACGAGCCAGCACGGGCTGATATACGCCCGTCTGCTGCGCCACGCCGGCCCGGAAGCCGCCCGGCTGTACTGGCAGGTGCACGAGGACGCGCTGACGGAGTACCGCCAGCTGTGCCAGGACATCCCCTGCCATTATGAGGAGAAGGACGCATACCTCTACGCCACGGCAGATTCCCCGGCCCTGCGGGCGGAATGGAACGCCCTGCAAAGCCTGCGCATTCCCGCCCAGTGGGTGGACAGGCTGCCCCTGCCCTTTCCTGTGACAGGGGCCATCCGCTTTGCCCATCAGGGCCAGCTGCACCCCTTGCAGCTGGCAGCAGGCCTGGCCCGGGGCCTGCGCATCCATGAGCATACCCGGGCCATCGAGGTGCGGCAGGGGGAAGCCGTCACGAACCGGGGCCGCATCCGGGCCGGGCAAATCATCGTGGCGACCCACTTTCCCATCTTCAACAAGCACGGCGGCTACTTTGTGAAGATGCATCAGGAACGCTCCTATGTGCTGGCCCTGTCGCCGGGCATGGACGTGCAGGGCATGTATCTGGACGCATCGGCGGACGGGTTGTCCCTGCGCAATGCAGGGGAGCTGCTGCTGGTGGGCTGCGGGAGCCATCGAACGGGCAAGCCGGGTCAGGGCTGGACGGCCGCGGAAGCCTTTGCCCGGCAGTATCTCCCGGAGGCGGACATCGTGCGCCGCTGGGCCAATCAGGACTGCGTGACGCTGGACGGTATGCCCTATGTGGGGCCATACAGTCCCCATACACCGGGGCTGTATGTCATCACAGGCTTCAACAAGTGGGGGATGACCTCGGCCATGGCCGCTGCCCTGCTGATGCGGGATAGGCTGCTGGGCCGGGATAACCCCGGTGCGGCACTGCTTTCCCCAAGCCGTGCCATGCCGCTGCTGCCGCTGATGCGCAGTGCAGGCGCGGCAGCAGCAGGGCTGCTGACCCCAACGGTGCCCCGGTGCCCGCATCTGGGCTGTGCGCTGCGGTGGAATCCGCAGGAGCATTCCTGGGACTGCCCCTGCCATGGCTCCCGCTTTGACAGCCAGGGCCGGCTGCTGGACAATCCAGCTACCGGCAGCCTGAAGCATCAGCCGCCAAAACAAAACGAAACCCCTTGAAGCATCAAGGGGTTTCAGTGTGCGGGAAACAGGACTTGAACCTGCAAGTGCGTACTGCACACATGAACCTGAATCATGCGCGTCTGCCAATTCCGCCATTCCCGCACGGAACAAAAATGATTATAGCACGCCCCCGACGATATTGCAAGCCCTTTTTTGCCGGAAAACTGTATTTTTCGCTGGCTTTTTTTCAAGCGCGCTGCCCGGTATCGTCTTTTCTGTGTACTTCCTCCGCCAGCGGTTGACGAATCCGCGCAAACCAAGTATCATGATATTTGTTGCCTGCGCACATGCACAGGAAGGATCATTGCTTGCTTGAATTGGGAGGCTGCCCGCTGATGAATCTGACACAGAAAATTCTTTCCGCGCACCTGCTCTCCGGCGAACTGGTTCCCGGGACGGAAATCTCCATCCGCATCGACCAGACCCTCACGCAGGATTCCACCGGCACCATGGCCTATTTGCAGTTCGAGGCCATGGGCGTGGAGCGCGTCCGCACCAAGAAGAGCGTCGCTTACATCGACCACAATACCCTGCAAACCGGCTTTGAGAACGCCGATGACCATCAATTCATCCAGTCCGTGGCCAAGAAGCACGGCATTTACTGCTCCAAGCCCGGCAACGGCATCTGCCATCAGGTGCAGCTGGAGCGCATCGGCGTGCCCGGCTATACGCTGCTGGGCAGCGATTCCCACACCCCCACCGGCGGCGGCATCGGTATGCTGGCCATCGGCGCGGGCGGCCTGGACGTGGCTGTGGCCATGGGCGGCGGCGCGTATTATCTCAGCTGCCCCAAGGTGGTGGGCATCCGCCTGACCGGCCGCCTGCCCTATGCCGTGGCGGCCAAGGACATCATCCTGGAGGTGCTGCGCCGCCTGTCCGTCAAGGGCGGCGTGGGCAAGGTGATGGAGTACATCGGCCCCGGCGTGGCCACCCTCACCGTCCCCGAGCGCGCCACCATCACCAACATGGGCGCGGAGCTGGGCGCAACCACCTCCATCTTCCCTTCCGATGAAGTGACCCGTGCCTTCCTCAAGGCCCAGCAGCGCGAGCAGGACTTCGTGCCCCTGTCCGCCGACGAGGATGCCGTCTACGATGAGCTGATTGAGATTGACCTGAGCAGCCTGCAGCCGCTGGTGGCCAAGCCCCACATGCCCGATTTGGTGGAAACGGTGGAACAGTGCGGGCCCATCAAGGTGGATCAGGTGTTCATTGGCTCCTGCACCAATTCCTCCTATACGGATATGATGCGCGTGGCCCGTATCCTCAAGGGCAAGACTGTGCATCCGGACGTGAGCCTGGTCATCGGCCCCGGCTCCAAGCAGGTGCTGACCATGCTGGCCCGCAACGGTGCCCTGGCGGATATGCTGGGCGCGGGTGCGCGCATTCTGGAATCCGCCTGCGGCCCCTGCATCGGCATGGGTCAGGCCCCCAAGAGCAACGGCGTGTCCGTGCGCACGAACAACCGCAATTTCTTTGGCCGCAGCGGCACCAAGTCCGCAGGCATCTATCTGGTTTCCTGCGAAACGGCGGCAGTCACGGCCCTCACCGGCGTGCTGACCGATCCCCGCTGCCTGGACATTGACCTGGATATCCCGCTGCCCGAGCAGTTCGAGGTCAATGACAATCTGGTGATTCCCCCGGTGGCACCGGGTCTGGAGGACACGGTGGAGGTGGTGCGCGGCCCCAACATCAAGCCCTTCCCCATGGGCAAGGCCCTGCCGGAGGAGGTTTCCGGGCAGGTGCTGCTGAAAATGGAGGACAACATCACCACCGACCACATTGCGCCCTCGGACGCCAAGCTGCTGCCCTTCCGCTCCAATGTGCCGTATCTCAGCGACTTCTGCCTGACCCCCGTGGACAAGGATTTCCCGGCCCGGGCCAAGGCCATGGGCGGCGGCATGCTGGTGGCGGGCAGCAACTATGGCCAGGGCTCCAGCCGTGAGCATGCGGCTCTGGTGCCGCTGTATCTGGGCATCCGGGCCGTGGTGGCGAAATCCTTTGCGCGCATCCATCAGGCGAACCTGATTAACAACGGCATTCTGCCCATGACCTTTGCCAACGAGGCGGACTATGACCGCATCGAGCAGGGCGACGAGCTGACGCTGCCGGACGTGCGTGCGCTGGTGGAGGCCGGCAGTGCGGAGTTCACGCTGCGCAACGTGACCAAGGGCGAGGACTACAAGGTACTTCTGCCCCTGACCGAGCGGCAGAAGGGCTGCATCCTGTGCGGCGGCCTGCTGAACTACACCCGTGAAATGAACCAATAAGTTCCTCCTCCAAGGGAACGCGCCAGCGGAAAGGGGTCAAGGGGCAATGCCCCTTGTGGGGTGCAGGGGTGAAACCCCTGCGCAGGTCTGGGCGGCAGCCCAGCGCAACACCTGCAAACAGCAAAAAGGAAAGGCGTGACTGTTCTGGTCACGCCTTTTTCCTTGTGCAGTGAAGCTGCGGCCCTTTCATCCTTGAACCTGCTTCACGACATGCTCAATCAAACGGTTGATGAGGTCGGGCTGGTCGGTGTTTGCATTGTGTCCGGCGTTTGGAATCCATTCCAACGGAATGGACGTATGCTTGTGCCACGCCTTGTTGTAGCGAATGCAGGAACCGGCATGATCCTGTTTGCCGCAAATCAGCAATGCAGGACACTTGATTTCGTAGGGCAAATCCATTTCCATGGCCTCGGCCAGCATCCGAAAGCCGTGCCCCGAGATTTGGGCATACCGTTTTTGGTCGCCATCGTAGACCATCATCATCTCACGCATCAGCTGCCGCCCGTATGCGGATACGGCAACCCCGTTGGTGCCGGATTTCAAAAGCGATTTCCAGGGATAGTGGGCATAAACGGGTTCCATCCTTTTCAAAAGCCAAAGCTCGATGCCGGTCACATAGCGTCTTTGAAGCGGTGCAGAGTCAATGGACACAAACCCGCGCAGCTTGTCTGGATAAAGCTGTGCATACGCCTGCCCCACATAGCCGCCCATGGACTGCCCGACGATGACGGGCCTGCTGATGCCTTCCTGCTCCACAATGCCGTCCAGCCAACGCGCCTTGTCCAGCAGGGTAAAGTCAAAGGCAAAGGGCCAGGACGCCGCATGCGCAGGCGCGTCCCAAACCAGCACATTGTACTTGCCTTCAAAATAGGCAATCTGCTTGTCAAACAGCCGGTGGTCTGCTGTCAGCCCCGGAAGAAAAATCAGGGTGACAGCGTTGGCATCCATGATGTGTGACCAATAATGAATATCGCCGGAAAGTGTGCTGTATATCTTTTCTTGCATCAGAAGCCCTCCCGAAAATGGAGCTTTGTCGGTTTCTTGGGGTAGATATGCCTTCAACTTGACGCATTGAAGTACATATCATATACAATATAACCATGGATGCCATCCAAGGAGCCTGGATAGGTCTCCTGACACATCATGCACCGGGGCTCCTGGAGCGGATAGCCGCTGGTCGGGAAAATGTTGTATTCCGATGATGTCCGAAATCCAACTTGCTGATAAAAGCGATAATTTCCTTCCACGGTGATGCCTCGATAGCCCAATGCTCGCACCTTCTCGATGCCCATCGTCAGCATCGCGGTGCCAATGCCCTGGCGAAAATAATCTGCATGCACCGATACCGGGGCCAGCATCACAAGGCCGGAATCGGTGTCATGCTGATGACCGCCTTCCTTGGTCGGGGACAGCGGAAATTTGGAAAACATAAAGTGTCCTACCACTTTGTTGTCCAATTCCGCAACAAAGGACAATTCCGGAATATAATATTCCGAATCTCTGATTTCCTCCACGAGCGCAATAATATCGGTTCCATCCGAGTAGTCTGTTCCTTCCTGAAACGAACGCAAAATGAGCGAAACAATAGGCTTATAGTCCCTGTGCTCTTCCGGGCGAATGGTAATCTTCTGATTCATCATACGCATATCCTCTCCATCAGCTTCCGCTTGGCCAGCCTGCTTGGCTCCATCTTATCACACAACAGCATCCAACATAAGAACAGCACAGCCGCGCAAACGATGGAATCCTCATTTACTTGTTGCCTGCAATCGTCCGTTTCAGTTCCGCAACCATTTCTTCCAGCACCGCGATGGCAGCCTCCGGATGGATGAAAAGCTCCCGGTACAGGGCCTGAATGTTTTCTTCAAAACGATTCGGCAGGATGGCGCATCTCGCCTTCGCAAGGCCAATCAATCGCTTCTCTCCGGGGTGTGTCTGCTCATTCAGCGCAAAGATGACATCAAAATACGACTCCATGAAGGCTGCCGTTCGGTGATTGATGCTCACGATGTCGTTTCTTTTGGCGGCTTTTTTGATTTGATCCAAATAGGCCGGCATATAGGCATAAAGCAGCTTGCAGTTTCTGTCAATAATATTTCTTTTCAATTCCGGCGGATAGGGAACCTGGAATCGCTTTTTGGCCGCGGTCAATCGACCATTGGCATCGTATAGAATCTTACAGGTACACAGATTGTGCCACATGCAGGTTGTATAGCCGTTGTGCGCTATCTTTTGTTCCACCACGGAAGCGACATCCGCCATGAAATCGTCCAAATTCCGATAGAGGATATCCATATCAATGCCGTTTTTTAATCTGCAATTATCTTCAAGCTCCCAAAAATGATTGGAAAGCTCCATGTAATCGCAGTATTTTTCCAGGATGGGACGTTTTTCGTTTTCGGTTACCTCGGCAGTACAATACAAGTAAACATCATAATCGGATTTTTCGTCGAAAACCTCACCGGCTCTGGAACCTCCAAGTGCGATGGCTTCTACTTGTGATAAACCGGCCAATTCTTGGAACAAGGCTTCTATCATGGATGTCTCCTCCTCACATTCCGCTTTGCCAGTCTGCTTGGTTCCATCTTATCACACAACAGCATCAAACACAAGAACAGCACAGCCGTGCAAACGACTGTGCCTGCGGACACATGCGGAGCTTCAACGCTTTTTGTCATCCTCCATCTTGTAGCAGGTCAGGCGGCGACGGTCATCGCACAGGGCGAGGAATACTTCTTCCGGGCCGTGGATGCACTGATTCCGCAGCTGTTCCTCCAGCCACGCGGGGGTCAGGCCCATCCGCCGGAGGTTCTCGTCCAGGATGCGCCCGTCCATGATGACTTCCACAAAGAGATGTTCCTGCTGGGGCTTCAATTGCATGTCCTCGGGCGTAACGGGCCTGCGGGTGCTCACGGGCAGGATGGTCAGCTTGCCGTTGTTCTCAAAGACCGCCGTTTGAATCGCGCTGAGGTCAAAATAGCCCTGCTGGCGGCACATAATCATGAATTCGCTCAAATCCAGCTTGGCCTTTTTCATGTTGCCCCGGTAGAGCTTGCCGTTGTCCATGACGATGGTCGGCGTACCCGTGAGGAACTTGCGGCTGCGCCCCATGTGCAGGTTGACCAGCGACATCAGCCAGGTCAGCAGGGCATAAATTCCCATCGCGACCAGCGGCTTCCACATGTTCTCCAAGTCCGTGGCCAGCTCCGCCGCAATGGAGCCGATGGTAATCCCCGTGATATAGTCCATGAAATCCAGCTGCGAAATCTGCTTGCGCCCCACCAGCTTGGCCGAAAGGAACAACGCCAAATAGGACACCACCGCCGCCAGACAAATTTTCCAAAACTCCATCCTTGCACCCCCATTCCCCCTCAGTATGCACCCCTTTCCGTCCTTCATACCATCAACCTCCGCGTCGCGCCGCGCCCTCCGCGCGGCGTGACCCCTTCATCGGAGGAACCCAGCAACGGCCCGCCCGAAAGGGAGTCCAGAGGGGCGATGCCCCTCTGGCGGGGTGCAGGGGCAGCACCCCTGCGGCTTGCCAAGCCGGGTAAAACACGGTATGATAAGCTGGTACAATCGGGCAAGGAAGAAGGAGAGCATCCCATGCGCTACAAGTATCTGCTGGTGGACAACGACAACACCCTCATGGATTTCACCGCTGCCGAGCATCACGCCCTGCGGGCAGCCCTCACGGCCCGGGGTCTCCCCCCGGACGATGCCATATGCAGCCTGTACAGCCGCATCAATGACAGCCTGTGGAAGGCCCTTGAGCGGGGCGAAACCACGCAAAAGGCCCTGAAGGTGGAACGCTTTCGCCGTCTGCTGGCACAGCTGGGCCGGGCCGAGCTGGACGCAGAAGCCACCGCGTCCCTGTACGAGCAGTACCTGTCCACCCGGGCCGACCTGCTGCCCGGTGCCGTGGAGCTGCTGACAGCCGTGCATGGGCAGATGAAAATCGCGCTGGTGAGCAACGGTGTATCCGTCATCCAGCGAGGACGGCTGAGCCGCTGTCCCTTCACGCCGCTGCTGGATGCGGTCATCATCTCCGAGGAAATCGGCATCAGCAAGCCCGACCCGGCGATGGTCTTTGCCGCGCTGGACGCTCTGGGCTGCCAGGACAAATCGGAGGCCATCCTGCTGGGCGACAGCCTGACCGCCGACATCGCCGCCGCCACCCGTGCCGGCATCGACAGCATCCACCTGAATCCCAAGAGCCCCCCCTCCCTCCTCCCCACCTACACCGTCACCACGCTTTCCGAAGCCCAGCAGCTCCTCTGCCCCGGTTCCGCGTCGCGGTGCGCCCTCCGCGCACCGTGACCCCTGCATCGGAGGAACCAAGCACCGGCCTACCCGAAAGGGAGTCCAGAGGGGCAATGCCCCTCTGGCGGGGTGCAGGGGCAGCGCCCCTGCCCGTTCCTGCCGCAAAATGTGACAGAAATGCTTGAAAATGTGCTTGTCAGGATGGGGGTTTCATTGTATGATGAAAGTACCGGCTGCAATGGGGCGGGCGGAATCCACAGACCAGCAAGGGACGGAGAATTGATCGTATGAATACGGTTCTGATGATGATCTCATTGCTTGGCGGCCTGGCCATGTTCCTCTACGGCATGGAGATCATGGGTGACGGCCTGAAGCAGGGCTCTGGCGAGGCACTGAAGAAATTCCTGGGCAAGCTGACGCAGAATGTTTTCCTGGGTCTGCTCACCGGCACGCTGGTGACAGCCATCATTCAAAGCTCGACGGCGACCATTGTGCTGACGGTGGGCCTGATTGGCGCAGGTGTGCTGAACCTGCGGCAGGCGGTGAGCATCGTGCTGGGTGCGAACATCGGCACCACGGTCACGGCGCAGATTATCCGCCTGATGGATTTGGAAACCAGCAGCAATTCCATTCTGGTGTTCTTCAAGCCGGACACCCTCGCACCCCTCGCGCTCATCATCGGTATCATCCTGTTCATGTTCATCAAAAAGAGCAGCACCAAGAACGTGGGCATGATTGCGCTGGGCTTCGGTATCCTGTTCTCGGGCCTGCTGTCCATGACCAGCGCAGTGGAGCCGCTGGCGGAATCGCAGGGCTTTGCCGCTGCGCTCCAGCATTTCAGCACCATGCCGGTGCTGGGCATCTTCACGGGCCTGATTCTGACGGTCATCGTGCAGAGCAGCTCTGCCATGGTGGGTATCCTGCAGGCCCTGTCCTCCACGGGCGTGATGACCTTTGATTTGGTGTATCCCATCGTCATGGGCATCAATCTGGGTACCTGCGTGACCACCGCGCTGGTCTGCTCCATCGGCACCAGCAAGGACGCCAAGCGCACGGGCATTGTCCATATCCTGTTCAACTGCGCGGGCACGGTGCTGTTCATGGCCGGCATGACCCTGCTCAAGCAGGCGGGCTTGATGGCCGGGCTGTGGGGCAGCATTGTGGACAGCGGCGCGATTGCAAATTTCCAGACGCTCTTTAATCTGCTCACGGCCATTGTGCTGCTGCCCTTCACCAACCTGCTGGTGAAAATCTCCTACGCGCTGGTGAAGCAGGATCCCGAAAAGGAGAACCGCTATCCCGAGCTGGCTCCGCTGGACAAGAAGCTGATGATTTCTCCTGCCGTGGCTCTGGCAGAGGTCACACACAGCGTGGCCACCATGGCCAAGGCAGCCCGGGACAATGTGGGCCTGAGTCTGGCGCAGTTCACCCAATACACGCAGGAACGCACCGATGACATCAACGACTGCGAGGAAAAGCTGGATCGCTTTGCCGATGATGCGGACAATTACCTCATCGAGCTGTCCCGCAGTATTGAAACCGAGCGTGACAAGCGGCAGCTGAACATGCTCATGCAGTGCATTCCCAACCTGGAGCGCATTGGCGACTACGCCACCAACTTCAACGAGATGGCGCAGGAGCTGAGCGAGTCGGAATATTCCTTCTCCTCAGCGGCGCAGGAGGAGCTGCATATCCTGGGTGACGCGGTGATGGAAATCATCCGCCTGACCATGGAGTCCCTGCAAAATGACAGTATCTCCACCGCCTGCCGCATTGAGCCGCTGGAGGAGGTCATTGATGACATGGTGGTGCTGCTCA
>JBJEUL010000280.1:0-40836 GCA_051883835.1 Aristaeellaceae bacterium
CCCCACAAGGGGCATCGCCCCTTGACCCCTTTCCGCTGGCGCGTTCACTTGGAGGTTAGGGGTATAGCCAGTACTTCCGACTGTGCTCCTGCCAGGCGGAGATGCGGGGCCGATGCGCTTGAATCAGCTCCCGTGCGCTCAGTTGGCTAAGACGATAAGCATCCGTGCCCAGAATTTTGTCGATGGTCTTGTACTGCGCGTCCTCGATGCCCGTCCACTGGAGTGCATCCCCATGCATCTCCCGGATGGTCTCCAGCAGGTACAGCCCCGCCGCGAAGGTATCCGCGTGCCGGGCATCCGTCACATGAATTTGCACCCCCCGGCACTGCTGCCCCGCATGCTTGGAAAACTGCGGCGTGAAGTATGCCCTGCGGTAGACAACGCCCGGTATCCCCAGCGCGTTCATGCGGCGTTCCAGCTCGACTGCGTCAATGAAGGGCGCACCGATATACTCAAACGGCAGCACTGTCCCCCGTCCCTCGGAAACGTTGGTGCCCTCAAAGACGCAGGTGCCGATATAGACCCTCGCGGCATGCAGCGTGGCGCAGTTGGGGGAGGGCGGCACAAAGGCAAGCCCGGTATCCTCATAGGTCATATCGCGCCGCCAGCCGTCCATCCGCACAATATGCAGCTCCATGTCCAGCTGCAAATGGTCGCGCACCCACAGGGCATATTCCCCGATGGTCAGGCCGTAGCGGGTGGGTATGGCGTACTCGCCCACAAACGAGCTGACCCGCTCATCCAGCAGTGTGCCTGCGACGGTCAGACCGCCCAGCGGATTCGGACGGTCAAGCACCACCACGGGCTTGCCTGCCCGGGCGCAGTCCTCCATGGCGAAGGAGAGGGAATACAGATAGGTGTAGAACCTTGCCCCCACGTCCTGCATGTCAAAGACGAACACGTCAAAGGCAGCCAGCATCTCCTCGGAAAGATGGTGTGATGCGCCGTACACGCTGTACACCGTCACGCCGGTTTCCGGGTCGGGCATGGTCTGGATGGGTGCGCCTGCCTGCACATCGCCGCGCACGCCATGCTCACAGGCAAAGAGCGCAGTGAGATGATACTGGGCATGCAGGATATCAATGGTGGAGCGCAGCGAACCGCTCACCCCCGTGGGGTTGGTCATCAGGCCCAGCCGCCTGCCTGCAAGCACGCTGTGGACGGTATGAAGGTTGTCAATACCGGTGCGAATCATGCGCTGCCTCCTTTAGGTGTCCAGCACGATGCGCTTGGTATACTCGTCGATGCCGAAGGCCGTGCCATATTCCTTCTTGATGAGTGCGCCGCGCATGCGGGCAAGCCCCTCATAGTATTGCAGGTACCTGAAATCCTTGCTGTGCTCGGTAAGCCAGAGCTTTTTGACGGCCTCCTTCCACAGCGGGAAGGCATCGGTCACGTCAAAGTAGGCATAAGGGACAAAGCCTTCGCTGTCCTCCCAGTTCTCCGCATACAGAAAGCGGCGAATGGGTGCAGGCGGCAGGGGACGCTCAAAGGTGCGCAGGGATGCAAAGAAGATGGCATCCGTGGTCAGCCGGCTGGCGGCGATGTGATCCTTGTGCATGGAGTTCTTCCAGTGGTACAGCACGGTGGATACCTCATATTCGCGCATGATGTCGCTGATGCGGATGGCCAGCTCCTGCGAATAGGTCAGTTCACCGTCCGGGATATCCAGCACGATGCTCTTGCCGCCCAGCATCGCGGCGAACTGCCCTGCACAGTCCATGTTGTACTGCCGGAAGCTCTCCTGCGTAAAGCCCTCGGGTGTGCCGCGTTCACCGGCGGTCAGGTCGAGGGTGATGATGCGGTCTCCCTGCTGGGCATGCCGCGCCAGCAGCAGGCCGCTGGTCAGCTGCGCATCGCCTGTGTGTGCGCCCACAGCCATGATGGTCTTGCTCATGCCTTGTACCCCTCCTTATGCTCGGGTCTTTTTCATGATGGAGAAATAGCGTGCCGGTCGGAAGCCGGTCTTGTGATACAGCTGTTGCGCGTGGTTATCCGTCCCGGTAAAGAGGGTGGCATACGCCGCGCCGACCTTGATGAATTCGGTCATCAGGTCATTGAACAGCACTGTGGCAATGCCGCGCCGCGCATACAGCGGGTCTGTGCAGATGCCCGTGAACCAGCCTCGTCCGTTCTCCTGCCTGTCCACAGGGCCGGTAAAGCCTACCATGTGACCATCGCACACTGCCGCAAGAATCGGGCGCGGGTTGGCTTTGGCCGTTTCCTCGCGCAGTACCTCCCGCCAGTATTCACTGCCCACACGGTCACACATGCTGTCGAACTCGGCCTGACGCTTCACATCATAGAGCCCTGCTTCAATCCCCTGGGCGGCCAGCGCGGCACGACGCAGTTCGACCTCGGGCTTCTTTTCGTAGTCGGCAAGGTTCAGGTACATGGCGACCTCGCGCACCGCAACGGCATAGCCCCGGGATTGCAGGAACGGGAAACCGGGACAGCCCTCATCCACACCGGGCATGTTGTTGTGTTCGTGTCCCGGCGTGCCGGGAATCACCCAGTCCAGGTTGATGGGGCAGGTGCTTGTGACGGCAAAGGCTGTCTTGCCCAGGGCGGCAAAGTGGTTTTCAAAGGCCGACAGCAAGGCACTGCCCACGCCCTGACGGCGATGCTCCGGTGCGACCATCAGCACGGACAGGTAGGCCGGTGTGTTTTCCTCTGTTTGTCCGGGAAGAAACTGCGTCAACCTGCACCCTGCCGCGAAGCCGCAAAGCTCATTGCCCTCATGGGCCGTGAAAACAACGGCCCCGGGCTGGCGGACAATCTTCTGTTCCAAGTATGCGGCCGTTAAAGGCCGATAAAGCACCTCGCCCCGCTGGACACAGCCGTTCCACAGCCTGACAATGTCGGGACAATCGCTCATGCGCAGTGTGCGAATCTCCATAGCCATCCTCCTTTATGCGTGATGGGCAAGCCAGCTGTCGCCCCGGATGCGCAGGCGCAGCAGCACGGCCCGAATCAGCCATTCCACCATCATGCCCAGCCAGACACCCGGCACGCCCAGGCCAACCACAACCGTGAGCACATACCCAATGGCGATGCGCCCAATGAACAGCGATGCCACCGACACCACGGTGGAGAACATCACGTCCCCCGCCGCACGCAGGGCCATGGGCGTCACATAGCCATCGCACCAGATGAGCGGCATGCCTGCCGAAGCAATCAGCAGACACTGGTAAATCAGCGTGGTGCCCCGTTCACTGGGCTGGTACATGCTGATAATCAGCGGCAGCAGCGGCAGAATCAGCAGGCATGTGCCCAGCAGGATGACACGGCCCGCCGCGATGAACTTCCGGCAGTAGCGGCGCACCATCGGATACGCCCCCGCCCCGAAGCACTGGCCGCAGACGGTGCTGGTCAGCGCGGTGAGCGCGTTGCCTGTGGTCATGTACAGCATCAGGATGGAGTTGGCCACGCCATGGGCGGCCAGCTCGGTGGTGGTCAGCCGGGCGAGGAACACCTGCACCAGCAGCATGCCGCCCTGAAAGAGAGCCGACTCCGAGGCAATGGGCAGCCCCAGGGAAACAATCTCCCTGGTAATGCGCCGGGAAAAGTGGAACAGGTGCCTGATGCGCACATGGAATACATTGTGAATGCCCAGCAGCCACAGCAGGGCCAATCCCGCGCCGACCACACGGGCCGTAATGTAGGAAAGCCCCGCGCCGGTCACGCCCAGCTTCATGATGTTGATGAACACAAAGCTGCACACCAGATGCACCGTGTTGATGACCACCGTCAGCAGCAGGCTCGACTTCGTATCGCCCAGGCTGCGGAAGGCGTTGAACACCGCATTGAACAGCGCGTAGGGGATGAAGGAAATGGCCATCAGCCGCATGTAGTGGATGGCGTACTCTCTCAGCAGCGGCTCGGCAGCAGGATACAGGGCATTGACCAGCAGCGAGGACAGCGCATACAGTCCTGCGCTGAGGGTCAGGGCCGTCACGCCGCACAGGGCAATGGTACCGCCAATGGCATTGCGGATGCCGTGGCCGTCCCCGTGGCCCTTGGCGCGGGCAATCACAATCGCCCCGCCCACCGCAAAGGCATTGAACACCAGGGCCACCATGCCATTGACAACGCCTACCATGTTCACCGCCGCGATGGCGGCTTCCCCGGTGGAGGCGACCATGGCGGAGGAGAGCATGTTAATCAGGATAATGAAGAACGAATCCAGCAGCAGCGTGCCATACATACCCCGCAGCTGCGGATAGGTGAAATGCTCGGAGGTGAAGGCATCCTCCAGCCATCCATGAAGCTTGCTCATCATCAGGATTCCCTCTTGTATCGGATATTCGGCGCATCAGGCTATGTACAGTATAGTTCACCAAGGCCGTTCAGGCAAGAGGGAAACGCCATTTTGAGGGGGAATTCTTGACAGGCTGATGGGCCGGTTTTATAATGTTTTCGACAAGAACCGTTGCCGTTCCGTTTGTCCGAAAGGGGGCTATTCATATGAAAATTACAGAGATTCGCATAGCAAGCATCAGTGTGCCGCTTCGTGTACCCTTCAAGACCGCGCTGCGCAGCGTGAACAGCGTGGAGGATATCATCGTCGAGGTTCATACCGATACAGGCCATGTGGGCTACGGCGAGGCACCGCCTACCGGGGCCATTACCGGCGATACCACCGGGGCCATCATCGGCGCATTGCGCGACCACATCATTCCCAGACTGCTCGGGCAGGAGGTGGAGGCCTTCGAGCCGCTGATGCAGCAGCTGGATGCCGCTGTTGTCCACAACACCAGTGCCAAGGCTGCCATGGACATCGCTCTGTATGACCTTTACGGGCAGCTGCTGGGTGTGCCGGTGTACAGGCTTCTGGGCGCAAGCCGCAGACAGATAACCACCGACATGACCATCAGCGTCAACGCCCCAGAGGAAATGGCCCGCGATACGCTCGTGGCCCTCCAGCGCGGCTATGACACCCTGAAAATCAAGGTTGGCGTTGACCCTGCGCTGGATGTGGCGCGGTTGACAGCGGTGCGTCAGGCTGCCGGGCCCGATGTCCGATTGCGCATTGACGCGAATCAGGCATGGTCGCCCAAGCAGGCGGTTCGGCTCCTGAACCAGATGCAGGAGCGCGGGCTGAATATCGAGCTGGTGGAGCAGCCGGTCAAGGGCCGGGACTTCGAGGGGCTGCGCTATGTGACTGCCCATGCGGACGTGCCGGTGATGGCGGATGAAAGCGTGTTCTCCGCGGCCGATGCCCTGACCATCATGCAGATGGGTGCTGCCGACCTCATCAACATCAAGCTCATGAAATGCGGCGGTCTCCACAATGCCCTGAAAATCGCCGCTGCCGCCGAGGTCTACGGCGTGGCGTGCATGATTGGCTGCATGCTGGAAGCCAAGGTCAGCGTCAATGCGGCTGTTCATCTGGCGTGTGCCAAATCCATCATTACCCGGGTTGACCTGGACGGCCCTGTACTGTGCAGCGAGGATCCCGTGGACGGCGGCAGCGTCTTTGACGAAAAGACCATCACCGTTTCGGATGATCCGGGGCTGGGCATTCGCGGGATTCGCGGCCTGCGCTACCTGGACTGAGGAGGACGGCATGAACCCCTGGAAGATGGCACAAACACCCGAGGAGGGCGGCCTGTCCTCCCGTGCGCTGCTTGATTTTCTGGATGCCGGCAGGGCGGCAGGCATCGAGCTGCACAGCGTCATGGTCATCAAAAACGGCTACCTCGCCGCCAGTATCCATCATGCATCCTATACATCCCAAACCCCGCATGTATGCTATTCGATGAGCAAGCCCTTCACCTCCGCAGCTGCCGGTCTGGCTGTGGCCGAGGGCCTGCTGCGCTATGACGACCGCGTGGTCGATGTGCTGTGCGACAAGGCACCGCATCCATCCGACCCGCGCCTGGCCCGTGTCACGCTCCACCATCTGCTGAGCATGAGCTCGGGCCTGCGTCAAAGCTCCGACAACCTCGACCACATCTTTCACCCCGAGTGTGATGATGGTCAGGACTGGGCGCAGGCCTGCCTTGCCTGCGGCTGCGATGAAGAGCCGGGCCGCCTGTTCCGCTACAACAGCCATGGCTCCTACCTGATATCCTGCATGGTGCAAAAGGCCACCGGCATGACCCTGCGTGACTATCTCATGCCCCGTCTGTTCGCGCCGCTGGGCATCGACAAGCCCCGCTGGGACACAAGCCCGCAGGGCATTTGCTGCGGCGGCTGGGGACTGCACCTTTCCTGCGAGTCGATGGCCCGATTTGGCGTATGCCTGATGCAAAACGGCCAGTGGAACGGCATGCAGGTTCTCCCGGCTGAATGGCTTGCCCTGGCCACGCAGACGCATATCCGCACGGACAACGTTCCCCGCAGCCCGGAATGGGCGCAGGGCTACGGCTACCATCTCTGGCAATGCACAGGCAACCGCTTCCGCGGCGACGGCTCCTACGGGCAGTTCTGCATCGTTGCGCCGGAGCAGGGGATGGTGCTTGCCGCAACAGCCCATACAGAGAATCTCATTGGCGAGCTGGACCTGTTCAACCAATACCTGTTGGATGAAGCCCGGCAGACGCCCGGCACCCGGGCAGAGCAGCAGGCATATCTGGCGCGGGTTCGTGCGCTGGCGGAGCCATAGGCGGATGGGGAGGGGAAGCTCGTCCCTCCATGCGGTTCGCGTTCGTGATGAATCGCAGGATATGCATCGTGGGATGAACCCTCCAGTGTTCATTCAGCCAGCATGGACAAGCTGCTGGCATCATGGTATCCTTTCAGCCCATCCCAGTGCGTCATGGATGCATCATCGGATGGACGACTGCCGCGATTCTCAAAACGTAGGCCGCTGATGCCCGCAAAACAGGGGCTGTTGCACACATTCGGTTGCAACAGCCCCTTTCCTGTGCCATGCTACAAGCGGTGTGTGCTATTCGTCCGATTCGTCCGCCGTGATGCCCGTGACCTGCGTCACAAAGCGCATATCGACCAGCCCGTCATAGGTGTAATCACCATCATACAGCCCGGAAGCGATGATGACCTCCATCAGCGTGTCCACCGCAGCCTGACTGATCCAGCCGTCCGGGCTCCACAGCTGATCCTCGTAGGCCCGGTCAAGCGCGGCTTTCCGGCCTTCCTCGGTCAGGGTGGCGAACTCCTTCTCCAGCACCCGCGCCGCCATGGCACGATCCTCCTGCACAGCCTGCAAGGCCCGTATCAGCGCACGGACAAAGCGCAGGCAGGTGTCCGGGTCACGCTCGATGGTGGATTGCTTCACGCCGATGACCGAATAGGCGTAGTCCCCCAAATCCGGAAATTTCACAAAGGGCTCAGACCAGATGCCCGCTGTCACACCCTCCATGATTTGCGGTTCGCCGCCGTTGCCGATGTCCCCCTGTCCGTGTTGCAGCATGGCGGTGACGGTGGAGGCATCCGCGTTCTCCACCAACGTCACGTCCCGGTCAGGGTCGAGGCCCACACGCTTGAGCAGATACCGGGTCAGCACGTTGGGCGAGCCGCCGTAGCGTCCGGCCACAATGGTCTTGCCCCGCAGGAAGGCCGCCATGTCCTCATCCGCAGAGGACGCAGGCGCAAGCCCCGTGCGGGCGAAGAGATACACATTGGCCCGGTTGACACAGTTGCAGATGGCAATGACAGGGTCGCTGTTGCCGCGGTTGGCCAGACAGTTGCTGTCCACGCCACCAATGACGGCAAAGGCATCGCCGGACACCACCGCCGTCACATGGGCCCCGCCGGTGGCCTGCACCACCTGCACCTCAAGTCCCTCCTGCGCGAAATAGCCCTCGTGGATGGCGACATACAGCGGCAGATAGCCGATGAGATGCACCGGCTCGGCCACCGTCAGCTTTTGAAGCGAGGGCTCAGCCAGCGCATGGAGCGGACAGAGCAGCAGGGCCGCCAGCAGCAGGGCAAGGAATCGTTTCATGGGTATCATCCTCCTTCATGGGTCGATGGGGGAGAGATTACAGCCGGGCAGCGGTGTCCTGCCCGTCCGACCAGCGGCGGGACAGGAGCTTTTCCAGCCCCACCACGCCCAGATACATCAGCACCGACAGCACGGACAGCACCACCACGCCCACCCAGACCAGCTTCAGGTCAAAGGTGGTACCGGCATAGACAATCATACGGCCCAGTCCCCGATCTGATGCGATAAACTCGCCGACAATCGCGCCAGCCATGGACAGCGCGATGTTCACCCGCAGGCCGGAAATCATCCACGGCATGGCGGAGGGCACCACCAGATGGAGGAATACCTGCATCCGCCGTGCCCCCAGGGAGTACAGCAGCGTGGTCAGCGCGGGGTCAACCGCCTTCACGCCGCTCCAGGCGGAGATGGCCGCCGTCACCACCGTCATCAGGAAAGCCAGCACCACCTTGCTGGAAAAGCCGATGCCAAAGAGAATCACCAGCACCGGGGCCAGAGCCAGCTTGGGCAGGGCATTGAGCACCACCAGCCACGGCTCCGCCACCATCGCCGTGCGCCGGGAGAACCAGAACAGCAGCCCCATCAAAGAGCCGACCAGCGTCCCCAGCACAAAGCCCAGCAGCGTGGACATGCCCGTGTACAGGATATCCCGCCCCAAATTGCCCGTGCGCCCCTGGATGATGGCCGTGCGCACAATCTCCGATGGGCTGGAGAAAAAGTAAGCATCCAGCCACCCAAACCTGGTGCCCAGCTCCCACAGCAGGAGCAGTGCCGCCAGCAGGCCCCATCGCCACAGGCTGATGACGCGCTGCTCCGGGTCGCGGGACTCGCGCACGCCGATGGCAGGCTCATTCGTCCGGGTCATGGCTGCCCACCTCCTTCCACAGCAGGGCCATAATGTCCGCCTTCTGCGCGGCAACAGCAGGTTCTGCCAGCATGGCAGGGGAGCGGGGACGGGGCATTTGAACCGTGAAACGCCGCAGCACCCGTCCGGGACGGGCCGTCAGCAGCAGAATCTCGTCCGAGAGCAGCAGGGCCTCGTCCACATCGTGGGTCACAAAGAGAATGGTCTTGCGCAGCTCCTGCCAGATATCCGTGAGCAGCAGCTGCAATTGCAGGCGCGTAATAGCATCCAGCGCGCCGAAGGGTTCGTCCAGCAGCAGCACATCCTTGCCGGTGAGCAGGGTACGCAGCAGCGCAGCCCGCTGGCGCATGCCGCCGGAGAGCTGGCTGGGGCGGCTCTGCTCAAAGCCGTGCAGGCCGCATCGCGCAATCAGCGGCGCGGCACGGGCCAGGGCTTCCCGCCGGGATATGCCCCGCAGGGTCTGCCCCAGGGTAATATTGTCCTCAATGGTGCGCCAGGGGAGCAGCAAGTCCTTTTGCAGCATATAGCCTACCTGCCCGGGCTTGTTCACCACGGAGGCCCCGGCGATGGTCACGTCACCGGATGTAGGGGTGAGCAGCCCCGCAATCAGGTTGAACAGCGTGGATTTGCCGCAGCCACTGGGCCCGAGAATGGACAGGAACGTCCCGCGCCGCACATCGAAGCTCACGTCCTTGATGGCGGTGACACGGCTGGTGGGGCTTTCAAACGTCCGGGTGACGCCCTGCACACGGAGGTAGGCAAGCTCGGGCATGATGCACATCCTTCCCCGGCAGGTTCGCCTGTGGCTGCGACCTGCCGTCAATGACAGCCTATGCCGTCCCACCAAATTCGGGAACCTCCAAGGGACCGCGCCAGCGGAAAGGGGTCAAGGGGCGATGCCCCTTGTGGGGTGCAGGGGTGAAACCCCTGCGCAGGTCTGGGCGGCAGCCCAGCGCAACAGCTTCAATCTATCAGAAAGCAAAAAACCAAAAAGCAAGAGTTTCCAAGCAGACGACGAAGTTCGTCCGCGTCGGAAACGGCAGGTTCCATGGCCAGCAAAGGCACATCCCCCCTCGTCCTCCCTTTCCCCATGTCCCCCAAAAAAAGAAGAAAGCGTCGGACGCGCTCCCCAACGGGAGTCATCCGACGCTGCAAAGGTACCCCTTACACGTTCCAAATCTCCTTGGCATACTGCGTGATGGTGCGGTCAGCAGAGAACTTGCCCGCGCTGGCCACATTCATCAGGCACTTGCGTGCAAAGGTGCGGCCATCGCGGTAGTCACGATTGGCCTGCAGCTTGGCCTCCAGATAGCTGCGGAAATCCTTCAGCACAAAGTAATGGTCAGGCGCATGCCAGCTGGCCCCGTCCAGAATCGCAGCCTTCAACTCGGCCAGCTTCCCGTCCGCATCGGGGAAGGTGCCATCCGTCAGCGTGTCCAGCATACGGCGAATCAGCGGGTCGCTCTCGTACCAGTCGCGGGGACGGTAGTGCCCCTTCAGGGCATTGAGCTCCTCCACGGTCGCGCCGAAAATGTAGTTGTTCTCCCGGCCTGCCTGCTCCACAATCTCCACGTTCGCACCGTCAAAGGTGCCCAGCGTCACCGCGCCGTTGAGCATCAGCTTCATGTTGCCGGTGCCGCTGGCCTCGGTGCCGGCAGGGGAAATCTGCTCGGACACATCCGCCGCCGGGATGATTTTTTCCGCATAGGAGCAGTTGTAGTTCTGCACAAACACAACTTTCAATCGGTCAGCGGTCTCCGGGTCGTTGTTCACCATATCGGCAATCATGTTGATGAGGTGAATGACCGCCTTGGCCCGGTCATACCCGGGCGCAGCCTTCGCACCGAAAATGAACGCCGTGGGCGTGAAGTCCGTCAGTGTGCCGTCCTTGAGCTGGAAGTAAATCGCCAGAATGGACAGCGCATTCATGAACTGCCGCTTGTACTCGTGCAGACGCTTCACCTGCACATCGAATATCATGTCCGGGCTGAGCTGCACACCCTCCCGCTTGAGAATCTCCGCGGCCAGCTGCTGCTTCTTGACACGCTTCACAGCCCGGAAGGCATCGCACAGCGCATCGTCCACCAGGGGCTTGAGCCGCTCCAGCTGGTACAAATCCGTCAGGAACCCATCGCCCAGCCGCCCACTGATGAGCTGGCACAGCTCCGGGTTGCACAGCCCCAGCCACCTCCGCTGGGTGATGCCGTTGGTCTTGTTCTGGAACCGCTCCGGGTACACCGCGTACCAGTCGGCAAACACATCATCCTTCAAAATCTGCGAGTGAATCGCCGCCACGCCGTTGGTGGCAAAGCACACATACACCGCCAGCTGCGCCATGTGTACCGTGCCGTCCCAGATGATGCAGCGGGTCGGCTTCACCTCCAGCCCACGGGCCGCCATGTCCGCCTTGAATCGCTCGTTGATTTGATGGATGATGGCCACAATCTCCGGCACCACCGAGGCCAGCAGCTCCAGATTCCACTTCTCGAGGGCTTCCTGCATGACGGTGTGGTTGGTGTAGGCAAAGGTCTTGCTGGCGATGCGGAAGGCTTCCTCAAAGGACAGCCCTTCCAGCTCCAGCAGACGAATCAGCTCCGGAATGGCCATGACCGGGTGCGTGTCGTTGAGCTGCACCACGTTCAGGGCATCAAACCGGGAGAAATCGCTGCCGTGGGCCTGCTTGTAGGCGCGCAGCATGTCCTGCAGGGACGCGCTGACCAGCACATACTGCTGCTTGATGCGCAGCTGCTTGCCCTCCCGCTTGGAGTCGTTGGGATACAGGCATTTGGTAATATCCTCGGCCTTGTTCTTGTCCTCGGCGGCGCGGGCGTAATCCTGCTGATTGAACTGGGCAAAGTCGATTTCCTTCAGGCTTTCGGTCTGCCATAGACGCAGCGTGCCAATGTTGCGGGCACCGTAGCCCACAATGGGCATGTCGTAGGGGACCGCCAGCACATCGCCGGTGGCCATGGGCACCACCACCGCATGATCCATCCGCCGAAGGCTCCACGGATCACCATAGCGCGACCAGTCGTCCGGCTCCTCATGCTGACGGCCATCCACAAAGGACTGCTTGAACAGCCCGTAGCGGTAGCGCAGGCCATAGCCCGTCAGCGGTACGCCGGTGGTCACTGCGCTGTCCAGGAAGCAGGCCGCCAGACGGCCCAGACCACCGTTGCCAAAGGCATCATCCTCAATGTCCTCCATCACGGCAATGTCCACGCCGCGCTGGGCCAGCAGCTTCTTCGTTTCCTCCAGCAGACCCAGACAGTACAGGTTGTTGTACACCATCCGGCCCATCAGGTACTCGGCGGAGAAGTAGTAGGCATGCCGCTTGTTCAGCCGCTGCTGCTTGCGCTCCCGCCACAGGGGCGCGAGGGCCTCCATGGCAGCGGAGGACAGCGCGTTGTGCAGCTGGGTATAGCTGGCTTCCTCCAGCGTGACCAGGTTTTCCGCCAGCAGACGGGATTCAGCCTTCCGAACCAGTTCAGACGCGGTCATCATGAGATATCACACACCTCGATTGCTCTGTCGATTCAGGGTTTGCAGCCGCTCCACCAGCGCAGGGGTGATGGCATCGGGCTTCATGCGCCAGATCCAGTTGCCGCCGATGGTGCTGGGCATGTTCATGCGGGCATCGGTGTCCAGACCCAGAATGTCCTGCATGGGAATCACACAGTCCTTGGACACGGATTCCATCGCACAGCGGACAAAGGCCTCGGGGCCGTCCTCCAAATCCTCAAAACCCAGTGTTTCCCGGGCGTCCTTCAGTGATACCTCATCGGCGGATTTCAGCCAGCCCAGCACGGTGTCATTGTCATGGGTGCCGGTGTAGCACACGGTATTCTCCGTCCAGTTGGCCAGCGCGTGGGGATTGTCCTTGCCGCCGCCAAAGCCGAAGCTCAGCACCTTCATGCCCGGATAGCCCACGAAGTCCAGCAGGTCATACACCCGCTCGTTCAGCACGCCCAGATCCTCGGCCACCACGTTCAGCCCCGGCAGCTGACGGCGGAAGGTGGTGAACAGCTTCTTGCCCGGGCCGGCAATCCAGCGGCCGCCGCGGGCCGTAGGCGCGCCATAGGGGATGGAGTAGTAGTTCGCGAAGCCAATGAAGTGATCCACGCGGATGATGTCGTACATTTCCGCCATGCCGCGCATGCGCTCCACCCACCAGTCATAGTTGCGGGTTTGCAGGTAGCTCCAGCGGTAGAGGGGATTGCCCCACAGCTGGCCGTCGGCGGAGAACAGATCCGGCGGCACGCCCGCCACCTGGGTCGGCACGCGATCCTTGTCCAGCTGGAACACCTCCGGGTGCGTCCAGGTGTCGGCGGAGTCCTCGGCCACATAGATGGGCATGTCGCCAAAAAGCTGGATGCCGCGCTCGTTGCAGTACCCCTTCAGGGCAAACCACTGCCGACGGAACAGGTACTGGCAGAAGATGTGATAGCGAATCTCCTCGTTCAGCTCCTGCGTATACCGCGCAACCGCCTCCTCCTCCCGCATGCGGATGGCCTTGTCAGGCCACTTCGTCCACATCACGTTGTTGAAGTGCTGCTTCACCGCCGTGAACAGCGCGAAGTCGGCTACCCAGGGGTTGTGCTGCATGAAGTGCTGAATGTCCCAGTACAGCTTGCCCTCGGACTGGGCAAAGCACTTGCGCAGCAGCGTTTCCTTGCTCTGGCGAGCCTGGGCATAATCAACGGTATCCACCTTTTCCGGCACATATTCCCCGGAAAGGTCATCATCCAGCAGACCTTCCTCCACCAGACGCTGGGCGGAAATCAGCAGGGGATTGCCCGCAAACACGCTGGAGGACTGATAGGGGGATTCGCCATAGCCGGTGGGGCCCATGGGCAGCACCTGCCACAGATTCATGCCGCTGGTCTTGAGGAAATCCGCAAACTGATAGGCTTCCTTGCCCAGCGTGCCCACACCGCCGGGGCCGGGTAGGGAGGTGATGTGCATCAAAATACCGCTTCTGCGCATGATGGTTCATCCTTTCGTATCATGGAATCGTTACCGCCCATGCGGTAAAAAGTGCGGGTCTGCGTGACCCGCAAGGTCAGGAGAAGCATGGGAAAAGCATCATTCCGCACGCAGCAGCATGCAGGAGATGGCAGGCAGTGTGAGGCTTCCGTCCGCCGGCAGGGCAGGGGAGTCCGGCATGCCCACGCTGCCCAGCAGGGTCAGGCTGCCCAGTCCCTCCAGCGAAACGGTGACCGCTTCGCTTTGGTGGGTGTTGATGAGGGCCAGCACCGCACTGCCTGCATCCTCCACACGGTAGCAGGCCACGGCAGGGTTGCCCAGGTCGATGGCCGTCATGGTGCCGCGCAGCAGCTCCGGCGCAAGGCTCCGTAGGTGGATCAGCTGCCGGTACCAGTTCAGCAGGCTGTCCGGGTCGCTGTCCTGCACATCCACGCCTTCCTTGAGCCGCTGCTTCTGGTCGGCATCCGCAGGGGGATTGCACAGCACCGTGCCCTCAGCCGTACTCCATACCATGGGCAGACGCTTGTTTTCGTCCTTGCCGGAGCCGGTCATGCCCAGCTCCTCGCCATAGTACACGGTGGGACAGCCGGGAGCCAGCAAATAGAGCATGGCAGCGGTCTTTTCAAAGGGAGCTTTCAGGCGCAGCATGCCAGCGGCACGGGCCTGGTCGTGATTGGTCAGGAAGGGTGCATCCACCGATGCGGGCGAGGTGGCCTTCACCTTGCCGTTCCAGTCCGCCAGCAGCCGGGCAGCGGCTGCACCCTTGGCGTTCAGGGCGGCCTGCACGAAGGTGCCGTTGTTGTCCGAAGCCGGGAAGTTGAACAGGCTGTCCACACCGCTGCGGTACAGGTCGAGGATGGTGCCCTCATCCGCCCAAACCTCGCCTACCAGATAGCAGTCCGGGTCATTGGCCCGGGCCGTATCGCACAGGAAGGTCAGGAAATCGCGGATGGAATCATTCGCGCCGGTGTAGTAGCTGGTCACGGCATCCAGCCGGAAGCCGGTCACGCCGTGCGCCTGCCAGAAGGTCATCACACGCGCAATTTCCGCACGCACCTCGGGGTTGTCCAGATTCAGGTCGGGCATGTGGTCGCCAAACTGCCCCTCATAGTACCAGTCCGTGCCGGATACCGGATGCTGGCCTTCCCCTTGGGTGAAGTTGTACCAGTGGATGGTCGGGCTGTCCGTGCCGTCGCGCAGGGCCTGGCAGGCCTCCAGGAACCACGGGTGCAGCTTGCTGGTGTGGTTCACCACCAGGTCAAGCATCACGCCAATGCCCCTCTCCCGGCAGGCGGCGGTCAGCGCGTCGAAGTCCTCCAAAGTGCCGTAAGCCGGGTCAATGGCGCAGTAGTCCATCACGTCATACTTGTGGTAACTGACGGAGGGATGGATGGGCATGAGCCAGATGCGGCTCACCCCCAGGGATTCGATGTAGTCCAGCCGGTCGATGATACCTTGCAGGTCGCCCCGGCCATCGCCGTTGCTGTCCTGAAAGGATGCCACGAAAATCTCATAGGTCACACCGGAGACCGGCTGCGCCGGGAGCGTTTCTCCCAGCGCGCCGCCGGTCAGCATGGCCAGCGCGAGCAGCAGAGCGCACAGTGAACGAAGCATAATCGTACCTCCCATGCCCACGCGGGCGGGATTCAGGCAGGCATCAGCCCTTGACGGAGCCGCCGGTGATGCCCTCGACATAGAACTTCTGCATGATGACAAACAGGATGGAAATCGGGATGGACACAATCACGCCGCCCGCGCAGAACTGGGCGAAGTAGTTGTTGCGGTTGACCTTGTCCACCATGGAGAACAGGCCCAGCGCGACGGTCTTTTCGGCAGACACGCCGGAGTTGAGCATCAGGGAGGCCATCACGAAGTCCATCCAGGGAGCCAGGAAGGAGTTGATGACCGTGTACACCACAATGGGCTTGGACAGGGGAATGATAATCTTCCAGAACACGGTGAACTCGTTCGCGCCCTCCAGATAGGCGGACTCGCGCAGGGACTTGCTGATGGTGTCAAAGAAGCCCTTGGCAATCAGATAGCCAATGCCCGAGCCTGCCGAGTACACAATGACCATGCCGATCTTGGAGTTGGTCAGGCCGATTTCCTTCATGATGAAGTACACAGCCACCATGGACAGGAAGCCGGGGAACAGGTTCAGGATGATGGCAATGTTCATCAGGGGCTTGCGGGCCTTGAAGCGCATGCAGGACATGGCGTAGGCCACCATCAGCACGAACAGGGTAGAAATCACGCAGGTGAAGGCAGCAATAACGAAGGTGTTCATGAACCACTGGGGGAACTGGTTCACGCTGTCGCCGCCGGGGGAGAGGATGGCCCTGTAGTGGTCCAGCGTGTAGGCCTTGGGGAAGAAGGTGGAGATGTTGGGGCCCTTGTCCACGCCGAAGGAGGTCACGACCAGCCACAGAATGGGAATCAGCCAGAAGGCAGCCAGCGCAGCCAGCACAATGTGGCGAATGATGATGCGGATCGTCTTGGTTTTCACTGGAAGCTCTCCTCCTTATCGCCCTTAATCATGCCGTTGAAGGCAACCAGGGTCAGAATGGCGCAGACGACGAACACCAGAATACCGATGACCGAGGCCATCTTGTAGTTGCTCTGGTCCTGCGTCAGGCGGTACAGCCACGTCACCAGCAGGTCAACCTCGTTGGCGTTGGCGTTGGCCATCAGCTGGTCAGAGGTGGTGTAGATATCGCGGCTCAGCAGCCAGATGACGTTGAAGTTGTTGATGTTGGCCACCACGCTGTTGACCAGGCTGGGGCCGGTGATGAACAGGATGTAGGGCATGGTGATGGACTTGAAGGACTGCCAGGCGTTCGCGCCGTCAATCTTGGCGGCCTCCAGCAGCTCGGTGGGGATGTTGATGAGGATGCCGGTGGCAATGAGCATCTGGTAGGGGATACCAACCCAGATGTTGATGAGGATAATCATCGGCCTTGCCCATGCCGGGTGTGTCAGGAAGGGAATGTAGTTGGCTGTGGGAATGGCCCCAATGGAGAACAGCCAGTCGGTGATACCGGCGTTCTTGCACATGGTATTGACGATGCCGGAGTCATGGAAGAAGTTGCGCACCAGCAGCAGGGACACGAACTGCGGCACAGCCATGGCCACCATGAAGCACACGCGCCAGAACTTCTTGCCGTAGGTGTTCTTGTTGTTGATGAACATAGCCATCAGGATGCCGCCGATGTAGCACGTCAGCGTGGCGATGACGGCCCACACCAGCGTCCAGGCCAGCACGCGGAAGAAGGCGTAGGAGAAGGTGGAATCGGCAGCGGTGACGAACAGGCTGGAGAAGTTCTTCAGCCCGACCCAGGTGAACAGCTTGCTGGGCACAAGGTGATTGCGGTCGTAATTGGTGAAGGCGATGAGAATCATCACAATCAGCGGCAGGACGGTGAACAGCACCACGCCCAGCACCGGCAGGGACAGCAGCGTGCGATGGAACTTCACGCCCAGGCAGTCCTGCAGATCCTCGACAAAGCTGTTGACATGCTTGCCAGCCTTGGCACGTTCCTCCACCTCACGGGCGGCGCGGATGTTGCGCATCCACAGCACCACAGCGGTGATGACAAGCAGGATGCCAATCACGCCAAAGAGCAGAATCAGGAAGGAGTTGTCGTAATCATTCCATTCATTCTTGCGGGTCTCGGGGTTGAAGGTCTTTTGGGCCTGCACAGTACCCAGCGTGCCCAGGTCAGCCATGTAGGGCCAGAAAACACCCGGGATCACCCACAGAATGATGGCTTCCACCAGCGTCAGCAGGAAGCCCTTGACGTACTGCTTGCGGGCGAAGCAGCTCGCACCGCACAGGAGGGCGGAGAGCTTGACCCAGATGTCACCGTCAATGAACGAACGGATGGTACTCGTAAAGAATTCAGCGATTGCTGCAAAGAATCGAACAATCCCGGGCTTCTTGGCCGGGACGGCGGCTTTGCCTTTTTCCATAGCTCCCGCGCTCCTTATGTATTCATGGTAGGGGTCGAACGAAAGGGCCGCCCTGCGCCCCGATGGGTGATATCAAGGCACAGGGCGGCGGATTCAGTGACTCAGCAGAGCTTACTGCAGGCCCACGGCGGTGATGCCGGCCACGCAGTTGTCAACCAGCGTCTGCAGGGGGATGTTGTCGGGGTTGCCGTTGACAATGATCTTGCCCAGGGCAGCGGCGGCATCCCAGTAGGCCTGGCCCACGCGCTGCACGTCAGCATAAGCGGACTGGGCAGCCAGCGCGGCGATGGCAGGATTGGCCTGCACAGCCTCGGAAGCAGCGGCGTTGATGTTGGAGGGACCCTGGGAGCGCATTTCAAAGCGCAGGGTCTGGGACTCCTCGTTGGTCATGAAGGCAGCGAAGTCCATGGCGTCGCCCACGTTCTCGGAGTAGGCATTCACGCCCACCAGCTTGAAGCCGGCGAAGGAGGACATCTGCACCTGCTCACCCTTCACGGTGAAGGTGGGCAGCTTGGCGGCGGCGTAGTTGTCGCCCCACACCTCAGCGGCGGTGTTGGCATTCCAGGTGCCGGACACACCAGCGATGATGGTGCCGTCCTTCACGCCAGCCACGAAGGGATCGGAGTCAGCTTCCATGAAGCCGGGGTTGGCGGCCACAGCCAGCAGGGCCTCGACAACCTCAGCACCGGTGATGGGAGCCTCGGTGGTGTTCCAGTCGCACACGTTGGTCACGCCGTCCTCGGACACGGTCATGGTCAGGCCCGCGCCCTTGAAGAAGGAGTAGAAGTACCAGGCGTTGCTCATGGGGAAGGCGACCTTCTTGCCAGCGGCAGCGGCCACTTCCATCATGCGGTCCAGGGTCTGCACGTCTTCCTCGGTGAAGTACTCCTTGTTGTAGAACATGAAGTAGCCGTTGTCGGCGGTAGCGGGGTAGGCGTACAGGGCACCGTCAGCACCGGTGGCGGCGGTCACGGAGCCGGGGGTGTTGGCGGCGATCACCGCTTCGGGGTCAATCACGACCTGCTGCAGCGCACCGGCGTTGTACAGGCTGTTGAACTGGTCATCCGCGAAGGTGAACACGTCAGCGGCGGCGGTGGGGTCGGTCAGCACAACCTTGGAGCAGTCGCCCTCGGTCTGCACACCAACCTCAATCTTGTAGGTGTTCTGGGGGTTAGCGGCCTGGAAGTTGGCGATGACGGTATTGATCCACTCAATATCCTCATTCGCGCCGACCCAGACGCGCAGGGAGACTTCCTCGGCCGTGGCGCAGGATGCGACCATCGTCAGCATCATGGTCAGGGCGAGAACCATTGCCAGGAACTTCTTCATGGAAAGATTCCTCCTTGAATATATCTCACGCGGGGGGCCGCGTGGAGTACAGTAGGGATGGGACAGTTAGCCTGTCCAGAAATGCGGGCTGCTACTTGCCGCCCTTACCGGACGGATTCCCGCAGGCGGATGATACCGTCCACCACCACATCGGCAGGGGGCGCATCGTTTTGCATCATGTCCATCAGCACACGCACGGATTCGCGGGCGATGTCATCCACAGGCTGCTCCACCGTGGTCAGGCGGGGGATGAAGTACCCGCCCATCTCCGTGCCGTCAAAGCCAAAGACGCTCACGTCCTCCGGCACCCTCCGGCCCAGATCATGCAGTGCCCGGATGACCCCCATGGCCACCATGTCCGACATGCAGAACACCGCTGTGGTGTCCGGCTCGTTGGCGAAGTAGGCTTTCGCGCTGGCGCAGGCACCCTCCAGAGAAAAGAGCGTTTCCACATACCGGCTCTCGTCAAAGGCGATGCCGGCTTCCCGGAAGGCATCCAGTGCACCCAGATAGCGCAGGGAGAGATTGTCGCCCGTACTGCGGCTGCCGCCGAACACCGCAATGCTGCGATGTCCGCACTCCAGCAGATGCTTCACCGCTGCGCAAGCCATGGCCCGGTCATCCACCGACACGGAGCAGGAGTGGGGCAGCCGTTCATGCCCAAAGCCGCCGGTGGCGAACACCATGGGGATGTCCATGCCATCAAGCACGGCGGAACGCTCGTCAATGCGGCTGCCGATGAAGATGAAGCCGTTGACGCGCTTCTCATGAAAGAGCCGGAGAGCAGTCTGAAACTCATCGTCCCTTTCGTCGATGAACTCCAGCAGGAAGGCGGCCTTGCTGTCCCGGCCATAGTGCATCATGGCCTCGGCCAGCGCGGAGAGGAAGGGATTGCGGCGGCCCCGCAGGATGATGGCGACCACATCGCTGTCGGTCTGCTTGAGGCCTCGGGCATTGGCGTTGCCCACAAAGTGGCAGTCGGCCATGACCTGCTCGACCTTTTCGCGGGTTTCCCAGTTCACGTCAGGCCGGTGGTTGAGCACGCGGGAGACCGTTGTCACGCTCACACCGGCCTTGCGGGCGATGTCCTTGATGGTGTAAATCTTCATGATGGGGTACCTTTCTTGACGGCTCCCTTCAGGCAGCCGTCAGTACCGGCATCGTTGTCGGTAACGTTTTCATTACCTTATCAAGAATATCATAGCCTTCGGACATTGTCAATAGAAAAATCACAAATTATTTTGTCAATATGTGATGAAGCATGGAGAATGAACACCCATTGGCAGGAATTTGGGCTGGCAAAACGTTGGATGGGATGCAGGATAGTGACATTTGGGCGGGATGGATTGGCATTGCGCCCTGAACGTGGTATAATGACAGGAACAAGGAGGTGAGCCTGTGAGCGAGCAGAAGAATATCGCCAAGCCCCTGCAATTATGGAACAACGCCGTCAAGGCGGTGAAGGGCGAGAATACCAGTGCCCTGATTGAGGAATTTACGGCGGAAATGACGCTGGTGGCGGAAGGTCTGTGCGAGGATCAGGCCCGTCTGCGCCAGGCCGTGGAGGATGTGCGCCGGGAGCAGGACGCGGCGGCTCAGAGTCTGCGCAGCGAGCAGACCGCCATGGAAAGCATGATGCGGGAGAACCAGCGGGACATTGACCGCAAGCTGGAGGACATTGACCGCCGCTTGGCCGCACTGGAAAAGGCCAAGGCTGCGCTGCTTGCCAAGCCGGAGAAGGAGAAAAAGAACATCAGCAGCATCCTCAGCCAGGTTACGGTGCTGGCATCCATCGTCTGCGGCACATGGCTGCTGGTCACGCTGCTGAACCTGCTGGGATGAAACAGGAGGTACAGATGAAAACATATGCCGAAATCGTGGCGGAGTACCGCCGCCGCCAGCACGACACGGTGGTGGACGCGCTGGCAACGGGTCTGACCTACATGGACGAAATTGCCGTTGATGCGGGTGTGCTGGAGGAAGCCGGGCTGATGACGGAGCTGTCGGAGTCTGTCTGCGCGGCACTGCCCTTTGCCATCATTGCGGTGGATGAGGGCAGCAAGGTGCTGCTGGGCCGCAAGCCGGGCAAGACCGGTGCGGCAGATGGTGCCTATCGGGCGTTCAAGACGGGCGCGGCCCTGGGCGTGGGGAGCGCGGTAGCCTCCATGGCAGGCTTCTGGGCTGCGCTGCCCGTGACCATGGGTGTGCGTGCACTCTTTGACCGCTACCGTTCCAAGGCCCTGACAGGGCTGCGGGTGCAGGGCCGCATCAACCGCCTGAAGGAGCTGAACACCTTCCTGCGCCAGGAGGATGCGAAAACCACAGCAGACCCTGCCTACATCCCGGAGGAGCTTGTCCAGGAAGCGACGGTGGTGGTGGAGTAACGCGGTCATCGTCCATGCCACGGCACCAGCAGGGCCTGATGCTGCCCGCTGGTGCCGTGTTCGTGCTTCGTGTGCATTTTTTTCTGCGTAAAGCTTTACGCCGCGGACAAAATACCTTATAATAAGCTGCCGTGAGGAAGGGCAGGACAGCCCCTCCCGCGATGGAGATATGGGAGGTACGGGGCATGCGATTCACGAAAATGCACGGCATCGGCAACGACTATATCTATATCAATTGCTTCGAGGAGCATGTGGAGGATCCCTCCGGGCTGGCCCGGCGCATGAGTCAGCAGCATTTCGGCGTGGGCAGCGACGGCGTGATTCTCATCTGTCCCAGCGATGTGGCGGACTTCGCCATGAAGATGTACAACGCCGACGGTTCGGAGGGCGAGATGTGCGGCAACGGCATCCGCTGTGTGGGCAAGTATGTCTACGACCGGGGCCTGACGCAAAAGACCAGCATCACCGTCATGACCGGCGGCGGTCTCAAGCAGTTGGATTTGAAGGTGGTTGGCGGCAAGGTGCAGAGCGTGCGGGTGGACATGGGCTCACCCGTCCTCACGCCCGCGCTGATTCCCACCACCCTGCCCGGTGAGGTCATCATGGGCACGACCCTGCGCGTGGGTGGCACGAGCTACAAGATTCACTGCGTATCCATGGGCAATCCGCACTGCGTGGTATTCGTCCGAGAGCCGGATGCCATCGACCTGACGGAGCTTGGCCCGATGTTCGAGCATCATGACGTGTTTCCGCGCCGCACGAACACGGAGTTTGTGCAGGTCATCAGCCGGGAGCATCTGCGCATGCGGGTCTGGGAGCGTGGGGCAGGGGAGACCCTGGCCTGCGGCACCGGCGCATGTGCATCCCTGGTGGCGGCGGTGCTGACCGGGCAGGCGGATCGCCGGGTGACGATGGATTTGCTGGGCGGCTCACTGGAGCTGGAATGGTCGCCCGAGGACAACCATGTGTATCAGGAGGGCCCCGCGACCTTTGTCTTTGACGGCGAGTGGCTGGGCGAATAAGCACAGAAAGGTGGAAGAAGGCTTATGTTCCATATCAACGATTATTTTCAGAGGCTACCGGGCTCCTATCTCTTTGCGGAGATTGCCCGCCGGGTCAAGGCGTACAGCGAAGCCAACCCCGACGCGGACGTGATTCGTCTGGGCATTGGCGATGTGACCCGTCCGCTGGCCCCTGCGGTCATCGCGGCCATGCACAAGGCTGTGGACGAGATGGGCTGTCAGGCGACCTTCCGCGGCTACGGCCCGGATTATGGCTATGACTTCCTTGTCAACGCCATCCGCGAGCACGATTATGCTTCCCGGGGCGTGGAGGTGGCCTATGACGAGGTGTTCATCTCCGACGGCGCGAAGTGCGATGTGGGCAACATTCAGGAGCTGTTCAGCGAGGATGCGGTGATTGCCGTGACCGACCCGGTGTATCCCGTGTATGTGGACAGCAACGCCATGGCAGGCCGTGCGGGTACCTATGTGGATGGCAAGTGGGATCGGCTGGTGTACCTGCCCTGCAACGCGGAGAACGGCTTTGTGCCTGCGCTGCCCACCCAGCCTGTGGACGTGATTTATCTGTGCTACCCCAACAACCCCACCGGCACCGTGCTGACCAAGGCGCAGCTGAAGGTGTGGGTGGACTGGGCCCGGGCCAACGGTGCCATCATCATTTATGATGCGGCATACCGCGCCTTTGTCACCACGCCGGACATCCCTCTGAGCATCTACGAGGTGGAGGGCGCGAAGGACGTGGCCATTGAGTGCAACTCCTTCTCCAAGACGGCGGGCTTCACCGGCACCCGCTGCGGTTATACCATCGTGCCGCATACCGTCTTTGGTCTGGACGGCCAGGGGAACAAGGTGGAGATGAATGCCCTGTGGAAGCGGCGCATGTCCACCAAGTTCAATGGTGTGAGCTACCCCGTGCAGCGCGCCGCGGCGGCTGTCTACACCGAGGAAGGCCAGCAGCAGATCAAGGCGACCATCGACTATTACATGGAAAATGCGCGGGTTATCCGTCAGGGCCTGACGGAGGCTGGCTTTACGGTCTTTGGCGGCGTGGATGCGCCCTACATCTGGCTGAAGGTGCCGCAGGGCATGACCTCCTGGGCGTTCTTTGACCGGCTGCTCAAGGAGTGCAACATCGTGGGCACGCCCGGCTCCGGCTTTGGCCCCAGCGGCGAAGGCTACTTCCGCCTGACCGCCTTCAACACCCTTGAAAAGACCCAGCAGGCCATGGAACGCATCAAGGCCTGGAAGCTGTAAGGGAATAAGGAAAGACCGTCCGTTCATCGTCTGAGCGGACGGCCTTTTTGTGTGGTGTGAAAGCAGTGGGAGAAACGTTCGGATGCTTCCCGGCGCGGCGAGGTCGGATGAGGTCGTTCTTGCTCTTGCAGTATAAGGAACCTGCCGTTTCCAACGCGGACGAACTGCGCCGTCTGCTTGGAAACTCGCGTTTTTCCGGTTCCTTTTGGGTTGGTTTAGCGTGCGGAGCTGGGCTGCCGCCCAGACCTGCGCAGGGGCCTTGCCCCTGCACCCCACAAGGGGCATCGCCCCTTGACCCCTTCGACGCTGGCGCGGTCCCTTGGAGGTTAGGCGGAGATGGCGTTGCCGGTGTAGAGCTGGTAGTATTTGCCCTTCAGGGCGATGAGGTCGTCGTGGGTGCCGCGCTCGATGATGCGGCCCTGCTCCAGCACCATGATGCAGTCCGAGTTGCGCACCGTGGACAGACGGTGGGCAATCACAAAGGTTGTGCGGCCCTTCATCAGCGCGTCCATGCCACGCTGCACCAGCGTTTCCGTGCGGGTGTCGATGGAGGAGGTCGCCTCGTCCAGAATCAGGCAGGGCGGGTCTGCCACCGCCGCACGGGCAATGGCCAGCAGCTGCCGCTGTCCCTGCGACAGGTTCGCGCCGTCGCCGGTGAGCATGGTGTTGTAGCCATCCGGCAGGCGGGTGATGAAGCCGTCCGCATTGGCCAGCCGGGCGGCGGCGATGCATTCCTCGTCCGTGGCATCCAGACGGCCATAGCGGATGTTGTCCATCACCGTGCCGGTGAACAGGTGCGTGTCCTGCAGCACCATGCCCAGCGAGTGGCGCAGGTCGTCCTTGCGAATCTTGTTGATGTTGATATCGTCATAGCGGATTTTGCCGTCCTGGATATCATAGAAGCGATTGATGAGGTTGGTGATGGTGGTCTTGCCTGCGCCGGTGCCGCCTACAAAGGCGATTTTCTGACCGGGCATGGCGTACATGGTGATGTTGTGCAGCACGGTCTTGTCCTCGGAGTAGCCGAAGTCCACATCATTGAAGGTTACGCCGCCCTCCAGACGGCGGTAGGTGACGGTGCCGTCCTCCTGATGGGGATGCTTCCAGGCCCACAGACCTGTGCGCTCGCTGCTCTCGGTCAGGGAGCCGTCGGGCAGCTCCTTGGCATTGACCAGCTCCACATAGCCGTCATCCTGCTCGGACTGCTCGTCCATCATCGCAAAGACGCGGCCTGCACCAGCCATGGCCATGATGATGCTGTTGAACTGCTGCACAATCTGTGTCACGGGCTGGGTGAAGTTCTTGCTCAGCGTCAGGTAGCTGACCAGACCGCCCAGCGTCAGCCCGCCGATGCCGCCCAGGGCCAGCAGCGCACCGCCCACGGCGCACAGCACATAGCTCAGGTGGCCCAGATTGTTGTTGACCGGGCCCATGATGTTGGAGAAGGCGTTGGCGGTCTCCGCGCTGGCGCGAAGCTCCTGATTCATGGCTTGGAAGGCTTCCATGTTCTTTTCTTCATGGCAGAAAACCTTGACCACCTTCTGGCCGGTCATCATCTCCTCAATGTAGCCGTTGACCTTGCCCAGATTGCGCTGCTGCGCCACAAAGTACTCGCTGGCCTTGCCGGAGAGCTTGCCGGCGACCATCATCATCACGCCAATCATCAGCAGGGACAGCACGGTCAGCAGGGGACTCATGCGCACCATGCTCACAAAGGTGATGACCACCGTGATGATGGAATTGAAGATTTGCGGGATGGTCTGGCCGATGAGCTGGCGCATGGCATCAATGTCATTGGTGTATACGGACATGATGTCGCCATGCACATGGGTGTCGAAATACTTGATGGGCAGGGTTTCCATATGGGTGAACAGCTCACTGCGCAGGCGGTGCATGGTACCCTGGCAGATGACCGCCATGAGCCGGTTGTAGGCATAGCTGGTCAGCAGGCCGCAGGAGAGAATGACAGCCAGCCGCAGCAGCGCGGCACCCAGCGGGCCGTAATCCACCGTGCCGCCGCTGTTGGCGGTGGAGAGCATGGGCAGAATGTAATCGTCAATGAGCACCTGCATGAACAGCGTGCTTTGAATGGTACACAGGGCCGTCACCAGAATGCAGACCAGCACCAGCAGGAACAGCCACTTGTAGCTGCGCAGCATGTAGCCCATCACGCGGCCCAGCTGCTTCCATTGGCCCTTCATGCTGCCACGGGGCATCATGCCCTTGGGGCCGTGGGGACCAGGTCCTTTATGCATGGTTCGCCACCTCCTTGTCATCGGCCAGGGCAGCTTCGTCAAAGTCGCCGCTGCCGCCCTGCTGCGTCTCGTAGATTTCACGGTAAATGTCACTGGTGCGCAGGAGCTTTTCGTGGGTGTCAAAGGCCGCAATGGTGCCTTCGTCCATCACGATGATGCGGTCTGCATCCTGCACGGAGGAAATGCGCTGAGCGATGATGAGCTTCGTCACGCCGGGGATGTGCTGGGCAAAGGCCCGGCGAATCCTCGCATCTGTGGCGGTATCCACAGCGGAGGTGGAGTCATCCAGAATCAGCACCTTGGGCTTCTTGAGCAGCGCACGGGCGATGCACAGACGCTGCTTCTGTCCGCCGGAGACGTTCGCGCCGCCCTGCTCGATGTGGGTCATATACCCATCGGGCATGCGCTGAATGAACTCGTCCGCGCAGGCCTGACGGCAGGCTTCGCGGCATTCCTCCTCGGTGGCATCCTCCTTGCCCCAGCGCAGGTTGTCCAGGATGGAGCCGGAGAACAGCACGTTCTTTTGCAGCACCACGGCCACTTGATTGCGCAGCTCCTCCATGTCATAGCGGCGCACATCCAGCCCGCCCACGGAGACGCTGCCGCTGTCCACATCGTACAGGCGGGAAATCAGGTTCACCAGGCTGGACTTGCCGCAGCCCGTGCCGCCGATGATGCCGATGGTCTCTCCGGCGTTGATGTGCAGGTTGATGTCCCGCAGCGTGGGCTTGCCGGAGCCGGTGGTGCGGTAGGAGAAGGTCACATGATGGAAGTCGATGCTGCCGTCCTTCACGCGGGTGACGGGCTTGTCGGGGTTGGTCAGGTCGGCCTGCTCGTTCAGCACCTCAGCGATGCGGCGGCCGCTGGCCAGGGACATGGTCAGCATCACGAAAATCATGGACAGCATCATCAGGCTCATCAGCGTGCTCATCACATAGCTGAACAGGCTGGTCAGCTCGCCGGTGGTCAGGGTACCGGCCACGATGAAGTGCGCGCCGAACCAGCTGATGGCGATGATGCAGCCATACACCACCAGCATCATGACAGGATTGCCCAGGGCAATGATGCTCTCGGCCTTAACAAACAGGTTGCACACATTCAGCGAGGCCTTGGAGAACTTGCCCTGCTCGTAGCCCTCCCGGACGAAGGCCTTCACCACGCGGATGGCGGAAACGTTCTCCTGCACCGAAGCGTTCAGGGCATCATACTTCTCAAACACCTGCGAGAAGAGCTTCGACACCTTCGACAGCAGGATGGACAGCACCGTTGCCAGCACGATGATCGCCACCAGGAACACCAACGATATCCGTGCATTGATGAAGAAGCACATGAACAGCGAGCTGATGAGTGTCAGGGGGGCACGCACGGCGATGCGCAGGCACATGCCATAGGCGTTTTGGATGTTGTTCACGTCCGTGGTCATGCGGGTGACAAGACCGGCGGTGGAGAACTTGTCAATGTTGGAAAAGGAGAAGGTCTGGATGTTGGTGAACATGGCCTCGCGCAGATTGGCCGCGAAGCCCGAGCAGGCCGTAGCGGCATACCTGCCTGCCATGATGCCGAAGAACATGCTGGCCGTTGCCAGCAGCACCATCAGCACCCCGTAAAAGCAGATTTGACCGATGTCCCCAGCGGTGATGCCCTTGTCAATGATGGCGGCGGTGGCGTAGGGAATCAGCACCTCCATAAAGACCTCCAGGGCCGCGCACAGGGGCGTGAGGATGGAGTGCCGCTTGTACTGCTTGATTTGGCGGCCCAGCGTAGAAATCATGGACGGTTGGGATGGCATGGGTGGCGTTCATCCTTTCTGTAGATTACTTTGGCTCAGGAGAGGCTGGAGGCGATGCGCTCCAGTAAATTCAGCAGCTGCTCCTGTTCCTCCGGGGAGAGGACGGCCAGCATGCGGTCCTCCAGACTGTGGATATCCTGCAGCGATGCCAGACAGATGGCGTATCCCTCGTCCGTCAGCCGAACGTGCTTGACGCGTTTGTCCGCGGGGTCAGGGCAGCGGTTCACGAAGCCCTTGGCTTCCAGCCGTTCCGCCAGCCCCGCCATGGTGGGCTGCGAGACGTGGAACATCCCTTCCAGCTCCTTCAGGGTGGCGGTGTGCTGCGCCTGCCGGTACAGGGTCATCAGCAGCCGGTTCTGGGCAAGGGTCAGGTTGTGCGCCTTCAGGTGGCTGTTGGCCTCCTTGGCGATGCAGTCATTGATGCGCTTGATGAGCGGCCCCATTTTGCGGGGCAGTCTGCACACGGTACGGTTCCCTCCTTTGTCATCGTATCTCTCCATCAGTATAGCGCAGTACAGGAACCTATGTCAATAGCGTGCTATTGTTATCTGTTGAACAATTTGTGAACAAACAAGCGGCGTCCCATCCATGATGGAAACGCCGCACAGAGGACGCGGGATGTTATTCGATTGCACTTCCGTCATCCCAGGCCAAATCGTCGAAGTCCTCGTCGAACCAGTCCTCCTCATCGGGCCAGTCCTCGCTGTCCCATGTGCTTTCTCCGTCCAAGCGCGTGGAGGATGCGGTCATCAGGTCAAGGATGCCGGTGTCCGTCACCAGATTCATCAATTGCTGGCAGGCATTGATCGGCATATGGGCCAGCAGGGGAAGCATGCCGCGGGCAAAGCTGGGCAGCACATCCGCTGCAAACTTGGACAGGGTGGTATCGCTGACAGAGAAGAACGCTACACCGCTGATGCTCCGGGCCGTCCAGTTCAGGGGAGAAACCGTCTGTCCTGCTGCGACGGTGCCGTGCAGGGTCAGCATGATTTCGCCGGTCTGCGTGTTCAGCTGCCGGATGGTGAACAGCCCATCGGTGAATGTACCCTCCAGGCCAATATGGAAGCCGTCCGGCATGGCCGCGCCGGTGACATCATAGTTCAATGAATAGATACCTTGGTCTGCAAGGGTCAGGGGCAGGTCATCCACGGACAGGCGCATATCCAGAATGCTGCTTTCCTCCTGCGTCACGGTCAGGCGCGCATTCAGGCTCAGGGCCGTATCGCGGTGGGCGGTGAGAAAGCCGGAGACAACATAGCCATCCGGGCTTTCTGGCAGGGACAGGGCCATGGTCGTGCGGTTTTCCCGCACCGTACGGGAAAAGAGCATCGTGCTGCCTGTGGCCCAGTGCTGATTCTCGCCATCCACCGTGATGGTCAGGCCGTCCTCGGCCAGAAAGCTGTCCACCCAGTCATACAGCCCGGCAACGGCATCCATGATGGCGGTATCATAGCCCGATTCCAGCGCGAGGGCCATGACCCAGTAGGTGAAGGCACGGTCTGTCCAGGACGCATCGGCGATTTGCTCAGCCAGCTCCAGCACATCCTTGCGGGCAATGGTGCGGGTGCCGTCGGTGGTGTTCATCACGGCTTCCCACAGGGAAGCGAAGGTGGCGAAGGCATCCTTGTGGACATAGGGCGTGAGCAGCAGACCCACCCGCTGCAGGGGAATGTTCAGGTGGAAGTAGGCCTTCATGCAGAATTCCAGCAGGCTGGTCAGGGGAAAATACAGCTGCTGCCCGCCCAGCAGACTGCTTTGCAGGGCCCAGGTATCCTCGCAGCCGTACAGGCGGAAGCTCGTGCGGGTTTCCTCGGCCTGGTCCAGCAGCAGATTCATGTTCAGGTCGATGCACGCATCGTTGAACTCGAAGGTGCCCTCCAGGGTCATCATGTCCATCAGCTCGGCCAGACTTGCCATCAGCGGGCGTTCAGCCTCGGGATAGGCCTCGGGATTCAGCTCCCCCTCCAGGGTGAAGCGCAGGGCATGAGCCCCTTCCGCGCAGGCCAGGGTGGGGAGCAGCAGGCACAGACAGAGCAGCAGGGCGGTCAGTTGCTTGAACAGGCGGGTCATGCGTACCTCCGTCATTTGTCTTAGCCCCACAGCAACGCCAGCGCAGGGACAATCTGTTTCTTGCGGGAAACAACATGGGGCAGGAATACGTGATTCTCCTGCACATCGCTGACATTGAAGGCCATGCGAATCACGTCCGCATCGCCCAGGAAAATCAGCTCCGTGCCCTCGCGAAGCACATCGGTGAGCATGAGCAGCTGCATGTCGTAGGCGTTTTTCTGCTTCATCAGCTCCATGGCCGGGAGAAGCTCCGGCAGCCGTGCCAGCACGGCATCCGTGTCCAGACAGGTGAGCTGGCCAATGCCCAGCGTATGACCGGCAATGTGGAACTCCTTGAAGTCCGTGGACAGCAGCTCGTTCACCGGCTTGCCGCTGGCAGAAGCGGCGGAGAACAGCTCCCGGCCCAGTGTGTCCAGGTCAAGCCCGGCGATGCGGGCCAGCCGCTGTGCCAACCGCCTGTCCCGGGGCGTGCAGGTGGGGGACTTGAACAGCACCGTGTCCGACAGGATGGCCGCTGCCATCAATCCGGCCAGCTTCTCCGGGGGCATCAGGCCAAGCTCCTGATACATGGAGGCCACAATGGTGGTGGTGGAGCCCACCGGCTCATTGCGCATGAAAACGGGATTGCCCGTCTGCACATCCGCCAGACGGTGATGGTCGATGATGCCCACAATCTCCGCCTGCTCCAGCCCGGGCACGGACTGGGCGCATTCGTTGTGGTCCATCAGCACCACGCGCTTGCGCCGGGGCCGCAGCAGATGATACCGGCCCAGCGTGCCGACCACGCGGTCATGCTCGTCCAGCACGGGATAGGCCCGGTGGCGGCTTTGCAGCACAGTTTCCCGCACATCGTCCAGATAATCGTCCAGGTGGAAATAGGTCATATCCTCCGTGGCAGCCACACGGCCCACGGGTGCCGCCTGATAAATCATGCGGGCAGCGCGATAGGCATCGCAGGGCGTGGCAATCAGGCAGGTGGGGGAGGAAAGCCCGCGGTACTTCTCCGCCAAATCGCTCTGGCACAGGATGATGCAGCTGGCCTTGAGGGCCAGAGCCTTCTCCACCACGTCCTCCTGCTGACCGCAGATGATGACCGCGCCCTCCTTCACCCCGCGCAGGCAGTCGACCTTGGTGGGCAGGGCAATGATGACCTCGCCGGAAATATGGTCGAACACATCATCGTCATGGTTGATGATGCGGCCCTCCAGTGCGGCCAGCAGATTGCACACCGGCACATCCTCCGCCACGGGATGATAGATGGAGTCCATGTCCCGCTCGGCCACATTGGTGGTGGTCAGCATGCCGTAGAGTTTCCCGCCGTCGGTGGTGACGGGCAGGGCGAACAGCGTGGGATTGCTGCGGAAAATCTCCCATGCGTGGCTCATGGCCACGGCGGAGGAGAGAAACGGCGGATGGTCGAATTCGATATCCCGCACCTGGGTGCGCACGCTGGAGAGCAGCTGCGGCGGCTCGAAGCCGAAGCGTTCCAGCAGATAGGCGGTTTCGTCATTCAGACGGCCCAGGCAGGCCGCCTGATATTCATTCTCGCCCAGCGCATTGTGCAGCGCGGCAAAGGCCATGGCCGAAACCACCGAGTCCGTGTCCGGATTGCGGTGACCAAAGACATAAATCGGATCCATGCTGGATACCCCTCCTGTCATCATCGGTCAGTCATCATCGTCAGAAATCAGCCATGTGGCCGGGTCCTGATTCAGCGTTTGCTGATAAAGCCTGTCCAGCGCGGCCTGCGTGTCCATGTTGGCAATGCCGTGCTGCCTGAGGCCCTCATCCGCCTGAAAGGCAGTCACAGCCTGCGCCGTGCCGCTGCCATAGGTGCCGCCTGCCTGCCCCGGTGCCATGTAGCCCAGATAAATCAGCTTCTCCTGCAGCTGGCGAACCTTCTCCCCGGAGCAGCCGGAGCGCAGGGTAATGTCCATCACATCATGCACCGTGCCGAAGCCAAGGATGCGGGTGTAGGTCAGGGGATAGGTCTGCCGCTGCACCGCGTTGGGGGCGTTGCCCTCCAGCACATGGATGGTCACATTGCCGGCATCATCCACCGTGCAGTATTCCACCATGGCCACATGGTCGGTGTCCTGGTCGCTGTCCCAGGTGAAGAACACCCAGTCCCCCGGCTGGGGAATGTAGCTGCCTGTGGTGATGAACGTGTCCTCGCCCTTGAGCCACTGATAGCCCCAGCCCTCCACATTGCCCCAGCGGCACACATAGCGGCCCTGACGGATGAACCAGTTCCTGCCCGTGTTCGTGCCGGAATAGAGGGGATACACCGTTTCCAGCAGGGAGGTGCCGTGCTGCTGATCCACCTGATCCACGCACCAGCACAGATACTCGGCGCACCACTGGGCATAGGGGTCACCCCGCCATTCGCCGTACTTCGTCCTGCCGCCGGACTTCTCCGTGTAGCCAAGCTCACCACGGGCCACATCCAGCAGCCAGGTTACATATTCCGGCACAGGATAGGCCGGTTCAATGACTGTTTCGGACAGGGCCAGCGCGGCGGAAACTGTCAGCACCATCGACAGGGCCAGCAGCAGGGCCAAGAGCTTCTTCAAAGGGCGGTACTCCTTTCTGATAGATGGGTTATTCCATGCTCTCCCGGATGATTTGCAGGGCTTCGCCTACACCCTGCTCAAGATTGAACATACCCTTCCAGCCAAGCGCGAGGAGCCGGGTCGCATCCAGGGCAGAGTTGTCCATCATGTTGTAGCTGGCCTTTTCGGCATCGGTCGCACATTCAAAGACGACCTTGACCCCGGCCTGTGCAGCAATGCATTCCGCCAAATCACGGATGGTCACAACGGAGTCCGGGTTGGAGATATTGTAGGCTTGCCCCTTTTCGCCATGGAGCAGTACATGCACGATGGCTGTCACACAGTCCACGACATAGCAATAGGAGCGCAGCTGGGAACCCGCGCTTTTCATGACGATATCCTGACCGGCGACAGCGTTGGCCAGAAACTGCGTTGCAGCGCGATTGTCGTTTTTGTTGGCGGTAGGCCCGTAGATGTGCCCGGGACGGACAATCACCGAGTCCGTCCCGTACTCCTTCAGGAAGGATACACACAGGGTCTCTGCCGCCCGTTTCGACATGGGATAGCAGGAACGCGGATTCAGCGGATCAATCCCGTAATAGTGGGCTTCATCATACAAATCCGGGCCGCTCTTGGGCCCATAGACCTCGCTGGAGGAAATGTAGAGCACGCGCCGGCAATGATGCCTGTGCGCATAGTCCAGGACATTGCGCATGCCGATGATATTGGCCAGCATGACCTCCACCGGCAGCTGACTGAACGCTGCCGGGGATGCAAAGCTCGCGCCATGAATGATGTAGTCAAAGGCATATTCGTCGGAAATCGGCTGCGTGATATCATGGGCCAGCACCGTCAAATCCTTGCGGATGAGCCATTCACCGAAACGCTTTTCGGTTTGCTCCAGATTCTTGTCGGACACATAGACTTGCATGCCCAGATGCGCTGTATCATTGAGCACCAGCAGGAAGTCGGCAATCATCGAACAGATGAGGCCGCCGCCGCCGGTAATCAGGATGGAGCAGCCCTGCAGGGCCTCCGCATGCTTCACACAGCGTTGCGCATCCGCCATGGTCGAGAGGTATCGCGCTGAGTAGTGCATCCTGTTTTCCCGCCCTTCCCCTTGATTATTTGAGCCAGTCTGACCGCTTGGCCGCCAGCAGGGCCTTGAAAATATCAATGTCCTCCACGGTGGTCAGCTTGATGTTCTTTTCCGACCCCGCCGAAAAGTACACCTGACGGCCCAGCTCAATCATCAGGGTACACGAGGCGACGGAATTCGTAATGCCCTTTTCGAGGGCTTCCCGGTGCAGCGCGCAGATATCGCCCACGCGGAATGCCTGGGGTGTTTGGGTTCGTTTCAGCAAATCACGGGGATAGCTGCCGGTGGAAACCACGCCATCCTCCGTTTGCAGCATCGCCTCGGCGCAGGGAATCGACGCAATCGCACAGCCATGCTGCTTGGTGGTGGCAATGCAGTCGGAGATAATCTCCGGCGATACCAGCGGCCGGATGGCATCATGAATCAGCACAATGTCATCAGCAGCATGCTCGCGTTCAATGGCATACACGCCATGGCGGATGGAGGCCTGCCCGTTGCTGCCGCCGGGAACAATCATCTTCAGCTTGGTAATGTTGAACTGGTTCGCGTATGCCCACAGCATCTGTTCCCATCCGCTGATACATACAACCACAATTTCATCAATCTCCGCATGGGACTGAAACGCTTCCAGCGTATACACAATGACAGGACGCTCATTCACGGTCAGAAACTGCTTCGGAATACTTTGATGCATCCTGTTGCCGGAGCCGCCTGCAATAATCAATGCGATGTTGGCCATGGGGGGTATTCATTCCTTTCTGTGGTGCATGCACTGCTGCTCCCTCATGCGCCAGAGCATGTCCGGTGAGCAGCGGCATTCTTGTGTGTCATCGTGCCATCGCCATGCTGAATGCCCAATGGCTGTTATAGGATGATGGGGACGGTATGCTCCGCCGTGCAGCTGTCCGGGGTGACGCGGCAGCACACGGCCCTCAACAGGACACCGGCTGCTTCGGCTTCCCGCAACGCCTGCCCAAAGGCGGGATGGGTGCTGTCATTGGGCATCAAAAAGGTGACGTTTTCCCTTTGCAGCACAAAGCACAGCAGGGCTTCATATCCGGCCTGCCGCGCGGCTATCAGCTCCCGCACATGCTTCACGCCGCGCTCCGTGGGCGCGTCAGGGAAATAGGCCACGCCGTCATCATCGAACAGCGTCACGCCCTTGACCTCCGCAAAGCCGCGCAGGACTTCCCCGGCATCCGACACACGCTCATAGGCAAAATCAAACCGGGAATCGCCCCAGCGACTTTCCGGGCGGATGGCACGCACCCCCGGCAGGCAGCCGCCATCGGTCAGCCATTCCCGGAACACAGGATTGGGGGCCTGACTGTCCATGTTGACGGTATAGCCGCGATTTTCCACGCACACAAGGTCGAAGCGTGTTTTTCGATGGGGATTGTCGCTTTCCTCCAGCCAAACCGTTGCCCCGGGCAGCAGCAGCTCCCGACAGCGGCCTGTGTTCTTCACATGGCAGGTGACGCGCTCGCCGCCTGCCTCGCACAGGGCAATGAAGCGGTTGGGCCGCTGGAGGAAAACGGCCTGCGTCAGATGGTGATAGAGCTTCATCAGTCAGCCCTGTAAATTACCATCAGCAGGGCACCGTCATGGCTGGTATGCCCCTCCACGCGGATGGGGAAATCATAGCCGTTGCGGAAGCGCAGGTTCAGGCTGTCATTGCCCACGGCTGCGTCCACGCCATGGGGCAGGTACTTGGCACCGCCGGGGCCGTGGGGCCGCCGCTGGAGAATCTCGATACCGGGCAGCTGGAGCAGGGCATTGTACAGCGTGGAGGACACCTGACAGGTGCCGCCGCCATACCCGGGGACGGATTTGCCGTCTATCAGGACATACGCGGGCTGATAGCCCAGGGAACGCTTGTAGGGGCCGACATGGGCGTTGAAGTTCAGTTCCTCACCGGGCTGCATCACGCGGGTGAGACGGTTGCAGGCCACGGAAATATTGATGATGCGGCCCTTGTTGATGTCGGTCTGCACCATGGTGTAATAGGAGGTATAGGCGGCAATGGGGCTGTCGTCCCGGATGGGCTCATCGGTGGGGGAGACGGGAATCAGGTCGGTCAGGTCGTTGAGGTTGATGTAGCCGTAGGTGCGCCAGTAGGGCACAATGGCCCAGCCATCCTGAATCCGCCAGATGCTGAGCATGGTGCCGGGATTGAGCACCACCCAGCTCTCATCCTCATCGCTCATGGACTTGCGCACTTCACAGGTGGCAGCGGTGGTGGCGATGTAGGTGCTTTTTTGCGTGCCGTAGGGCGGGGTGTTGACAGGGTCCACCGGTGTCACGTCATAAATGCGCTTGCGGTTGATATAGCCGATATCGCTGCCCTTGCGGACGATGGCCCAGGTGGCACCGACATACAGCACTTCCGCCGAGATGGCCGTACCGTAGCTCTTGACGCGCTTGGACTCGGTGTCCCGCTGGGTGTAGATGCTGGAATTGGCCAACAGACGGCAGGTATACAGCGCAGGGGAGGACGCATTGAAATCCTCAAGGCTTTTCTCCTGATAGGTTGCACCGACCACGATGACGGCTTCCTCATCGTCATCGCCCTCGTCCATGCTCTTGAGCTCATCCAGCTCCTGCTGGCTCAGCTCACCCTCCGTTACTTCCTCCGCGAGGGAAACGGGCTGCATCATCAGCAGCAGGCACAGGGTCATGACTGCCGCCAGGAATCGTTTCATCATCAAGGTTGTCCTCCTCGATTCTTCGTCACCAATGGGGTTGATTCATCAGCATTATACCATTCCCCTACGCCATAGGCAAGGCCAAACACCGCAGTTTTACAACCCCTCCATCGGAGGGGCCAGAAAAAGGGAGCCTCCCGCATGATACGGAAGGCTCCCTGAGCTTTGAATCAGAACAGGCCGGTAATTTGACCTGCCTCGTTCACGTCAATGTTCTCAGCGGCAGGCAGCTTGGGCAGGCCGGGCATGGCAATGATATCACCGGCAAACGCCACCACAAAGCCTGCACCCGCGCTCAGGCGTACCTGACGGATGTGCAGCGTGTGGCCCACCGGCGCGCCCAGGGCCTTGGGGTCATCGCTCATGGAATACTGCGTCTTGGCGATGCACACCGGGCATTCCTTCCAGCCCTCCTCCTCCAGCTTGGCCAGCTGCTTGAGCGCGCTGCCGCCAAAGGCCACCTCCGATGCGCCGTAAATCCGCCGGGCGATGATATCAATCTTCTCCCGCAGCGGCAGGGTGATGTCATAGGTGTAGGAAGGCTCGCAGGGCTGCTGGGCATCCACGGTGTCGCACACCAGCTGGGCCAGCTCCTTCACGCCCTCGCCGCCCTTGGCCCAGCCCTCGCACAGCGCGACTGGCGCACCCGCCTGCTCACAGGCTGCGCGCAGCAGGGCCATTTCGGCTTCCGTGTCGCTCAGGAAGCGGTTGATGGCCACAATGACCGGGCGATGCCACACGTTGCGGATGTGGTCAATGTGCGTCAGCAGGTTCGGCAGGCCCTTTTCCAGGCAGGCAAGGTTCTCCTTGGCGAGCTCCGCCTTCACGCAGCCGCCGTGGGCCTTCAGGGCGCGAACTGTCGCCACCAGCACCACCGCATCGGGCCAGATGCCGCTCATCCGGCACTTGATGTCCAGGAACTTCTCCGCGCCCAGGTCGGCACCGAAGCCGGCCTCCGTCACCACATAGTCCGCCAGCTTCATGGCCGTGGTGGTGGCAATGACGCTGTTGCAGCCGTGGGCAATGTTGGCGAAGGGGCCGCCGTGCATCAGGCAGGGAGTACCGTCAATGGTCTGCACCAGATTGGGCTGGATGGCATCCTTGAGCAGGGCCGCCATCGCGCCCTGCGCATGCAGGTCGCCCGCCGTGACAGGCCGCCCGTCAAAAGTGCGGGCCACCTGCAAGCGTGCCAGACGCGCCTTCAAATCCTGCAAATCCCTGGCCAGGCAGAACACCGCCATGACCTCGCTGGCCGCGGTGATATCAAAGCCGTCCTCCCGGGGCATGCCGTTGGGCTTGCCGCCGATGCCGGAAACAATCTGCCGCAGTTGACGGTCATTCACGTCCAGACAACGCCGCCAGGACACCTGCCGGGGATCAATGCCCAGCTTGTTGCCCTGCTGGATGTGGTTGTCCACCATGGCAGCCAGCAGGTTGTTGGCAGCGGTGATGGCGTGCAGGTCGCCGGTGAAATGCAGGTTAATCTGCTCCATGGGCAGCACCTGCGCATAGCCGCCGCCCGTTGCGCCGCCCTTCATGCCGAACACCGGGCCCAGGGAAGGCTCGCGCAGGGCCAGCATGGACTTTTTGCCCAGCTTGGTCATGCCGTCGGCCAGGCCCACGGATACCGTGGTCTTGCCCTCACCGGCAGGGGTGGGGTTGATGGCGGTCACAAGAATCAGCTTGGCCTTGGCCTGACCGGGAATCTGCGCGGGGTCAACCTTGGCGATGTAGCGGCCATAGGGGCTGATGGCATCGGCGGGAATGCCGGCTGCCTGGGCGATGTCCTCGATGCGGCGGGGTGTTGCCGCCTGGGCAATTTCAATATCCGTAGGCATGGAATCAATCTCCTTTGCGCCTGTTCGTTCGTATCGTCATGCTTTTGCGCGGCCTTACTATACCATATCCATGGCGGGATTGCAAGCGCATGCGAACGATGGACTGCTATCCCATGGGGGAACATTCGGCTTTCAGGGTTACAGGGCTTCCAGTGCGGCCATCTGTGCCAGACGGTCAAGCTCCCGCAGCAGCTGGGCGGCATCCATCTGTCCGGCGGCAAAGCGTTCCAGCAGGCTGTTGAAGGTCTGCGCATGCACACTGCCCGGCGTGAACGCGCTGGGTACCGGGAAGGACAGGTATTCCGCGCACTGACGATAGTCCGCTACCTGCGCGGGGGAAACGATGTACCGCTCCGCTTCTGCGTTTGCCAGCTGGGCACGGTACCGCGCAAGCATGCGCTCCACCGCGTCCTGCTGCTCCTCCTGATGCGCCGCGGCATACCAGTATACGAAGTTCTCGTGATAGGTGCTGCTGAGCATGCTGTCCTCCACCAGTGTGTTGATGGGTGCGGCAGGCTCGGCAGCAATGCCCTCCAGCATGGCGACCATCTGCGCCGCATAGGCCAGCTGCTCCCCGTAAGCGTCATTGACCACACACGCCACATCCTGATACAGGAATGCCGCGTCTTCGACCCTGTACAGCTTTCCGGCGGCGATGGCTTCCATATAGGCAAGGGCCACTTCGGGTTGCGTGGTGGCTGCGCTGACCATGGTCACCTGCAGCATCACCGGCAGGGTGAAGGGCTGCTCCGGGTGCATGCGCAGGGATATGCCCCAGTCTGCCATGCGCCCCCATGGATTGGGGTCGTAGCGCACGAACAGCGCAGGCTGATTCGTCCGCCATTCCCCCGCAGAAACGGACGCGGACGGCGGCTCCACCCGGGCGAGAGCCTGACCAATTTGCCGGACACGGGTCAATGCGTCCAGCAGCATCGGGTCGGAGAAGGACAGCGTTTCCCCGGCGGCCTGCTGCTGACGGATGGCTTCCTCCAGCAGCAGCCGGGCAAGCTCCACGGTGTAGGCGGTGGCATCGTAGACCGTATAATCCCAGTCACCAAAGACCTGCACGGCTTCCGGGTCGGCATCCTGCCGAGTGACCCACGCTTCCAGAAAGGACAGAAACTCCTCGCAGGTCTTGGGCACATCGGTGGCATCATAGCCCAGCTGCTCAAACACCGCCTCGTCCGCGTAGAGCAAATCAAACTGTACCCCGGTGGGCAGGCCGTAAACGCGACCATCCATCATGACCTGCTGTGCAACGGCAGGCACCATACGCGCCACAGCCTGACGGATGACCTCGCTGCCGGACAGGTCAAGGCAGTAGCCCCGCGCCATGGTTTGCCGGTAGTCCATGTAGACATTGCGCTGGGTGAAGATATCATAGGCCATCGTTCCCGTGAGCAGGGCGGCATTGAGTTCGTTTCCAGTGTTGAACAGGCCGTGCTGGCCGTATTCAAGGGATAGACCAGGATGCCCGGCAAGAAACGCGGCTTCATCCTCTGGATGAAGGCAGGGCATGTCAACTTGCAGCGCATCCCCCAGCGCAATGCAGGGGAGCATCATCCATACAATCAGAAAAGACAGCAGCTTTCGCATCGTGACGGACTCCTTTCATGAAAAGCGCGGCTGCCAATAGGAGGAACAGCCGCGGCAGTTGGTCGGGGTATTACGGTGCCTGCAAAGCCTGCCAGTAGGCCGACAGGGCGCGTTGATGGCTGATGGCGTAGGAGGCCGCATCTGCTGTCGTTTCGGGCGCGGGCCGGGTGCGAAGCTCCACCACCCAGTCCTCCGCCTGCCGGCTGCCGGGCATGATGCTGCCGTCCGCGTCCAGTGCATCGCTGCCCAGCCACAGGCTCAGGGTGTAGCTGTCCTGCCGGGGCAGGGGTGCGTCCGGGCTGGGGATGACCTCGAAGGAGAACAGCACCGTGCCATCCCGCTGGGGGATGAGCGTGTAGGCCACATCCGCCGGGAAGGGCTGACCATCCGCGCCGATGGGGTAGTTGGGGATGACGGACACCATGCGGATGGCCGCGCCGGTCTCCGCCGCCTTCTGGGCGTAGGTGGGGGCATCGGCAGACGGCTCGTCCATGCCGTAGAGCAGGTCATAGCCCCATGGGTCGGACAGCGTGTATTCATCCATGGGCATGAGGATGACATTCGCGTCCGGAGCCGGGGAAATCACGCCTGTGCCGTAGAGCGCGATGGTGTCATAGGTGGAGAGCGTGTTGTCTGCATCGGCATAGGTCTGCGTTTCCCGCACGGCCACCACATCCCCCAGTGTGCAGACGATATCCCCGACGCGATGGCTCTGTCCGCCGGGAGCTTCATCGCCCGTTTCCAGTTGCAGCTGTTTCTCCTCGCCGTAGAAGCGTCCGAAGAAATCCGTTGTCCGGCTGACCGCCACAGCCGCCAGAGCCGTTGCCGCCAGCAGCGTCAGCACCAGCGCGATGGCTGTGGTGCGGAAGGTTGCTTGTTTCACAGGTGGTTCCTCCTCCACATGGCGCAGGGCATACTGCACCCGGTGGGAGAAGCTCTCCGGCACCTCGCCGAAGGCATTGCGGAAATCCACATCCTTGAGCTGCTTCAATGCCTTGCACCTCCTTACAGGTCGTTGATGTCCAGGTCAATGTCCTGGAAATAGCTGTCCTGCTGCATGCGTTCGCGTCCGCGCTTGAGACGGGTCTTGACGGTGCCCTGCGGCAGGCGCAGGATGGACGCAATCTCCTGCACGCTCAGGCCCTCCACATAGCGCAGCACCATGGGCAGGCGCAGCTTGTCGCTCAGCCCGGTGAAGAAACGGTACAGGT
>JBJEUL010000281.1:0-9815 GCA_051883835.1 Aristaeellaceae bacterium
TTCTACAACAGGAGGTCTCTTTTTTCCAGTGTCCATTGGACGGGGAACAGTCCACTTTCGCTTGTTTCAATTGATTGATATACTGGATTCAGCAGAGTCGGCATACTACAGAACCCGTGGAGGTGAGTGGCGGGGCTGCATAGCGGCAAACCTCGCATATTTATATGGAGTCGGCTGTCCGTAAAGGCATCAATGAATGGCGCAAAACCGTAGCCCGTAAACTTATCTCTTCCGAAGTTGACTCGATTTCGCCGGACAGCCAGTCCCTGCCGACTCTGCAATTTCTTGCAGGAGGGACGCCATGTTCAAAATCTTCCGTAAAAACTGCTGTGGACTGGATGTTCACAAGACCTGGATCTATGCCTGTATCGGTATCACCGATGCAAACTCCCGTACCGAGTACTGTCAGGCTCGCTTCTCGTCCTTTTCCAAGGGCTTGCAGGAGCTGGCTCTCTGGCTTGACAAGTATCACTGTAAGGAAGTCTGTATGGAATCTGCCGGCAGATTCTGGATTCCTGTCTTCAACGTTCTCGAAAAAACCTGTTTTGTAACGCTTGCACACCCCAAATATGCAAGATGCTCCTGACCGCTATCTGGAACATCCTCTCCAGGCTCGTACCGTATACACCCGTTGGTTTTCTTGCTACGCCACATGCCGATACGCCATCCAGGAGACTGACAATTTCACAGGGTCTTTCTCTCCTGCGGCATCGCGGATTTGTTCTTGTGGATGATCCGGTACCCACGACACCTTAAACTCTGATCCTGTTTTTTACCGTTTTAAGACGGTTTATTTCCTATACCGTATTTTTGCTCTGTGGCGCATAGTGTTGTTTCAAACTTCTCCTGTGATTCAATTGCCTTCGATTCCTGATCGACGACATATCAGCGGGCGTATTGTTGAAAAGAGCAAAACGGTTCAAAAACGGTTCAAATCGCATTTTTGATGGAAATAAGAACCCGCAAACCCTTATGGCGCAAAGGTTTCCAGTCCTCTGGGAGTAAAGCTCCGACTCTGAAGGTCACAGGTTCGAATCCTGCCGGGCGTACACAAAACTCCTTGCAAACCGTTGGTTTGCAAGGAGTTTTTGCATGTTCCACGCTCTCCAAAAGGCCGCGCCAGCGTCGAAGGGGTCAAGGGGCGATGCCCCTTGTGGGGTGCAGGGGTGAAACCCCTGCGCAGGTCTGGGCGGCAGCCCAGCGCAGCTTGCAGCTCTGACGGACAATCAGCTCCCCGGGAATCGTCACCTGCTGACCCGACGCATGGTTCATCAGCCGCAAAATTTCACTGGCGGCCAGCACGCCCAGCTGGGGCAGATCGGTGCGGATGGTGGTCAGGGCAGGATGAACCATGCTGCACATCTCGTTGTCATCATAGCCGATGATGCTCACATCTTCCGGAATGCGCACACTGCATTCCTTCAAGGCTTCCATGCAGCCAATGGCACTATGATCGTTGGCTGCAAAGATAGCATGGGGCAGGGCCTGCCCGCTCTGCAAATACTGCCGCAACGCACGATACGCTGTCCGCCGCCGATAATCACCCATCAAAATCTGTTCCTCAGGGATGGTCAGCCCCAGACTTGCGGCTGCATCCAGAAAGCCCGCCTGCCGCTGCTGGCTGTGGAAGCTGGTCACGGCCCCCTTGACATACATCAACTGCCGATGCCCCAGCCCATAGAGGTATTCCGCCGCCATCCGTCCATGCTCGTAGGACTGGAAGGTCACGCTGGATACCGTGGGCCCCACCCACTCGTTATCCAGAAACACAACAGGCATGCCGGTGGCGGAAACGCGCCGCTTGTCATCATCCGTCATCATGCCGCAGTGGAGAATCGCTCCGTCAATGTTGCCGCTTTGGAGCTTTTCCAGCAAATCATCCACGCCATGGGCGAAGAATACCTGAAGATCATAGCCCTGCTTCAGGCATCCTTGCTCGATGCTGTCGGCCAGATTGCCCATGTAATTGCTCTCCAGCGTGGTCACAAACATGCCGATGACTCGGCTGTCACTGGCACGCAGACGCTTGCCGTTCATGTTGGGGACATAGTGCAGCCGCTGCGCCACCTCCAGAATGTGATTGCGGGTCTTTTCCTGCACCACATCCACGTTGTTCAGCGCGTTGGAAACCGTGGCGATGGACACGCCCGCCTCCCGGGCCACATCCTTGATGGTTACTTTTCGCATGCTGCCCACCTCCTCAAACGGCCTCGGGGTCGGTGACGAGAACCTCCACGTCCACGCAGCCCTGCGTGACGGCAACCTGAATGGCGCATGTGTCCGCGTTGACCAGATGCAGCCCCGACAGAATCTGCTTGTAGCTGGTGGCACTCAGGTCAAAGCTGCCTAGCTGCTGTCCATCCTGATAGACCGTCAGGCAGGACGGCTCCGCACTGTAGCAATGAATTTCCAACCCCGTGTGAATGGACACATCGTAGAGGGTGTAGGTGACGAATTCCCCCGCCTGAAGCCGCAAAATGTACTGTGACCATTCGCCGTCAAAGGGGAAGCGGTTCCCCCTGTCCGTAAAGCGGCGGCACAGCTGCATGCCGGTCTGCTGACGGTAGGGAACGACAGGATAGGCCACATCCAGGTGCCGGAAGGATTTCTGCTGGCCCGGCAGCGCGTCAAAGTCCGTCCCGGCAATGCTGCACCCGGGAATGCGGAACACATTGGGCCGGATATGCTCGTTGATGACGCAGTTTTCTGCACGCATGTTGCTCAGCAGGGCCGTCAGTACCCGCTGGGCCTTGGCATAGGCCGGATGCGGGCCACCCCGGGCATACTGGAGCAGCTGTCCCCAATCCTCCGGCGGCGTGATGGAGCAGGGAGAATTCGTGCAGTCCATCTTTTTCCACGTCCACATGCAGATGCCGATGTTCAGCCGCAGGGCCAGCGGCATCATGGCGGAAAACCAGGTCATGGTGTTTTCGCCCACTTCGTTGAGCCACAGCGGGACATTCAGCCGCTGGGACACCTCCAGGAAGGGACGGAAGGCATCCAAGTCTGGCGCACAGGCGTAGCGGTGGAAGGCAATGACCATCTTCGGGTCATACACATGGGTGAAGATGGCCTGGTCGCCAGCCCAGTGATGACCCTCCAGCGCGATGATATGCCGCTGGTCGTGCCTGCGAATGCGTGCAATGCACTGCTCGTAGAACTCCACCAGCCGGGGCAGGTATACGTCCTGCTCCGGGTCGCCGGGGAAGCGCACCGGGCGGATGGGTTCGTTGAGCAGGTCATAGCCGCCCACAATCCACCGGTTCGCGTACCGCTGCGCCAGCCGTTCCCACAGGGCAAGCCCCTTCTCGAACTGGTCAGGGTCGGCAAAGAGACGGCACACATCGTCCACGGAATCGTCAATGTTCGCGCCGGTCTGACCGCCGGGGGCCGCGTGCAGATCGATGAAGGCGTACAGGCCGTAGGCCTCGCACCAGTCAATCACCCGGTCAAGCAGCTGGAAGCCCTCCTCCAGAAAGTGGATGCCCGGCCCCTCCTGCACAAAAAAGCGGGCATTGATGGGAATGCGCAGGGAGTTGTAGCCCATCTCAGCCATCAGGCGGATATCCTCCTGCGTGATGTAGCTGTCCCGGAACTGCTTCCAGAACCGTTCCGCAAAGGCTTTCCCGGCCAGCTCTTCGATGACACGTTCAATCCGGCGGTGCCTGTCGGAGCGGGCAATATCCCCGGCTCCCCACATGTAGCCCTCGCACAGCAGCCAGTTGCCCAGCCCCCAGCCCACGAGCAGCACGTCCTCGCCGTCCTCGTTGACAATACGCTGGCCGCACACATCGAGGAAGCCCTTCACTCGGTTCCTGCTGATGGCCTTCTTCATCCCTGATGTCCCTCCCTTGCTTGTCCAATGTCCCGGCAGGAGAATGGCCGGGCATGCCGCAGGGAAACGGCATACCCGGCAGAGCTTACTTTTTGCAGGCGTTGAGCCGCTTGTTCAGCTCCAGCATCATCTCGCGCCGACCACCGTTGGAGCGGCCCATGCTCAGCATGCGCTTGAGCGTCATCTGCTCGCAGGCCTTCAGGAAGCCATCGTCCATGGGCCTGCCGGGGAACCGCTTGGCCATGGCTTCCATCAGGATTTCCTTGGCCTCGGGATTGGCCAGAATGACCCCCACCCGGTCTCGGATGGACAGATAGCCCTCCGGTGCCTCAATCTCGAACCAGTTCAGCACATCGCCGGATTCCTTCATCATGTAGTCCATGTTCGGCTCGGCTACACGGACGATGCGGGAGGTGTCCTCGCAGGCACCAGCCCGGGCCGTCAGATGGACTTCACCTGCCAGCGGCACGTCGAAGTAGAAGAAATGCACGTCGCTTTGCTGCTTGCCCAGACTCACGCCATTGGCCAACAGCTCCACCTCGGGCTGGTTGGAATACACCGTCACCCGGGTCACATCCTCGGCGCGCTCCACATACCGCTTGCCGCAGAGATGCACGAAGGGGTCATCGCTCAGCCATGCCTTGTAGGCATAGAAGGAATCCTTCTTATACTTGCGGTCAAAGGTGACAAGGCCCTTGTTGTTGCGGCCCTCGCAGCCGCCCTCGCTGCGGGCATCGCAGCCGAAGTCAAACATGTTCCACACATGGGTGGCCCAGATATAGGGGCGGGTGTAGAGCTGCTTGATGAGTTCCTCGTGGTAGTACGCCTGATATTCCTCGGTGTAGTCGCCGCATTCCGGGGTGGAGGTGTGCCAGTCGAGGGCCTCGCAGCCGTACTCGCTCATGCCGATGGGAATGTTTGGATGCGTGGCGTGGAACTGGTCCATCCACGGGCCGTTCATGGACGTGTTGCCGCCATACCAGCCGAAATACAGATTATAGGACACCACGTCCGGGATGCGGATGCACTTGGCGGTGATGGGACACATGCTCACTGCTGCCAGCACGGTCAGGCGGGTGGGATCCAGCTGATGCACCAGCTCATTGAGCTTGACATGGTTGTCCAGCAGGTCAGGATCGTCCGGGTTGGACATCTGCATGGTGATTTCGTTGCTCAGGCCCCAGACCACAATGCAGGGATGGTTGTAGTTCTGGGTAATCAGCTCCCGCATCTGGGTGAAGGTGTTCTCACGGCCACCCGGCATATGACGGGAAATGTAGGGGATTTCCGCCCAGATGACAAGGCCGCGTTCATCGCACAGGTCATAGAAAAACTGATTGTGCTGGTAGTGGGCCAGACGGATGGTATTCGCGCCCACCTCGCAAATCATGTCCACGTCCTCCCGGTGATGCTCGGGCTTGAGCGCGTTGCCGATGCCGGGACGATCCTGATGGCGGCACACGCCCCGCAGCGGGTAGGACTCGCCGTTGAGGAAGAAGCCCTTCTCCGGGTCAATGCGGTAGGTGCGGCAGCCGAAGCGGATGCTGCGCTCGTCCAGCACCGTCGTGCCGTCCTTCAAGGCCGCATGGCAGGTGTACAGGTGCGGGTCCTTCCGGCCATGCCACAGATGCACCTGCTCAATGGTCAGCACGGCCTTCCCCTCGCTGGCGGGAATGGTGGCGGCAGCCACGGGCTGACCATCGTCCAGCAGGGTCACGCTCAGGGTTTCACTGCCCGTCAGGCCTTCCAGGAAGGCAATGACCTCCACTTCAGCGTTCTCACCCTGAACGGTGGGGGTGATGCGCAGGCCGGGGGTGCCGTTCTCCAGCAGCGCAAAGTGCTGCGTGGGCACGCCGATGACGTACACATCCCGGTACAGTCCGCCATAAAAGGTGAAGTCGGCATTCTGCGGATACACCCGGTCATTGACGGAATTGTCCACCGCCACAACGATGGTATTTTCCTCCTGCACAAAGGGTGTGATGTCCACCCGGAACAGGCTGTAGCCGCCGTCATGATGCCCTGCATGCGCGCCGTTCACATACACGTCTGCGGAAGCATTAGCGGCCTCGAATTCCAGATAGAACTGCTCGCCCTCGGGCAGCTCATGGCGGGAAAGGGTCTTGGTGTAATAGCAGGTGGCGCGGTAGTAGTCGTTGCCGCCGTCCTGACCGTCGATGCCGTTCCAGGTGTGGGGAAGGTCAACGGCATCCCAGGTGTCAACGGACAGCGGCAGATGCTCGGGCGTGACCAGCGCGGCATCCTTGGTGAAACGCCAGGCGGCGTTGATGTTCTTCTTCATCTCATAACCTCTTTTGGCAATGCGCTTGGTACAAAGCGGGGCCGCAGCGGATGGCTACGGCCCCTGCAAGGTGTGTGTTTACTTGTTGGGATACCAGAACAGCAGCTTCTGGCCGCGCAGCATGTTAATCGCTTCCACAAAGTAGTAGTCAGCGTAGTTCATGGTCATGTGACGGCCGGGGATGTCATGGTAGGCACTGGTGCAGCGTTGCAGCAGGGCGGGGTCGTGCAGCTCCCAGTCGATGTCCGTCTTTTCCATGGCGCGCAGCATCTTCACCGCCACGTCATAGTAGGTCACGGCTTCCAGCTCGGGCAGCTGCTGGGCCAGCACCAGCAGGCCGGCTGCGGCCACAGCACCGGCGGTGTTGTCCTTCAGCACAGGCTCGGCGGGCTGACGGAAGTCGCAGCGCGGGATATAGTCGTCCGTAATCTGGGAGATGAAGTAGTTGGCCACCCGCTTGGCAGCATCCAGATATGCCTGCTTGCCGGTGTGCAGGTAGCTCAGCGTGAAGCCGTACAGTGCCCACGCCTGACCACGGCTCCAGCTGGAGCCGGACTCGTAGCCCTGGCCGCCGGGGTTGTCCAGCACTTCGCCGGTCTCCGCGTCGAAGATGATGATGTGGTTGCAGCTGCCGTCCGGGCGGATAAACACATCCATGGCGGTGTCGGCATGCTTCATGGCCATCAGGCGGAAGCGCGGGTCGCCGGACACCTCGCTGGCCCAGTAGAGCAGCGGCAGGTTCATCATGCAGTCCACGATGGCCCAGCCCTCGCGGCCCTCGCCGTTCCAGGCGCGGATGAAGCCATTGGGGTTGTAGCGGCAGGCCAGATGCTGCGCAGCCTTCATGGTGCGGTCATAGCTGTCCTGATTGCCTTCCAGCGCATAGCGCACGCCGGACTGAATCAGCCACATGAAGCCCACGTCATGGCTCAGGCCCTTGTAGTCCACCAGGTTTACATCCAGCATCTTCTCCGCGCGGATGGCCTCGTCCCGGTACAGCTCATCCTTGGTGGCCAGGTACATCTGCCACATGGTCGCCGGCCAGAAGCCGTTGGTCCACCAGTGAATATGGCAGGGCTTCCACTGGCCGTTCTCGGTGGAGTAGGGCATGTAATCCACCTCGCGGGCCTTGCCCACGGCATAGGTCATCTTGGTGTGCAGCTTGGCAGCGACTTCGTCCAGCCATGCCTTGTCGGGGAAGTTCGCAACGATATCAAAGCTCATGATGGTCAACCTTTCCTTTCGTTGTTCTGTCAAGACGGATTGCAGGAAACGACATCAGCCCTTCACCGCGCCGATCATGACACCCTTGACGAAGTACTTCTGCAGGAAGGGGTAGATGCACAGCACGGGGACGGTGGTCAGCACGATGGTGGCGTACTTGATGGTTTCAGCGAAGTCGTCCACCTTGTCGGTCTCACTGCCGGAGGAGTTGAGCAGGTCGGAGTTGGCAATCAGGATGGAGCGCATGATGTTCTGGATAGGCAGCTTGTTGTTGTCCTGCAGGTAGATGCTGGCCGGGAACCAGGCGTTCCAGTGGCCCACGCCGTAGTACAGCAGCAGCACGGCGATGGTGGGCATAATCAGCGGCAGGATGATGCGGAAGACGATGATGATGTCGTTCGCGCCGTCGATGTAGGCGGATTCCTTGAGCGACTCCGGCACGCCCTCGATGGCGGTGCGGCAGATGATGCAGTTGTACACGCTGATGGCACCCGGCAGAATCAGTGACCACAGGGTATTGTACAGGCCCAGGTCACGGATGTTCAGGAAGGCCGGAATCATGCCGCCGCTGAAGAACATCGTGAACATGATCAGGAACTGAATCAGCGGCTTGAGCATGACATCCTTGGAGGCAAGGAAGTAGCCGGTGAACAGCGTCAGGAAGATGTTGATGGGCAGGGACACGCCCAGCACGATCAGGATGTTCTTGTAGCCGCTGAGCAGCAGCGGGTGGGTGAAAGCCAGGCGATACGCGCTGGCGGTGAACATGTGCGGCCAGAACAGCACGCCCTGATGCGCCGACAGGTAGGACGTGGAGGTGAAGGACGCGCACAGGCAGTACCACATGGGATACAGCGTCACAAAGCACAGCGCAACCAGAAGGATGGTGTTCACCACGTCAAAGATGCGGCTGGCCGTGGAGGCCTTGATGTGGTTGTTAGGATCCACGAAGGTATCTTTTTTAGCCATTTTCTTCACCCTCCGATCAGAACAGGCTGGATTCCGTCAGCTTGCTGCTCATCAGGTTGGTCAACAGCAGGAAGCAAACGTTCACCAGTGTATTGAACAGGCTGACAGCGGTGGACAGCGAGTACTGCGGCTGACCGGTCGTGGAACCCAGGGAGATGCGGTAGGTGTAGGTCGAGAACACGTCCGCCACCTCGTAGGTCGTGGGCTGGTACAGAAGCAGAATCTTCTCGTAGCCAACATTGAGGATGTTGCCCATGCGCAGGATGAACAGAATGGTGATGGTGGGCAGCAGACCCGGCAGCGTGACGTGCAGCACCTGCTGGAAGCGGTTCGCACCGTCAATGCGGGCGGCCTCGTACTGCTCCTGGTCAATGCCGGACAGGGCAGCCAGGTAGATGATGGAGTTCCAGCCGATGCCCTGCCAGATGTCGGAGAGGATGTAAATCAGCCGGAAGTACTTGGGGTCTTGCAGCCAGTTCTGTTTCGTTCCTCCGAAGAAGGCCACGATGTCGGAGAACAGGCCGTTCTGCTGGCAGTAAATCTTGATCAGCGAGCAAAGCACCACCAGAGAGATGAAGTAGGGCATGTAGGTGATGGTCTGCACGGTGCGCTTGAACTTGTTGTTGTGCACCTCGTTGAGCAGCAGCGCCAGCAGGATGGGGGCCGGGAAGCCGAACAGGATGGTCAGGCCGGAAATGGTGAAGGTATTGCGCAGCAGGCGGAAGAAGTAGGGATCGTTGAAGAAGTTCTCGAACCAGAACAGGCCGACCCAGGGGCTCTTCTCGATGCCGCGGGCCACCTTGAAGTTCTTGAAGGCGATGACGATGCCGTACATGGGCTTGTAGCAGAACAGGGCCAGATAGACCAGCACGGGCAGAATCATCAGGTACTTGTACTTGTTGTGACCGATATCCCGGGCAATGCGCTTGCCCAGGGAAGGCCGGTTCTCAACCTTGACAGCACGCTGAGCCATGGCGTACCCTCCTTACATATGTTCGGTGGTGCAGAAATGGAGAACGGCGGAGGGGCGATTCCTCGCGTCCTCCGCCGCTCCTTTCACCCGAAAGAGATGCATGCTCACGAATGAGTCAGGACAGCTGCTCCTTCGGATTGGGTGTTGCCGTGATTAACGGGCCAGGTAACGATCGTAGCAAGCCTGATAGATTTCCAGCACGCGGGGCAGCTTGTAGGTGTTCAGGCCGTCCAGGTAAGCGTTCCAGGCAGCGTCGTCGTTCACGTCGGTGTTGCCCACCAGGAAGGAGACGCACTGCTCCACCACGTAGGTGCCCAGGTTGGAGGTGTACAGATCCAGCTCGTCAGCCTCATCGGTGGTGAATGTCACGCCGTTGGGCCACTTGTGGCCGGAGGTGATTTCCTGAACCTTGGCCAGCTCGGTGGTGTCGCGGCCCATGCCCAGGTAGAACCAGGCATCGTTGGCGTCGATGGCCAGCTGGGAGTTCTTCAGGTACAGCAGGTTGGTGGCCT
>JBJEUL010000282.1:0-2244 GCA_051883835.1 Aristaeellaceae bacterium
ATCCTCTCTCTGCTGAAATGATAGGCCAGCGCGCCCTCAGCCGAACCGGCCAGCAGCATGGCCTTGATGCACTTGGCCGTATCCATGGCGGAGCCCCCGCCGATGGACACCAGCCCGTCGCAGCCCTGCTCCCGGTAGCATTCAGCCCCCCGGCTGCAGTCGGCAAAGTCCGGGTTGGGATGGAAGCCCCCGAAGCGCGGCAGCGCCAGCCCCGTTCGCTCCGCCAGCAGGGAGGACAGCCTGTCCCCCGCCACCAGCAGCGGACGGCGCATCCCCAGGCCCTCCAGCATCTCCCGCAGCCTCACCAGGCTGCCCCGTCCATCCCATACCAGCTCCGCCATGCTTGTCACCTCATGCACCAGTGTACAGCATCCCCGTGGCGCTGTCAATTTTCTTCCGGAAATAAAAAACGAACCCCGGGCATCCCGGAGTTCGTATAGGACATCAGCCCTGCTTCTGCTTGTGCTTGGGGTTCTCGCAGATGACCATGACCTTGCCCTTGCGCTTGATGATCTTGCACTTTTCGCAGATCGGCTTCACGGACGGACGAACCTTCATGTTCTGGTACCTCCTCAGTTGATGTACATGGTAGAGGGCGCATTAGTCGGCTTCAAGCACCCCGGAAATTCTCGATCGGGACAAGCCCTTGCCTGTCTATTTTACACGCTTTCCCCCGATCCGTCAAGGGAAACTTGTGCCGCCTTGCAGCGTAACGGACAGGAACAATCAGCCGGAAGCCCTCAGCTCTTGCTGCGCCAGGTGATCCGGCCACGGGTCAGATCATAGGGGGACAGCTCGATGGTGACCTTGTCGCCGGGATAGATGCGGATGAAGTTCATGCGCATCTTGCCGGAAATGTGGGCCATGATCTGATGGCCGTTGGGCAGCTCCACCTGGAACATGGCGTTCGGAAGGGCCTCGATGACCTTGCCTTCCATTTCAATGACGTCGCTCTTGGACATTTTCAGCCCTCCTTGCACAGCGGCTGGTCGATTTCAAGCCCGTGCTCCCGGAGGAACGCACGCAGGTCGCTGTCCTTGAGCTGGTTGGTACGCTGCAAGGCTTCCACGTCCATGCGCAGGGGCTTGGGATGCAGATGCTTGACTTTCTTTTTCTTGAGGTGGTCCAGCTTGCGGGTCAGGCCGTCGGCCATGAGGACAAACTGGTCGTCCACCACCTGGAGGATCACGAAGCAGCGTCCCGCGTCGCGGCCCTGACGGGACTGCACCACGCGGCCGGTTTCAAACGGCAGACGCTCCATCACTCTTCCTCCTCATTCCAGGTGAAATCCGGATAGGTCAGGATCTCGGGCAGGCCGGACTCATTGATGGCGATGGTGTGCTCGTAGTGGGAGCACAGGCTGCCGTCGCGCGTCCGGTAGCACCACTCGTCGTCGTCCACCTTGACGCGCCAGTCGCCCGCGGAGATCATGGGCTCCACGGCGATGGTCATGCCCTTGCGCAGGCGCAGGCCATGCCCGGGCTCGCCAAAGTTGTACACGGCGGGATCCTCGTGCATCTCGCGGCCGATACCGTGGCCGGTCAGGTCGCGGATGACGCCGCAGCCGTGATCCTCCGCCCAGGACTGCACCGCATGACCGATGTCGCCCAGCCGGTTGCCCACCACGGCCTGCCGCACGCCCTTCCAGAAGCACTGCTCGGTGATCTCGATCAGCGACTGCGCCTCAGGGGAGATTTCGCCCACACCCACGGTGAAGGCGCTGTCCGCCTGCCAGCCGTCCAGGATCAGACCGCAGTCAATGCTGATGATCTGCCCCTCGCGCAGGATCTGCTTCTCGGAAGGAATGCCATGAACCACCTGATCATCCACGCTGGTGCACAGGGTGGCCGGATAGCCCTCGTAGTGCAGGAAGGACGGGATGGCGTGGTTCTTGCGGATCAGCTGCTCGGCGTAAACGTCCAGGGCAGCGGTGCTGACGCCGGGCTTCACGGCCTCGCGCAGCTTCTGGAGCACCTCGTAGAGAAGCGCGCCAGCGACCCGCATTTTCCCGATTTGATCGGGATTTTTCAAACTAATCATGATTTAACCCCTGACGATGTCCATGATAGACGCGAAAATCGTGTCCATATCCTGGGCGCCATCGATGACCTTCAGCAGGCCGCGCTCCCGGTAGAAGTCCACCAGCGGGGCGGTCTGATTGTGGTACACGGTCAGGCGGTTCAGGACAGTCTCAGCCTTGTCGTCATCGCGCTGGATCAGCGTGTCGCCGCAGGCAGCGCACTT
>JBJEUL010000283.1:0-2235 GCA_051883835.1 Aristaeellaceae bacterium
GCGGGTCTTCAATCAGGACGGCACCGAGCAGTTCCTGCCCAAGAAGCAGCCCACCATCCGCTATCTGCTGGGCGGACGTTTGGAGAGGCTGGGCGAGCCGTTCCGCAGTCTGCGCCGGGACTTCACCCTGCAAAACCAGACCATCACCCAGCCCACGCCGGTGGGCTTTGCCACGGGCTGCTTCCTGCTGATTCGCACGGATGTTTTCCGGCAATTGAAGGGCTTTGACGAGCGGTTTTTCCTGTATCAGGAGGACAGCGACCTGTCCCGCCGCGCCATGGAGATAGGGCAAATCATCTACCATCCGGACATGTGCGTAACCCACGTCTGGGCCAGGGAGAACACCCGCACCCTCCGGGGCAATCTGCGGCAGGTGGCATCCATCATCAAATTCTTCAGGAAATGGGGCTGGGCGTGGTGAATACCCTTGACGTGCTGCTGGCTGTATACAACGGCGCGGCCTACCTGCCCCAGCAGCTTGACTCCCTGTCCGGGCAGGATGACCCGGCCTTTGCCGTGCTGATGCAGGACGACGGCTCCACCGATGCGTCCCCTGCCCTGCTGTGCGCCGCCGCTGCGCAGGACAGCCGTTTTCATCTGGCGCAGGAAAGCGGGCGGCATCTGGGAGCCAAGGGGAACTTCATCAGCCTGATTCGTCAGGCGCAGGGGGATTACACTGCGCTGTGCGACCAGGACGATGTATGGGAGCCGAACCGGCTGTCCCGGTGCCGTCACGCCCTGGAAGAAGCGGAAGCCCGCTGGGGGGCGGATACGCCCCTGCTGGTACACAGCGACTGCCGTTTGATGGACGCGCAGGGGCAAATCACGCAGGAGAGCTTTTTCCGCCATCAGGGCTGGGATCCCGCAGCTGTGACCCTGTCCCGGCTGCTGGTGCAGAACAACGTTACCGGCTGCACGCTGATGATGAACGCCGCCCTGCGCCGTCTGGTTGCGGCCCACGGCGACCCGGACACCATGTACATGCACGACTGGTTCATTGCCCTGACGGCTGCGGCCTTTGGGCATATCGTGTTCCTGAATGAGCCGCTGGTGCGCTATCGTCAGCATGGTGTGAATGTCATGGGGGCCAGCCGTCAAAGCCTGGTTCGGCGGGGCGTGAAGGCACTGGGCGCATGGCAGAAGGGCCGGGAGCGCATTGCGATGACCTACCGGCACGCTCGTGCCTTCCGGGATGCCTACGGGACAGCACTGCCTGAGCAAGCCGCCGCGATGATTGACCGCTATCTGGCCACCCAGTCCATGGGAAAGATTCGGCGGATATGGGCTGTGCGCCAGGGTGATTACACCATGCAAAGCCCCATTACCCGCGCAGGACAGTTCTTCATGGGATAAAGGCACTGCAACAGATAAGCAATCGGCCCTCCGTGGATGGACGGGGGCCGATTGTTGCGTTCATGCAGGAAACAAACCGCTATCGTGCTTCCCTGCGCAGCATGCCGGATGAGGTCGTTCCTCTTGCAGTCCATGGAACCTGCCGTTTCCAACGCGGACGAACTGCGTCGTCTGCTTGGAAACTCTGATTTCTTCTGTTCCCTTTTTTGTTTTTGGGGGTGTTGCGCTGGGCTGCCGCCCAGACCTGCGCAGGGGTTTCACCCCTGCACCCCACAAGGGGCATCGCCCCTTGACCCCTTTCCGCTGGCGCGGTCCCTTGGAGGGGTTAGTGGTTGGGAAGGAGGGTCAGGATGGCTTTGATGGACATGCACAGGGCGTCGGCTTCCTGGCTGCGGCCATGGGTCAGAATGGTTTGCGCGGTCTTTTGCATCGCGGGGAAGGCACTGCGAATCAGATGATTGGCATGGATGACCACATTCACCCCGTGCGCTGCCAGCTCCTCCTCCGTGACCGCATTGTAGGTGGTGGGCACCACCACAATCGGCGTGGAAGGATGCGCAGCCCGGAAGGCCTCGCAAAAGGCATACACCTCATCCGGGGTCTTTTTGCGGGAATGAATCATGATACCGTCCGCACCTGCCTTCACATAGGCATCGCACCGCGTCAGCGCGTCCTCCATGCCCTGCTCCAGAATCAGGCTCTCACAACGGGCGATAATCATGAAGTCCCGGGTTTTCTGCGCATTCTTGCCTGCGGTGATTTTCGCGCAGAAGTCCTCGATGCTGTCCTGATTTTGACCCGCGTCCGTACCGAACAGGCTGTTCTTTTTCAGGCCCTTCTTGTCCTCGATGATGACCGCCGAAATGCCCATGCGCTCCAGCG
>JBJEUL010000284.1:0-2207 GCA_051883835.1 Aristaeellaceae bacterium
CCCACAAGGGGCATCGCCCCTTGACCCCTTCGACGCTGGCGCGTTCCCTTGGAGGGGGTCAGAGGTGGCCTACGACGTCGTCCATGCTGTACAGGCCGGGGGCTTTATCCACAAGGAAGGCGGCGGCGCGAAGCGCACCTACGGCGAATACGCTGCGGTTTTCCGCGCTGTGGCTGACCTTGATGCGCTCGCTGGCACCGAAAAAGCATACCTCATGTTCGCCGGTCACGGTGCCGCCGCGCAGCGCATGAATGCCGATTTCCGCCGGCTTGCGCTTGCTGTCCCGGCCATGACGGCCATAGACGGCCTCCCGGGGCTGGTCGTAGGCGTCCTTCACCGCATCGTAGAGCATCAGGGCCGTGCCGCTGGGCGCATCTACCTTGCGGTTGTGGTGGGTTTCGACAATCTCCACATCGAAGCCGTCCCCCAGCACCATGGCCGCCTTGCGAATCAGCGCACGCACCAGCGCGATGCCTACGCTCATGTTGCCCGAGCGGAACAGGGCCACCTCACGGGCTGCCGCGTCGATTTGCTGGAGCTGCTCCGGGGTGTAGCCGGTGGTGCACAGCACCGCAGGCACATGATGCTTCACGGCATAGGCCAGCAGTCCGTCCAGACTGCCGGGCTTGGAAAAGTCAACGATGACATCCGCCACCGGGGCATCCTCGAAGCTGCGCAACAGCGGGAAATCCGCGCTGCCCTGCGCCACGTCCACACCGGCGGCAATCTCCACGCCCTGTGCCTGACACTGCCGGGCAACCTCCCGGCCCATGAAGCCCAGTGCGCCGCTGATGAGTATCTTCATCGCTTGCGTCCTCCGTTCTTTAGTGCAGCAGGCCCAGCTCCCGCATGATGCCCGCCATCTTTTCGCGGTTGCCGCTCTGCATGGGAATCAGGGGCAGGCGCAGCTCCTCCTCGCACTTGCCCATCATGGCCATGGCAGCCTTGCAGGGGATGGGGCTGGTTTCGCTGAACAGGGCATGGATGAAGGGCAGGTACTTCATTTGCAGCGCGGCGGCTTCATCATAGCGGCCAGCCAGGGCCAGATGCGCCATGTCGGCTGTTTCCTTGGGCACCGCATTGGACAGCACGGAAATCACGCCCTTGTAGCCCATGACCATCAGGGGCACAATCAGCGCGTCCTCGCCGGAATAGAAGGCCGCATCCTCGCCGCACACCAGCAGCTTCTCCATGGACTGGTCCATGTTGCCGCTGGCTTCCTTCACGCCCACGATGTTGTCATGGGCCACAATGCGCTTGAGGGTCGCGGGGAGGATGTTCAGCCCCGTACGGCCCGGCACGTTGTAGACGATGAGGGGCAGCTTGCTGGCATCAGCGATGGCATGGAAGTGGGCCACCAGACCCTCCTGCGTGGTCTTGTTGTAGTAGGGCGTGACCACCAGCAGGCCGGACGCGCCGCAGTCCTCCACTTCCTTGGCGGCGTGGATGGCCTCGCTGGTGCAGTTGCTGCCCGTACCGGCGATGACTGCCACCCGGCCGGCAGCCCGGTCAGCCACCCGGCGGATGACCGCCACATGCTCCTCCCAGGTCATGGTGGACGGCTCACCCGTGGTGCCGGTGGCAATGAGCGCGTCCACACCGCTGGCAATCTGCTCCTCCACCAGTTGATCCAGCGTATCCCAGTCAATCTCGCCGCCCTTGAAGGGGGTGATGAGCGCAGTACCGCAGCCGGTGAACAAAGGCTTCATGGCAATATCCTCCTTGCGTCAGTCGGTCATGCTGCTTTCTCAGTGGCGATGCTCAATATAGCCCTTGCGGCAGAGCAGCTCCGCCGTCAGGATGCCGCCGCCCGCCGCGCCGCGCACGGTGTTGTGACTCAGGCAGACAAAGCGGTAATCGAACAGCTTATCCTCCCGCAGACGGCCGATGGACACGCCGAAGCCGTTCTGGAAGTCCCGATCCAGCCGGGTCTGCGGACGGGTCGGATCCTCAAAATATTGCAGGAAGGGCTTGGGGGCGGAGGGCAGCTCCAGCCGCTGGGCCTCCGTTTCATAGTTCAGCCAGCGTTCCTTGATTTGCTCCATGGTGGGCTTGTCACGGAAGGACACGGACACCGCTGCCATATGGCCATCGGCGCAGGCCACGCGCAGGCACTGGGCGGAGATGACCGGCAGCGTGGCGTTGACAATCTTGCCGTCCTCCACATGGCCCCAGAGCTTCAGGGGCTCGTTCTCGCTCTTTTCATC
>JBJEUL010000285.1:0-9549 GCA_051883835.1 Aristaeellaceae bacterium
CTTTCCCTGTCCGTTGGACGGGGAACAGTCCAATGCCCCTTGTGGGGTGCAGGGGTGAAACCCCTGCGCAGGTCTGGGCGGCAGCCCAGCGCAACACATCCAAACAGCAAAAGAGAAGGGAAAAAGCCAGAGTTTCCAAGCAGACGACGAAGTTCGTCCGCGCCGGAAACGGCATGCTCCCAGCCCTTTGCAAGCATCGAACATCCCCTTTCCCGTCCAGCATCCGCCATGGCTTGCGCGAAAAGTTATCCACAATCCATGCGCATCATCCACTGAAAAGGATTGGCCGTTGTTCCTTGGATGCCATCCAAAAAATACAAGCACCGGAGAGCCTGCACGGTTCTCCGGTGTTTGTTTGTCCTATCAGGCGCATCGGCGGTGGGGAGGGATGGTCGCACCGATGCAGTCCATGGAACCTGCCGTTTCCAGCGCGGACGAACTGCGTCGTCTGCTTGGAAACTCACGTTTTTTCGGTTCCCTTTTTGCTGTTTGAACGTGTTGCGCTGGGCTGCCGCCCAGACCTGCGCAGGGGTTTCACCCCTGCACCCCACAAGGGGCATCGCCCCTTGACCCCTTTCCGCTGGCGCGGTCCCTTGGAGGGAGCTTACAGGTGGTATTCCATGGGGTAGGTCAGGTAGGAGATGGGCTCCAGCTGGTCGCAGGTCACATAGCCGGCGGGCGCGGCAATCAGCGAGGGCAGGCGGTTCACAATGGTGGCGCAGGTATGCTCCACAGTCGCGGGCTTGACAATGTGGAACTCGGTATCCGGTTCGCCGGACAGCCACCAGTCGCACATGTCGCCGTCGTCGGGGCCGTACACCTTGCCGATGGTCTCCTCTTCCACGGTGATACCCTGCATGGTCTCGATGGTCACAACCGCGCTCATGCCGATGCACTTGCCGGCTTCGATGGTCTTGCCCAGGGTGCTGGAATAGATGTCATGGTCGATGATGTAGGGCACATGCTTCTGCGTGATGGACTTGATGGTCAGGCCCAGCTTGTTGCAGATGGCCTCGGAGGCGTTCCAGGCATAGGAAGGCTCGAACACAGTGGGATGAGCAATCTGCGCTTCGAACTCCTCAGCGGTCAGGTCGCAGCCGTGGGCCTCGGCCAGAGCCAGACCGTACTCGTCCACGTTGTAGCTGTACGCGCCCTTGATTTTGGTCAGCTTGTTCATGCCGCCAGCCACCAGGCCCACGATGTTAATCCAGAAAATGTCCTGCATGCCGCTGCCGGTGATGGTGCAGCCGGTCTCCTTGGCCAGCGCGTCCAGCTTGTTAATCTGGCTGGCAGCAGTGGTCCAGGGATAAATGGCTTCCTCGCAGGTGGTGATGACGTTGATGCCGCGCTCCACGCACTTTTCCACATGGTCATAAATGTCGCTGATGAAGCTGAACAGCGTGACGATGGCCACGTCTGCGTCGCACTCATCGAGCACCTTGTCCGCGTCATTGCTGATGATAACGCCGGTCTTGATGCCCAGCTCCGCGAAATCGCCCACGTCCATGCCGACCACGGCGGGATTCACGTCAATGGCACCCACAATCTGCGCACCATGCTCGTGCAGGTAGCGCAAGATGTACTTGGCCATCTTGCCGCAGCCGTACTGGACAACCTTGATCTTCTCCATGATAAACTCCTCCTCATATAGGCTTCATGCGCCCTTGTCGGACGCAGGGCTTTTTGCTCTATGCTTATGATAAACCCTCATGTTACAGGAGAGTCAAGCCCATTTGCGAAAAATTTATCAATAGGCTGAAGCGGGTCATTTACTGAACTGCACCGGCACCTGAAGCCGCAGGAACATGCTGCGCTTCTCCGAGTCGAACACGTTGAACTCCGTCATCACCTCGCAGATGTAGTCCCCGCAGAAGGTGTAGCCCATCTGGTCGCAGTAGTCCCGCAGACGGCATGCGTAGGCGATTTCATCGTCATAGTTGTCCAGATAGATGCAGGCGTACATGCCGCTGTCCAGCATGCGGCTGTGGCGGGTCAGCGCGTCCAGCTGCTTGTCCCCGAAGATGAAAATCGTGTCGGCAATGAAGCGGCTCTGCTCAAAATCCGCCTGCCGGATGCTCGTCCCCACCCCATAGGAATGAATCTGCTGCACGCCCCGTCCCTCCAGCATGGTGCGCAGATGGCGCAGCATGTCCTCATAGTCCCGCAGCACCGAAGCGTAGAAATTGCTGGTGCAGGGCATTTCCCAAATCATACGCCGGTCGATGTACTCCAGGGAGATGGTACCTGTGGTGGGCGACTTGCGGTAGCGTTCAATGGCGGCAATGGCCCGCTCCACGGCGTTGTGGCGCATGCGAAGCTCCCGCATCTGCGCGTGGAGCTGCTCGTTCTTTTGGATGAGGATCTGCTCAATGAGCGCGATGTCCTCCTTCTCCAGCACACTGGCAATCTCGCTCAGGCTCATGCCCAGCTCCTTCATGTAGGAAATCATGTCCAGCCGGGCACTTTGATGCTCGTCATAGTAGCGGTAGCCCGTTTGCGGGTCCACATAGCGGGGCTTGAGCAGGCCCTGCTCGTCATACAGGCGGAGGGTTGGCACGGTGGTATGGTTGATTTCCGCCATTTTGCCGATGGACATCAGCTGCTTTTTCATGCAATCATTTCCCTTCAAACTCTCATGGGCATGAGAGTTTTCTGTTGCTTTGCTTCCACACCGGCCGTGGGTTTTCCTGCTGCGGGCAGGGATTTCCCTGCCTGTGTCGAACATGAATCATCATCCTATCCTTTTCAGGAGCGTGAAATGCATATGCTGTATCAGGATTATCAGTTTCATGTGCCGCCCCAAAAACAGGTGCGCGTCATCACCGACACCGATGCCAAGAACGAAGCCGACGACCAGTTCTGCGTTGTGCAGACCCTGCTTTCCCCCAAGCTGGACAACGTGGGCCTGATTGCTGCCCACTACGGCACGCGGGACGCAGATGGCATGCAGCGCAGCTATGCCGAGCTGGAAACCATCTTTGACAAAATGGGCTTCCCCAAGGAAGGCATGCTCTACCACGGTGCGCCCCATGCCCTGCCCTCCACCCGGGAGCCCATCGACTCCGAGGGCGCACGGCTCATCATCCGCGAGGCCATGAAGGATGACCCCCGCCCGCTGTTCGTGACCTTCCTCGGCCCGCTGACGGACATGGCCTCCGCGCTGTTGATGGAGCCGCGCATCGCCAATCGCCTGACGGTCATTTGGATTGGCGGCGCGCCCTATCCCGACGGCGGCGATGAGTTCAACATGCTCAACGATGTGAATGCCGCCAATGTGGTCTTTGGCTCCCAGGCGCAGGTGTGGCAGGTGCCCAAGAACGTGTATGAGATGATGACCGTGTCCATGGCGGAGCTGGAATACCGGGTGCGCCCCTGCGGGGACATTGGCGCGTACCTGTGCGACCAGCTGGATGCCCACGCGGCGGAGCCTGCCGCGGTGAACAACGCCTTCCGCACCGGCGAAACGTGGGTGCTGGGCGACAGCCCCGCTGTGGGCCTGATTCTCTACGAGCATCGCTTCGAGTTCGACTGGGTGGGCGCGCCCAAGCTGACCCCCGAGGGCTTCTACATGACCGATCCCCGCAACCGGCCCATCCGCGTGTACCGCAGGATTGACAGCCGCCTGATTCTGGAGGACATGTATGCCAAGCTGGCCTTGTTCCATCAGCGTCACGGGGCCCGCATGGGGGCTGGAAAGCCATGAAAATCACCCGTTTACAGACCAATCACCTGACCTGTCCGCTGGGCTTTGACCTCACCCGGGCGCGGCTCTCGTGGACAGTCGAGGACGCCCGGGGGAGCTTCGCGGCGCAGGTGCGCATTCAAATGGCTTCCGCGCCGGAGGAAACCGCTCTGCTGACGGACACGGGGCTGATGGCCACGACCCACGACCCCGATACCGGCTGCGTGCTGGACGGCCCGGACAATCTGGGCTGGCCGCTGCCCATGGAGCTGGCCCCACGCACCCGCTATTACTGGCGGGTCTGGGTGCAGGATGATGCCGGGGATGCCGCGTGGAGCGACTGGACATGGCTGGAAACGGCCAAGGCTCCCGGCGAACGCTGGGATGCGCAGGTGCTTGCCTCCCCCTTTGGCCCGGCGGTGCATCCGGTATTCCATCACACCTTCCGGGCGGAGAAGCCCCTCCGTCAGGCACGGCTGTACTGTCTGGGGCTGGGGGAATACGAGGCGTACCTGAACGGCGAGAAGCTGGGGGATGAGGTTCTCCTGCCGGGCTTCCACGCCTATGACAGCTACCTGCAATACCAGACCTTCGCGCCCCCGGTACACCCGGGGGAAAACACCCTGGCCTTTCTGCTGGGGGATGGCTGGTACAAGGGCCGCTATGGCCTGAAGCAGTCCGCGCCCCGCTATGGGGAGGATTACGCCCTCCTTGCGGAACTTCACCTGTGCTACGAGGACGGCACGGAGGAGGTCATCGGCACGGATGAGAGCTGGCTGGTGACACCGGGCCCCGTGACCTTCGACGGCATCTACGACGGCGAGACCTTCGATGCCCGGCTGATGGGTCAGGGCGAAAGCCGTCCGGCCATCCCCTCGCCCCTGAGCGTCCAGCGGCTGACCCCGCGCATCAGCCCCTGCCTGCGGGTACAGGAGGAGCGCAGGGCGCAGCGTGTCCCGGGGGCCGAGCAGATTTTCGACATGGGGCAGAACATGGCGGGCTGGGTGTCCTTTGTGTGCGATGCGCCTGCCGGGACGATTGTGACGCTCCGCTTTGCCGAGATGCTCCGGGACGGCACGCTGTACCGGGACAACCTGCGGGGTGCGAAATGCACCTTCACCTACATTTCGGACGGGCGAAGGCGCGTGGTACGGCCCCACTTCACCTATTTTGGCTTTCGGTATGTGTCGGTGGAAGGGTACACGCTGGCGCAGGAGGACATCACCGGCTGTGTGATTTACTCCGACATGCGTCAAACCGGCTTCCTCCGCACTGCGCATGAGAAGCTGAACCGGCTCTTTGACAATGTGCTGTGGAGCCAGAAGGGGAACTTCCTGGACGTGCCCACCGACTGCCCCCAGCGGGACGAGCGCATGGGCTGGACGGGGGATATTCAGGTGTTCAGCGATGCGGCGTGCTTCAACATGGACTGCACGGCCTTCCTGACCAAGTACATGCACGACCTGCTGGCCGACCAGCGGACGCTGGGTGGCAATGTACCCTGCGTATCGCCCATGACGGCCTATCATCTGGGCGGCGTGGCGGCATGGGGGGACGCGGTGACGGTGGTGCCATGGTTCGTGTATCTGCACAGTGGGGACGCGGAGATTTTGCGGCTGTCCCTGCCGGGAATGCTGGACTGGGTGGACTGGATTCACGCGCAGACGGAGCAGGATGGCACGGGCGATTTGTGGACGGCCAGTCCGCAGCTGGGCGATTGGCTGGCGTTGGACGGCAGGAGCGTCCACGGCGGCACGGATCGCGGGCTGATTGCCACGGCCTACTACTTTGATTCCGCCGTGCTGACGGCGAAGGCGGCCCGCACGGTGGGCGACACAGCCAACGCCCAGCGGATGGAGGAGCTTTCCGAACGCATTCGCCGCGCCTTCCTGACGGAGTATTTCACGCCCAGCGGGCGCATCGCCGTACCCACACAGACGGCCTGTGTGCTGGCGCGATACCTGAACCTGATACCGCCGGGTGCGGAGAGCCGCGTGGACGACACCCTGCGCTGCCTGCTGGAGGAAGCCGGCATGCGTCTTGAAACGGGCTTTGTGGGGACGCCATGGCTGCTGCCGGTGCTGAGCATGGGTGGCCGGACGGATTGGGCCTACACGCTGCTGCTGCGGGAGGAATATCCTTCATGGCTGTACGAGGTGAATCTGGGGGCCACCACCATCTGGGAGCGGTGGAACTCCATCGAGCCGGACGGCAGCATGAACCGGGACGGCATGAACTCCTTCAACCATTACGCCTACGGCTCGGTAGCGGCGTGGATGTATCGGGTGATTGGCGGGCTGTCCCCGGACGAGGACGCGCCGGGGTTCCGCTGCATCCGCTGTGCGCCGGAGCCTGACCGCCGTCTGCCGTGGGCAGAGACACGGCTGGACACGGGGCATGGGCTGTGCCGGGTATACTGGCAGTGGCACGGGGATGAGGTGGCCTTATCGGTGCAGGTGCCTTTCGGGTGTGTGATGCGCCTGACCCTGCCCTTTACGGGGGAGGATGTGCGGCTCACCGCCGGGACGTACCAGTGGACGCTGACCGCGCCGCCTGCGCCTGCGCTGGGGCTGGACACGCCCTGGAGGGAGCTTCTTGGCCAGCCGGAAACCCGCGCCGCCGTGGAAGCGAACTTCCCCCGGGCGATACGGGGCATTGCGTTCCAGCAGCAGCTGTACACCATGCGGCACCTGCTGCAATCGCCCTTTGCTGAGCTGACCCGTGAGGAAGCGGCCCGGCTGGAAGCGGCTATTCGCGATGCACAGCACCATATGCTCAAACCATAATCAAAAACAGAAGCACCGGAGAGCCTGCACGGTTCTCCGGTGCTTGTTTGTTCTGTCACGCGCTGCGGTGGGAAAGGATGGACGCGCCGATGCAGTCCGTGGAACCTGCCGTTTCCGACGCGGACGGACTGCGTCGTCTGCTTGGAAACTCACGTTTTTTTCGGTTCCTTTTTTGCTTTGGGAACGTGGTGCGCTGGGCTGCCGCCCAGACCTGCGCAGGGGCTTCACCCCTGCACCCCACAAGGGGCATCGCCCCTTGACCCCTTCGACGCTGGCGCGGTCCTTTGGTGTTAGCCTTTCAGGCCGCTGGTGGCGATGCCTTCCACGAAATACTTTTGGGCGGCGAAGAACAGCAGCATGACGGGCAGCACGGCCACAAAGGCCATCGCCATCACCTTGCCCCAGTTCACCACCGACTCGGAGTCCAGCGACATGCGCAGGGCCAGCGAAATGGGATACATCTTCTGGGAGCTGATGAAAATCAGGGAATTGAAGTAATCGTTGTACGTCCACAGGAACTGGAACAGTCCTGCCGAGAACAGCGCGGGCTTCATCAGCGGCAGCAGGATGCTCACCAGCGTGCGGAAGGTGCTGCACCCGTCAATGTAGGCCGATTCGTCCAGCTCCCGGGGTACGCCGCGCAGGAACTGAATCAGCATGTACGGGAAGAACGAGTTGCAGCACAGCAGGGCCGGAATATAGAAGGGCATGTAGGTGTCAATCCAGTGGAACTGGTTGTACAGCAGGTAGCGGGGAATGATGACCACCGCGCCGGGCAGCATCATCAGGCCAATGAGCACGGAGAACAGCAGTCCCTTGCAGGGGAAGTCAAACCGTGCAAAGGCATACGCCGCCAGGCACGCGGAAACCACCGTCAGCAGGGTGGTGGGCACCACCAGCAGGAAGGTGTTGATGAAGAACGTGGTGTAGGTCAGGCGGCTGGAGCCCTTCCAGCCCTCCACATAGTTCTCAAAGTGCCAGACGGTGGGCAGCAGGCGCGTGGAACCGAAGATGTCCTCGTTGCTCTTGAAGGTCGCGAAGAACATCCAGATGATGGGGTACAGCAATATCAAGCCAATGACCGCGATGATGAGGTAATCGACCACACTGCCGTCCTTGTGGCGTTTGCGGATTCTGGTTGCCATCTTGCTTCACTCCCTTCCTTACTCGTCGGAATAGTGCACCCAGAACCGGGACGAGCCGAAAATCATCAGCGTCAGGATCAGGATGACGATGAACATAATCCAGGAAATCGCACTGGCATAGCCCATGTGGAAGTAGGCGAAGCCCTCCTGATAGAGGAACATGCCCATCACATAGGTGCTCTTGCGGGGACCGCCGCCGGTGATGAGGGCCGGGGAGGTGTAATTCTGCAATTCCTGAATGGTCTGGTTGAGGAGCGTAAAGAAGATGATGGGGGAAATCTGCGGAATGGTGATGTGGAAGAACCGCTTCCACCAGCCCGCGCCGTCAATTTCCGCCGCCTCGTACAGGGACGCAGGCACGTTCTTGAGCGCGGCCAGGAACATGACCATGGAGGAGCCGAACTGCCAGATTTCCAGTCCGCACACCACCTGCATGGCGATGCCCTTGGTGCCCAGGAAGTGGACGGTGTTCATGCCCAGCGCGGAGAGCATGGAGTTAATCATGCCGCCATCCATGAACATCAGCCGCCACAGCAGGGAGATGGCCACGCTGCCGCCAAAGAGCGAGGGAATGTAGTACAGCGTGCGAATCATGTTGATGCCCTTGATGTTGCGGTTGAGGAACAGGGCCACCGCCAGGGCCAGCACCAGCTTGCCCGGCACGGTATACACGCCAAAGAGCAGCGTCACCTTCAGCGAATTCCAGAAGTCGCGGTCCTTGGTAAAGAGCTTGATGTAGTTGTCCAGCCCGATAAACTCCATCTTGCCGCCCACGGTGTAATCATGGAAGGAATACACCAGCGAGGACAGGAAGGGATACAGCTGCAGGGCCAGGATGCCCAGCAGCCAGGGCAGCAGGTACAGGAACGCCTGATAGTCGCGCTTGGTGTACCGCTGCTTTTTCACGGTCGGAGAAGTGCGTAGGATCATACCCTCTGTCTCCTTTGCACGCGCCGCCGGGGCAGCGCAGAATGGACAATGCCTCCTGGGGAATAAAGGGAAGCCCTGCCTGACGCACAGGCAGGGCCCTCCCCATCAGGTCATGCGGATTACTTCTCCAGCTCCAGCAGCTGCGCGATGGTATCGGCGGCAGCCTCAGCGGGGGTCATGTCGCCATAGGCGATGGCTTCCACGGCATCGTAGAGGATGTTCTTGGATTCCGCGGTGGAGAAGATCTTGTCGTTGGGGGTACCGCTGATGGCCACGGCCACGTCAGCGCACAGGGACTGCAGGGTGCTCAGCTTGCCGTTGGCAGCACTGATTTCACGGGCACGGGCGGTCGGAGGCACGGAACGGGTCGCGCCCAGGGTCTCCATGGCAGTCTCGTTGGTGAAGAAGTAGTTCAGGAACGCAGCAGCCACTTCGGGATGCTGGCAGGTCTTGGTGATGGCCAGCACCTGGGGGGTGTTGGAGGCCCAGCCGCCGTCGGTGGCACCTTCCACCACGGGCAGGCTGCCGGGATAGTACTCAGCATCAGCGGGGCCGTTGGCGACCATCACGTCCACGGTGGAGATGTAGGCCAGAGACGCAACGTACTTGCCGGCCATCCAGTTGGCATCGGTCTGAATCTTGTCGCCGGTGTAGGCGGCCATGTACTCGATGGGGGCCACGGTCTCGCTGTCGAACAGCTCCTTGACAAACTCGTACACCTGCGTCAGCTGCTCCTCGGTCACGACCAGCTTGCCGTCCACGAAGGCCGCGCCGCCGCACAGCTGCTTGACATAGGTCATCACGAACAGGATGGCGATGTAATCCTTGTTGGCGCACAGCAGGTAGGTATCGGGGTCATCCGAGGCGGCACGAACGGCCTTGCCCAGGGTGATGATGTCCTCCCAGCGCATGTTTTCGACCTGCAGGTTCACGCCCAGCTTTTCAGCCAGAGCCTTGTTGACCACGATGGCGGGGCCGGCGATGCCGGTGGGCAGGCCCAGCTGCT
>JBJEUL010000286.1:0-2189 GCA_051883835.1 Aristaeellaceae bacterium
CCCCTGCACCCCACAAGGGGCATCGCCCCTTGACCCCTTTCCGCTGGCGCGTTCTCTTGGTAAAGTCTTAACATGCAGAAAGGGACGGCCCGATATGGGTCGTCCCTTTTTCATGGTTGGAACTCAGGGCTGCTTGCCGATGTAGGCCAGAATGCCGCCGTCCACATACAGGATGTGGCCGTTGACGAAGTTGGACGCATCAGAGGCCAGGAACACAGCGGGGCCGCCCAGATCCTCCGCCTCGCCCCAGCGGCCAGCGGGAGTCTTGGCCAGAATGAACTGGTCGAAGGGATGACGGCTGCCGTCCGGCTGAATCTCGCGCAGGGGCGCGGTCTGCGGCGTGGCGATGTAGCCCGGGCCAATGCCGTTGCACTGGATGTTGTACTCGCCGTACTCAGAGGCGATGTTCTTGGTCAGCATCTTCAGGCCGCCCTTAGCTGCCGCATAGGCGGAAACGGTCTCACGGCCCAGCTCGGACATCATGGAGCAGATGTTGATGATCTTGCCATGGCCCTTCTTGATCATGGAGGGGATCACAGCCTTGGCCACGATGAAGGGAGCGTTCAGGTCCACGTCGATGACCTGACGGAACTGGGCGGCGGTCATCTCGCACATGGGGATGCGCTTGATGATGCCGGCGTTGTTCACCAGGATGTCGATCACGCCGACCTCGGCCTCAATCTTGGCCACCATGGCGTTCACCGCGTCCTCGTCGGTCACGTCGCAGACATAGCCGTGGGCCTTGATGCCCTTCTCGGCATAGGCGGCCAGGCCCTTGTCCACCAGCTCCTGCTTGATGTCGTTGAAAACGATGGTCGCGCCCGCATCCGCCATGGCGGTGGCGATGGCGAAGCCAATGCCGTAGGAAGCACCGGTCACAAGGGCAATCTTGCCCTCCAGGGAGAAAATGTTGTTCATGGGAATCGCTCCTTTCAGTGTATATCCAAATGGGGTGGTTCGCATGGCTGATACCGGATACCGGCCTTACAGCAGGTCGGTGGTGGCAAGGCCGTCCATGTCGTCAAAGTCCTGATTCTCACCGCACATGCCCCAGATGAAGGTATAGGCCTGGCTGCCGGAACCGGCATGGATGCTCCAGGAGGGGCTGATGACCGCCTGCTCGTTGCGCATGACGATGTGGCGGGTCTCCTGGGGCTCGCCCATGTAATGCATGACGAAGGCGTCCTTGGGCATGTCGAAGTAGAGATAGACCTCCATGCGGCGGTCATGGGTGTGGCAGGGCATGGTGTTCCACACGCTGCCGGGCTGCAGCTGGGTCATGCCCATGACCAGCTGGCAGCTTTCCACCTGACCGGGCAGGATGTACTTGCAGATGGTGCGGTGATTGGACTGCTCCAGGCTGCCCAGCTCCACGCGCACGCAATCCTCCGGGCGGATGTACACAGTGGGATATTCCTTGTGCGCGGGGCAGCTGTTCAGGTAGAACTTGGCGGGATGCTCGGCATCGGTGCTGGCGAAGGAGATATCCTTGCTGCCCCGGCCGATGTACAGGCCGTCCTTGTAGCGCAGGGTGTACACCGTGCCGTCCACCGTGACGGTGCCCTCGCCGCCGATATTGATAACGCCCATCTCGCGCCGCTGCAGGAAGTACTCCGCCCGCAGCTCATCACCGGCCGTCAGTACCAGCGGCTTGCTCACAGGGGTCGCGCTGCCGGTAATGATGCGGTCAATATGGCTGTACACCAGCTTGATGTCATCGGGCTGGAACAGATCCTGAATCAGGAACTCCTCCCGCAGCCGGGCCGTGTCGTAGGTCTTAACGTCCCGGGGAGAGGCTGCTGTACGAAGCTCCATGGGATGATCCTCCTTTGCGTTTGTAAATGCTTACACAGGGATTGCAGGGTTCATTGTGGATAACGAACGCCTTCTCACCTCTATTTTACAACGATTCCGACTTTTTGAAAAGGGGGAAACGATAAATTGGCGCGATATTTCCGCGTTTTTGCGTAGATGGATTCTGGGTGATGCAGGAAAGCGGCCTCGACCATCGCGTGGTGGGCGGATGGGTGAGGTCGCTTCCTGGGCAGGTGTGCGGAACATGCCGTTTCCGGCGCGGACGGACTGCGTCGTCTGCTTGGAAACTCACGCTTTGTCTTTTCCTTTTTTATGATTGGAACGGGTTGCGCTGGGCTGCCGCCCAGACCTGCGCAGGGGTTTCACCCCTGCAC
>JBJEUL010000287.1:0-2189 GCA_051883835.1 Aristaeellaceae bacterium
ATCTTGATGCCCAGCTTCTCCTCCAGTTCCTTGGTCTGGAGATTGTCGGAACGGCTGTATTCGCCGTCCTGCGGGGCGAAGATGCGCACGGTGACAACTTCATTGGCGATGGGCGTTGCGCCGGGTTCGCCGTAGGTCACTTCGGCCAGGGCCACGCTGGTGAGCATGGTCAGGCACAGCAGCAGAGCAAACAGTCTCTTCATGGTGTTGGGTCTCCCTTCCTTACTATGAGTTTGTCCGCCCTTTTACAAACGGTCAGGCGGCTTTGGATGGCATGATGATACGCCGTCGCAGCAAAAAAGGCAACGCACACCTGAATGGAAAGCATACGTTTCAGGCAGCATCCTGTCAGATGTACGCAGCCCAATGAAGTGTTCCCATGCGCGACAGGCGGTCTATGGCCTGTTATGGACCGGGTCTTTACAAATCCGCTGCTTTCAGTATAATATAATAGGTATAAGCGTGATGATTTGAGCCGTTGTGTCATGCAAGTCTCCCCGCAGTCACAGGGAGAAAGATAAGGTGGGATTCATCCATGCAGCCCCAAAGCAAAGGGTTTGTTGCCCGTCTGCGCAGCAGGCTCAGACGGGTGTATCTGATTTTTTTCGCGTCCTATCTGGCCATGCTGCTGCTGCCGCTGGCGGGGATTCTGTACCTGTACGGGCAGGTGACGGACATGGCAGAAAAGAACTGCGTCCAGCATGCCATGGTCGCCATTTCCGATACCGCGGTGTCCCTGCGTGCGCAGCTGTCATGGATGGACAGCGCGGCATCCCGTTTCCTGCTGGACTCCCAGATGACCAGCATGATGTATGCCGAGCCGCTCAGCTATGGCGACAAGCGCGTGAACAGCTTCAAGGCGTTCAGCGAACACCTCAATGACCTGATTGGCACCTATGACAAGGATTATCTGGGCTTCCGCATGCTCTTTCAGGACAGTGAGCTGGTGTTCTATGATGACGCAATCTCCCGGGGACTGGAGTTTTTCTTCAACAATGCCCTGCACTATGACGGTATGACCTATTCGCAGTGGTACGAGGCGGTGTTTTTCCCGGATGTGCGCACCCTTCTGCCTGCCTGCGATATCCATCTGGGCGGCACCCGTGTGCGTGCGCTGACCTACAATTACCCCATTGTGCGCCGCAACGCCACTGGGAGCCGGAAGGCCGTGCTGCAATTCTTCATCCAGGAGGAAGCACTGCATCCGGCCAGCTTCAATCCCCTGAGCACCGGCTATCTGCTGGACGCGGACGGCAGCGTGCTGGCGGATTTCGGCGCAAGGGTGCCCTTCCCGCTGACAGCAGCCCAGCTGCCCGGGGACACGGCATGGCTGCGGCTGGAGCATGGCCTGATGGTGATGACGGAGGTACGCGATGGCATGCAGCTGGCCATGCTGATTCCCGACGAGGTGGCCTTCCGCGATGTGTACGCCATGCGCTGGCCCATGATGATGGTGTTCCTGCTCTGCGCTGCGGTGGAGGGCCTGCTCATGATGTATCTGGCCAAGCGCAACGCCCGTCCCATCGAGCATATGGCCAGCGACATGACGCAGGTACTGGACGCGCCCCGCCAGGGCAACGAGCTGGAAACCATCCATCAGGGCATCCTCCAATTGAAGCAGAACCAGCACAATGCTGAGCAGCACAGCGTGCAGATGGAGACGGCCCTGCTGCTCAATCACCTGATGAATCAGCGCATTGACGATGTGGAGACGCTGCTCAAGGATGGCGAGCGGATTGGCATTGACCTGCGTGCCGCAGGCTACTGCGCGGTGCTTGCGCAGCTTCCTGCCGGTGCTGCACCTGCCCACGATGCGGTTATCCCCGCACTGCCCCCGCATATGCGGGTCGTGACCGGCGAAGGCCGGCGCAACCGGCTGAAGGTGCTGTACCTGCTGGATACGCAGGAGGCCGTAGAGAACGCCGCCGCCATTCCCGCGCATATGCGTCAGCTTCTCGCGCAGCTGCCGGAGGGGACACGCATGGGTCAGGGCCGCCTCTGCACGGCCCTGGACGATGTGACCTTCTCCTTCAGCCAGGCCCTGTACTGCCTGAAGACGGACAATGCGGAGGGAAGCATCCTGTCCTTCGACCAGGTCAGCCCGGGCGTGAACTCCCTGTATTTCCCGCTGGAACAGCAGCAGCGCATCATCAATGCCGTCAAGCACAACAACACCGCCGTCATCGACC
>JBJEUL010000288.1:0-2183 GCA_051883835.1 Aristaeellaceae bacterium
TGATTGCCGCGCTCTACGCCGCGCTGACCCTCCTGCTGGCTCCGATTTCCTACGGTGCAATCCAGTGCCGCATTTCCGAAGCCATGACCCTGCTGCCCATCCTGCTGCCTCAGGCCATTCCCGGTCTGGTGGTGGGCTGTCTGGTGGCGAACCTGCTCAGCCCTGTGGCCATCTGGGACGTGCTTTTCGGCACGCTGGCCACGCTCATCGCTGCCGTGGGTACCTACGCGCTGCGCAAAAAGCCGCTGCTGGCCGCGCTGTGCCCGGTGATTGCCAATGGCGTGATTGTCGGCATCATGCTGGCGGTGTTCTATGCCCTGCCCCTGTGGATGACCATGCTGGAGGTCGCCGTAGGGGAGGCTGTGGCCGTTGCGCTGGGCTTCCTGCTGCTGGCAGCCCTGCGCAAGGTCGATTTGTCCCGTTTCCAATAATTTCATGGTTTTCATCATCGCAAGCAGGTGGGAGATGCGAAGGCTCCCGCCTTTTTGCATGCTCGCCCAACAATTCTGTGATGAAACGCTGAATTTTTACCAGAATCATTTCCATATGCGCTGCGGATGTGGTATAATACAAGCTGGAATGTCTTGTGTATTGGAGGCAGACCTGTTGATGAATGAACCTTTGCTGGTGCTGGCATCAGCTTCTCCCCGTCGCCGGGAGCTGCTGACCCTGACCGGGATTCCTTTTATGATAGACGCGCCCGAGGTGGATGAGCATTGCAGCCTTGGTGCGCGGGATGCTGTGGCGGAGCTGGCGCGGCGCAAGGCAGCAGCAGGCGCGGCGGCCCATCCGGGCAAGGTGATTCTGGCCTCGGACACGCTGGTGGCGGTGGACGACCAGCCTCTGGGCAAGCCGCAGGACGAGGCGGATGCCTTCCGCATGCTCCGCAGCCTGTCGGGGCGGTGGCACCATGTTTATACAGGCGTATGCGTCGTGGACGCACGGGGCGGCCTGCATGCGGGCGTGGATGCCACGGCGGTGCGCTTCGGGGCCATGACGGATGCGGAGATTCGCGCCTATATCGCCACGGGAGAGCCGATGGACAAGGCCGGTGCCTACGCCTTGCAGGGCATCGCAGGGCTGTGGGTGGAGGAAATTTCCGGCTCGGCCAGCAATGTCATCGGCCTGCCGCTGACGCTGACCCGCCGACTGCTGCGTGATGCCGGGCTGCCTGTGCTGGGCCTGGACGCATCAAACGGCATGACTGAACATTAAGGATGGGATAGCATGGCAATTATTGCACCTGAGATCGGTATCGACCTGGGTACGTCCAATACGGTGGTGTATGTGCGGGGCCGGGGCATTGTCATCAGTGAACCGACCATGCTGGTGGTCAACAGCGGCAACAAGCGCAGCGTCCGCGCTGTGGGCGATGAAGCCCGGTTCCTCATGGGGCGCACCAATGAGGCCCTGAGCGTGGTCAGGCCCATCAAGAACGGCTCCATTGCGGACTTTGACCTGACGGAAATGCTCCTGCGCTACTTCATCCGCAAGGCCATCGGCGTGAGCCATGTGGTCAAGCCCAAGGTGGTGGTGTCCGTGCCGGCCAACCTGCCGGCGGTGTCCCGCAAGGCCGTGAAGGAAGCGGCGCAGATTGCCGGGGCCAAGACGGTCTACCTGATTGAGAAGCCCTTTGCCGCGGCCATCGGCTCGGGCCTGCCGGTGTATGAGCCGGTGGGCAGCATGGTGGTGGATATCGGCGGCGGCACCACGGATGTGGCCATTGTGTCCCTGGGCGGCATGGTGGTGGCCCAGAGCATTCAGGTGGGCGGCGTGAAGATGGACGAAGCCATCATGAACTATATCAAGCGGGAATTCAACATGTCCATCGGTGAGCGGACGGCAGAGGATGTGAAGATTGACCTGGCCACAGCCCTGCCGCTGGCGGAAGGCCGTCAGGTGCGCATTCGCGGCCGCGACCTGCTCTCTCCGCAGTCCATGGAGATTGAGTTTACCTCCGCACAGGCCTATGACGCGCTGCGGGAGCCCTGTGCAGCCATTCTGACGGCCATCAAGTGGGTGCTGGAGCGCACGCCCCCGGAGCTGGCAGCGGATATCATGCGCAGCGGCATTCATCTGACCGGCGGTGTGGCACAGCTCTTTGCGCTGGATCAGTTCATCGCCACCAAGCTGGGCATTCCCGTGCTCATCGCCAAGGAGCCGGAGGACTGCACGGTGATGGG
>JBJEUL010000289.1:0-9432 GCA_051883835.1 Aristaeellaceae bacterium
CGGTCTGGTCGCCCCAGACATGGCGGCTGGCCCGGGTGGAATACACCGTGCCGGGGAACACCTTGCCGTCCCGGGTGTGGACGAGGATGTTCTCGTTCTCGATGGCGTTGTCGTCAAAGCCGCCGATGATGGTATAGCGCAGGTGGCCGTTGGGCTTTACAGCCCGCACCACGGCACCCAGCGTATCCACGTGCGCGGAAATCAGCACGCCGTGGCCCTCGCCGCCCAGGTCGCACACCACGGTGCCCTTGCGGCTGCGCTCAGGCTGGAAGCCCAGCCGGGTCAGCTCCGCCACCACATAGTCGCAGGCGGCGCGGGTCATGCCCGTGGGGCTGGGAATGGCCATCAGGGCCGCAAGCTGTTCCAGCAGGTAGGTTTTCCTGTCCATGTTCCATCGCTCCTTCAACATAAAGCACGGGAATCGCCGCGCATGCCGCCGATTCCCGTGCGGAGATGGTGTTGCTTAGCCCAGCAGCTTCTCGCTGGCCTCACGCAGCTGCACATTGAGCTGCTCGGCGGCGTCCTTGCTCTGAGCGTTGGTGTTGACGTAGAGCTTGATCTTCGGCTCGGTGCCGGAGGGGCGCACGCAGACCCAGTTGCCCTTTTCCAGCTCGAAGTAGAGCACATCGGAGGTAGGCAGGCCCGTGGGTGCCACTACGCCGCCCTCGGTGCGGGTGCCCTTGAGATAGTCGCGCACCGCGGTGACCTTCAGGCCCGCGATTTCCGCCGGGGGATTCTCGCGCAGACCGGCCATGATTTCCTTCATGCGGGACAGGCCCTCCTTGCCCGGCAGGGTGACGGAAACGACCTTCTCCACGAAGTAGCCGTACTTGGCGAAGATCTCCTGCACCATGTCGTACAGGGTGATGCCCTGGGCCTGGCAGGAGCAGGCCACCTCGGAAATCAGCAGGGAGGCGTTGACGCCGTCCTTGTCGCGCACGAAGGTGCTGCTCAGGAAGCCGTAGCTCTCCTCGAAACCGAACAGGAAGGTATGGCTGCCGGTATCCTGGAACTGCTGAATCTTCTCACCGATGAACTTGAAGCCCGTGAGCGTCTCGAACATATCCACGCCGAAGCTCTCGCAGATGCGGTTGGCCAGAGAGGTGGACACGATGGACTTCACCGCTGCGCCGTTGGTGGGCAGCTTGCCCTGCTTGGCCTTGGTGGAGAGGATGTAGTACAGCAGCACGCAGCCAATCTGGTTGCCGGTGAGCAACTGCCACTGGCCATCCTTGGTGCGCACAGCCACGCCCAGGCGGTCACAGTCGGGGTCGGTGGCGAAAATCACGTTCGCGCCCACTTCCTCCGCCAGCTTGAAGGCCAGGGTGAACGCGCCGGGATCCTCGGGGTTGGGCACCTTGACGGTGGAGAAATTGCAGTCAGGCAGCTCCTGCTCCTTGACCACGGACACATTGCTGATGCCCACCTCCCGCAGGATGCGGCGCACAGGCACATTGCCGGAGCCATGGATGGGGGTATATACGATGTTCAGCTTGCCGCCTTCCTTGTCCAGCAGCTCGGGCTGGATGCACAGGGTCTTGACATCGGCGATATAGTCATCATCGACTTCCTTGTTGCCGATCATCTTCAGCAGGCCCTTGGCCTTGGCCTCTTCCTCGTCCATGAGGGTGCAGTCGGTATAAGCGGTGGCGCGGATAATGCGGGTGATGCCCTCGGCGGCCTCGGGGCCGACCTGTGCGCCGTCCTCGCCGTAAACCTTGTAGCCGTTGTACTGGGGCGGATTATGGCTGGCGGTGATGACGATGCCCGCGATGGCATTCAGGTGCCGCACAGCATAGGACAGAATCGGCACGGGGCGCAGCGCGTCGAACAGGTAGGCAGGCACGCCCTCCTGGCAGAGCACCAGCGCGGTATCACGGGCGAACTCGGCAGAGCAGCGGCGGCTGTCGTAGGCGATGACCACGCCGCGCTGTGCCTGCTCGGGGTTCTCCAGCAGATAGCGGGCCAGACCCTTGGTGGCACGGCGGACATTGTAGCGGTTCATGCGGTTCATGCCCGCGCCCAGCACACCGCGCATGCCGGCGGTGCCGAAGGACAGCTCCGTATAGAAGCGATCCTCGATTTCCTTGTCATCATCCTTGATGGCCAGCAAATCCTGCACGGTATCTTCATCATTGGCAAAATCCTTGAGCCACTGCTCGTAAGAAGCACGCACGTCCATGGGTGATCCTTCCTTTCGTTTTGGCCGCTGCAGCCGCTTGGATGCAGCATTGGGATGCTTCCATTATAGAATTTTTTTCTTCATTTGACAAGAGTGTGCGGGAGAAAGTCAGCAAATTCGCCGCGGCGGTCTCTGGGCGGCATTACGTCCAGTACGCATCCTCAATTTGCTCGTAGTGTCGATTTCTGAGCATCTCCGGCATATCGTCCACAGAAGGAAACTCCAAAGCGATTTCCTCGCGCAGCGTCTCCAACAGGCACTGCCCCGTCAGGTCGGCATATTGCCCTCGCAGTGCTTTCTCATACCAGCACACCAGTTCATCCTCCGTGACGATACTTTGGATATGACTTCTCCATCCAATCTGCGTCAGCAACGATAGAATAACGCGTCTTTCCGCTTCCTTGCAGACAATCACGACCCTGTCGCTTGACACACTGCTGACAATACTTTCTGCTAGCTCCTCATCCAAAGACAGGTGCTTGATTTGAATAGCAGGCCCCCAGTTGGAATACATATCCAGACCGCGATCCGCTGCGTTGGTCACGCCCACACGGTACACATGCGCCTGCTGCATGGAAATCGGCTGGACGGCATTGATGCACATGACCTTTTGGGCAAAGTCCTGGTATTCGCTCAGCAGTGCAAGACTGCCTTCATCCACAAAGACCTCAACCTTCAAGTTCATCGCTTCCACAAGTGTTGAGAATAGCGCGTACACGATAATCTCATAAACCTTGTCAAGGCTTCTTTTCAGCCCTGGCTCACGCCAGAAGGAATCAATCCATGCCCGGACATCAAATGTATCCGGGGTTGCCTCAAGGCAGGAATCAAGCGCGGTTTGCAGTTGACTATGCTTGTTCGTAAACTTTCTGTAAATATACGCTTCCACTGCGCCATGCGTACGGCGGTTTTCTTTGCCCAATTCATTGAGCAATACAGGAGGAATGGCTGATTCATTGAACAGGTCATCCTGGAACTTCGCGCTGCTCGTGCAAATTCTGCCCAGCAGGGGGAGCGATACTTCATCTCGCCAACGTTTGCTTTTGGTTCGATATACTTCCAGGTCAAGCAGGTCCATGGGGCCATCCACACGATCCCTGTAAAGGATTTCAGCAATTTGAATTGGCTTGTAAAGATGCACCCGCGACTTTTTAATCACCGCATCCAAGGCTTTCTTAGCCACATCTCGGTCAGCCAAGGCGCACGCCTCCTTTTGCTTCCTCATACATTTTCAAAGCGGTCAGCATCTCTCTGGCAATGGCTCGAATCACAGGAACAGCAACAGAGTTTCCGCACTGCTTTTTCACTTTGCCATAGGGAACCACGATGCTGTAGGAATCAGGAAAGCCCTGAATGCGAAGCATTTCTCTCTCCGTAGGACGCCGCTCGTCATTCACCAGAATATAGTTGGCGGACGCACCGGCACGCAAAGCTGATGAATAAGGGTGCGGTGTCACCGAACCCGCCATGTTCTCGTGTGAAATGTATGGCTTGGGGTAATTTTTGTCCTTCAGTCGCTCAAGGCGAGATACACGAATCGCATCCCGAACATAATACTTTTTGTCAACATCGGTTTCTAGAATATCCTCCAGTGTCCGGCATTGATGCTTTTCAACAGGCTCAGGAAAATGAAACCAAACATCCTCCTTAAATCCAACGATAAAGATTCTTTCACGTTTCTGCGGAACCCCATAATCAAGTGCATTGAGCACCTTTGCATAAACGTGATAGCCCAAAGCCTCCAAATGTTCTCGGATGATGCGGAATGTGTTGCCGCCATCATGCGCTGTCAGATTCCGAACATTTTCAAGCAGAAAGGCAGGAGGGCACTTTTCCCGCAGAATCCGCTCAATTTCAAAGAATAAAGTGCCGCATGTTTCATTGGCGAAGCCTTCCTTTTTGCCAATAATCGAAAAAGCCTGGCATGGAAAACCCGCCAGGAGAATATCAAAATCCGGAATGTCTCCGGCTGCTATTTTTGTAATATCGCCAGAGGGATGTTCACCGAAATTTGCTTCATACGTTTTGCAGGCATCCTCATCAATTTCAGATGAGAAAACACAATGGCCGCCAACCGCTTCAAATCCAAGGCGTATTCCTCCAATGCCGGCAAACAAGTCAATAAAGCGGAATGCGTCCCAGTTCATTTGGTGTGTTCCCTCCATATGTCGGATCGTCCTCATTCGGCATTGGCTATCATCAGTGACCATTATGGTCATGGTATAAGCATGATGATTATAGCACTCACTCCTCTAAAAAGCAACCAATCCGCAACGGGGCTGCCTTTCGTGCAAACGGTGCCTTTTCCGTGCATGCCTTCCCCGCCCCCTGCATACGCTTCACCAAAAGGCTGGAAGGAGGTCTCCCCCATGAAGCTGCGCCGCCCGCTGCGCCTTTTGGCGGCCCTTGCCCTCACGGCCGTGCTGGGCTGGCTGCTGCTGCGCACCGCCGCACCAGCCCCGGCGGCCCTCAGTCCCCGGCGGGAGCGTTCGCTGCTGCGGATATGGACGGTATCCTCCGTGGGGGGCGGGGACAGCTGGCTCAAAGCCCAGCTGAAAGCCTTCGAGCGTCAGCACCCCGGCGTGATGACCTACCTGCGCACCGTGTCGCCCGGGGAGCTGTCGGAGCCGGAGACCGTCCTGCCCGACCTGGTTCTCTACACCCCCGGCACCCTCACCGCGCCGCAGGAGCTGTTCGTGCCGCTGACGCTCCCCGAGGGCCTGCGCGAACCGCTGACGCGCTGCGGACGCTGGCAGGGTCAGCAATACGGCCTGCCCTTGTGCTGGGGCGGCTATGTCCTGTGTGTGGATGGCGCATGGGCCCCGGAAGCCGCCGCTACCCCTGCCCCCACCACCCTGCTGGGGCGGCCTGCCGCCACGCCGGAGACCTCCTCCACCCCACCGCCCTACCCCTATGACGCGGTGATGACTGCCGCCACGCCCCTGATGGCTCCCGGCGGCTGCGGGACGCTGGCCCTGTGCTGTCTGCTGGAGCAGACCATGCGGCCAACGCTGCCGGAGGGCTTTGCTGCATCGGCGGACGTGTACGCAGCTTTTCGGAGCCGGCAATGCGCCTCTGCTGTGCTGACCACCGGGCAATTGACGGCCCTTGCGTCCCTGACTGCTGCTGGCAAGGGCTTCCCCTATCGCACGATGGTGCCTGATGAAGTCATCACGGATCAGGTGTGGCTGGGCAGTGTGGTGCAGGGTGCGGAGAATTCCGCCGCACCGGAGCTGCTGGCCTTTCTGCTGGGGGATGATGCCCAGCAGAGCCTGTCCGGGCAGGGGCTGTACAGTGCGCGGCAGGGAGTGAAGCTGTACTACGCTGACACGGCAGGCCAGGTGGAAGCCGCTGCCGCCCGTTCCCTCACGGCCATCAACGCCTATGTCCCCAGCGAGGATGTGTGCACTGCGGCATGGCAGGTGTACACGGGGCAGGAGGGCTTCAACAGCGCGCTGCTGCCTCTGTTATAGCATCTGTGCATATCCATGCAGGATTTCAGGACATGATAACCCCACAACCCATGGGAAGGAGCATGACAGCATCATGGAAAGTCAGGCAAGAGCACACGCCCGCGCGGGCTGGCAGGAAGATGAAACCAACCGCCTTCTCACCGCCGTCAAGGAAGCCTCTGCCAGCGGCGCACCGCTGCGCAGCGTCTTTGAATCCCTCTCCGACGATTTGGGCCGCAAGCCTAACAGCATCCGCAACTACTATTACGCCTGCCTGCGCCAGCATCCGGAGGCGGCGCAGCTTCGGGCGGCACCCTTCACCGTCTTTACCCCGGAGGAAACCCACGAGCTGCTCCGGCAGGTCTTGATGGCCCGGGGACAGGGGCTGTCCGTGCGTTCCTGCGTGATGAAGATGGCCGGAGGCGACCACAGCCGCATGCTGCGCTATCAGAACAAGTACCGCACCATCCTTCGGCGCAGGCCGGAGCTGATTGAGTCCGTGCGGGAGGAGCTGCGCCAGGAGGGGCTCCCCTGCCCCCGGGAATCGGTGATGGACAGGGCGGACGCGGCCTTCTGCGACCCGGATGACACCGCTGCCGCCCGGCTGATGGCCGAGCCCTGCGTAGCCCACATGCTGGAAGGAATGAAGGAGCTGCTTCGCCGGGCTGCCCGGGCGGAGGAAGCATCCGATTTGCGGCGGGAGCTGGACAGGGCGCAGGTACGCCATGATTTGCGGCGCATGGCGTGGGAAAAGGACTTCGACGAGGTATCGGCGCAGCTGGAGAGCCTGCTTTGTCTGCTGCGGGATTTTCTGGGCCTGCCCGAAAGCTCACAGGAGCTGCAACTGGGCACCTTCCGGGATGCCGCGCTGGCGGAGCTGGGCAAGGCAGAAAGCCTGCTGACCCGACTGCGGGCAGATAGCTGACGCGCAGGAAGCGAAAAATTCCCCCTACTCAAAGCCGTGCAAATGCGGTATACTGTCAGTATCCACATGCAATACCAAAGGAGGTTGTTCCAAATGAATATCGGTCTGCGCCTGCACGATGCCGCCGGTGCCACCCTGGAGGAGCGGGTTCGCAACGCCAAGGCACAGGGCTTCACCTGCGTGCATATCGCCATGAGCAAGGTCATCCCCGGCTTCAAGATGAGCGACGCCCCCGCGCTGCTGACCCCCGAGCTGGCTCAGGAGGTGCGGGACATCCTTGACCGCTACGGCATGACCTGCGTGCTGCTGGGCTGCTACCTGAATCTGGCCAGCCCGGACATGGAAGCGCATGCCCGCACGGTGGAGATTTACAAGGCGCATCTGCGTTTCGCGAAGATGATTGGCGCGAGTTTGGTCGGCACGGAGACCGGCGCGCCCAACACCGGCTACAAGTCCTGCCCGGAATGCTGGACGGAGGAAGCCCTGCAATTGTTCATTGACCGGGTCACGCCTGTGGTGCGCTATGCCCAGGAGGTTGGCCAACGCTTTGCCATTGAGCCGGTATGCCGTCACATCGTCAGCACGCCCGAGCGTTGCCAGCGGGTTTTGGAGGCCGTGAACTCCCCCATGCTGCGGGTGATTCTTGACCCGGTGAACCTGCTGAACCGCAACAATGCATCGCAGGCTGGCGCGGTCGTGGCCGATGCCATTGCCCGTCTGGCAGGCCATGTGGATTTGATTCACATGAAGGACTACATCCCCGAGAACACCCCCGCCTGCGACAAGGCCCGTGCCGAGGTTGCGAACACGGACATGTTTGACGGTCTGCTGTCCATCGCCTGCGGTCTGGGCGAGATGGATTACGCGCCGCTGCTGACTCTGGCCAAGGAACGCGGCATCCCCATGACCCTGGAGAACACCAACCCCGACAATGCTGAGAACGCACGGCTGTATCTGGAGGGGATGGCGTGAACTGGGGGAAGGGGAACTTTCCTGGAGGAAAGTTCCCCTTCCCCCAGACCCCCTTTCCTTCAAAGGACTTTTGGCGGCTTGACCGGGGCTTGGTTGGCTCCATGACGCAAAAACCGTCCCTTCAAGGGGCCCAACCCTTGAAGGGACGGTTTTTGCTGCGCGGCTGGCATGGTGGTATTAGGGGCGCATTTCGCCGCAGAGGTTGTGGGTGAGCCAGTAGTCGGTGTCGGGTTGGGCAAGGGCCCACATCAGCTTGGTGACGGCGGCTTCGGTGGTCATGTCAAGGCCGGAAAGGACGTCTGTGCGGAGCAGCTGGGTGCCGACCTCGTAGATGGACAGGTCGGCGCGTTCGTACATGCACTGCGTGACCACGACAATGCGCACACCGCGGGCGCGGAGCATGCGCAGCTTCTCCACCAGATTGCGGCGGATGTAGTGCAGGCCGCCCAGACCAAAGGCTTCTATCACCAGTCCCCGGTAGCCGGCCTGGGCTACAAAGTCCAGCACGTCCGGCTGGGTGCCGGGAGCCAGCTTGAGCAGGAATACACGGCTGTCCACCTGCGGACGCAGGCGATAGGGCTCCTGGGTGCGCATGGGGCGCAGAAAGTGAACGCCCTCTGCGTCCACCATGCCTGCCAGCGACCTGTTCACGCTGTCGAAGGCATCAAAGGACATGGTGCGGGTTTTGACCGCACGGGTGCCCAAAATCAGCTTGCGGTTGAAGCACACATAGGTGCCTGCCACGCCCTGCGCGGCGGCTTCAATGGCGCAGGACAGGTTCGTTTCCGCATCGGACAGGGGTGCGCCCAGGGGCAGCTGGCTGCCGGTGAGGATGACGGGCTTCTCCTGCCCCAGCAGCATATAGGACAGCGCAGCCGCCGTATAGCCCATGGTGTCCGTGCCGTGGGTGATGACCACGCCGTCGCAGTCCTTCATGGCTTCATCGGCGGCGGCAGCCAGCACCGACCATTCCTCGGGCTGAATGTTGCTGGAATCCATGGAGAACACGTCCCGCCCAATCAGCTCCGCCGCGCTGTGGGGAATGCACGCCAGCAGCTCCGTGGCATGCAGGGCAGGGGTCAGGCCATCGGGGGTATGGCGGCAGGCGATGGTGCCGCCGGTGGCAAGCAGGGCAATGCGCTTCATGGCTTTTGTGCCTCCTGAGGGTTCATGTGCGCCAAGAGTATAGCACACTTCCCTGGTGATTGCAAAGCCTGCGTCCCGTTGACAAGCCGTCATCCGATGGGGTATAATAGGGCGGTATCTATGGTATCCGGCACCTTGCATCCGCCGAAGGCGCGGCAGGGTGCTTCTTTGACATTCATCCCCTGAAAGGAGCTGACCCATTCCCATGGCTGATGAAAAGCGCAACATTATGACCGAGGAGGGCATGCGGAAGCTGCAGGAGCAGCTTGACTACCTCATCGGTACCCGCCGCAACGAGATTGCCCACCAAATCGAGGTGGCCCGCGGCTTTGGCGACCTGTCCGAAAACGCCGAGTATACCGAGGCCAAGAACGACCAGGCCAAGCTGGAGGAGGAAATCACCCGCCTGCAAAAGGCCATCAACACCGCCATCGTGGTGGCTGACAGCGAGATTACCACGGACAAGGTCTCCGTGGGCATCACCGTTGTTGTCAAGGATCTGGACGAGGACGAGGAATACACCTACACCATCGTGGGTGCGGAGGAAGCCGACCCCGATGCAGATAAAATCTCCAACGAGTGCCCCGTGGGCGCAGGTCTGCTGGGCGCGAGCGTGGGCGATGTGCGGGAAATTGAGGTTCCCATGGGCATCCTGCGCTACCAGGTGGTTGACATCCGCCGCTAAGGATGGGCCGCCGCTGAAATCTGAGAGAATACAGGAGCTGTTCCTACATGGCTGATTATCCCGTAACGCC
>JBJEUL010000290.1:0-9431 GCA_051883835.1 Aristaeellaceae bacterium
CCCACAAGGGGCATCGCCCCTTGACCCCTTTCCGCTGGCGCGGTCCCTTGGAGGTCAGGTGTCCTCCAGCTGTTCCTTGATTTCGCGGCCCTCGCGCAGCAGTTGGCGCATGCGTTCGGGGGCGTTGTCGCGCAGCGCGTCACGGTACTCCGTCAGGCGCGCGACCAGGCCTTCCACTTCCGGCAGGAGGGCTTCACGGTTGTCAAAGAACAGCTCCGTCCACATGTCCTCGCTCAGCCGGGCTACGCGGGTCATGTCCGCAAAGCTCCCGGCGGAGAATCCCTTGTGCTGCCCGGCCAGCGGACATTTCACATACGCGCTGGACACCACATGGGCCAACTGGCTGGTGTAGGCAATCATCTCATCATGGATGCGGGGCGTGGTGAACTGCACCCGCCGGAAGCCCAGATCCATGAAGAAGTCCCGCGCCTGCTGCAAAACGGGCAGCTCCACATCCACCGGGGTGAGAATCATGCTGGCCCGGTCGAACAGGTCATCCCGGGCATACCGGAAGCCGGAACGCTCCCGCCCTGCCATGGGGTGCCCGCCGATGAAGTGCCAGCCCCGTGCCTTGGACAGCGGAACCAGCTTGTCGCAGATGACCTGCTTCACGCCGCCGCAGTCGATGACCAGCGCATCGGGCTTGAACTGCTCCGCATGCTCGGTAATCCACTGGACAATGGCGGCAGGATACAGGGCCACCAGCACCACGTCACAGCTGGCCAGATCGCCGGGAGCCATTTCCCGGTCAATCGCCCCCATGAGCAGGGCCTGCTGGATGGTCTGCGCGTCCCTATCGCAGCCAAAGACCGTTGCGGATGTGCGCAGCTTAGCCGTCCTGGCCAGGGAGCCGCCAATCAGCCCCAAACCGACAATCCCAATGTTCATCCAAAGAAGCCTCCATTCTACCGTACTACGATGACACACCTATTCGACAGGCATGACGGGGATTCCTGCCGCCTATGCGGGTATGCAGAGACCCGCGCCATCCAGACGCGGGCCAATCGCTGTATTCAGACGGACACGGTGGCCTGGGCAGGCAGCTCCTGCCGGGCGGCCTTGGGCACGTGATACTCGCACTTGGGGTCAAAGCGCACGGCGGCAGGGGGCGTTTCCAGCTCCTCGGGATGGTTGAGCAGGTGGCTCATCATGCCGAAGAACCCTGCGTAGTGCGCGCCGGAGCAGACGCGCTCGTCTGCCGTGATGCCGATGGGCAGCCAACGCTTCATCCTTGTCGCGCCGGAAGCATCCACCACGGCACTGCGCTCCACCGTTCCCATGCCGAAGAACAGGCTGGTGGAGCCGAAATTGTAGATGTGATGGTTCACATGATGCAGGCCGATGGAGGCGTTGTTGGTGATGTACATGCTGGTGTGGAAGGGCAGCTCATCCAGCAGTGCGCCGGGACACAGCCCGTAGCGGTCCAGCAGACGCACCAGCCCCACAATGACCGTGGCCAGGCCGGGAACGGCCAGCAGGAACCGGGCCAGATGATCCACAAAGCTCAGGTTGGACACGCCGCGGTTGGCGTAGATGACCGCATTCATGCGGTCACGCACATCGTAGAGCGTATCGGTGAGGTCAAACTTGATTTTCACCGCCGTTTCGCCGGCTTCGGCATTTTGCGGCTCCTTGAGCATGGTGAAGGACACCGTGCAGTTGTTGCGGGAGTAGAACTGCTTGTTCATGATGTAGCGGTTGATTTCCGGGTGCTGGCTGACCGTGCGCACAAAGGCAGCGATGATGATGTTCATGAAAGTGACCTTCTCGCCCTTGGCACTCTGGGCGGCAATGTAGCGGGCGAGCATCTCGTAATCCACCTTGTGCTGGAGGAAAACCTGCGCGTCACAGCGCATGGGCATCAGGTAGGGGGTGATGCGGACAATGGGGTCGATGGACGACAGCCGCCGTCCGTCGGGACGAAAGCCGAACATGGAAAGAATCACTCCTCTGCTGTGGATTGGCGGATGGATGATGATGAAAAAAGAACAAATGTAAAAAACCGCCACATTGACATTGTAATCAACATGGCGGTTTTGTCAAGAATAAGTGAAGAACAAGTGAAGAGGGGTCAGGGATTTTTCATCCGCAGGCAGGGGCAGGACAGCATGGCCGTCCTCAGGCGTTCAGCGGCCCGACGAAGCGGTATTCGCCCGCGGGGAGCGTTTGCGGCCCCTGACCGGGCAGATGAACCTCTGCCTCGCCGTCGAAGGGCACCACGATGCGGTAGCGCACCTGCTCAGCCTCCGCCTGCCAGTCCACCTCATAGCGTCCGCTGGCGGAATCATAGCTGCACTGAATATGCCCCAGCCGTGCATCCGGCATGGGCGCGATGATGACCCGACGGAAGCCGGGAACCCGCTCGTCAGGCTGCAGGCCTGCCAGATACTGATACATCCAGCCCATCACACTGCCGTAGGCGTAGTGATTCATGCTGTTCATGCCGGTATCGCTGACCAGCCCATTGGGCATGACGGAATTCCACCGCTCCCAGATGGTGGTCGCGCCCATGCTGACCTCGTAGAGCCAGCTGGGGTAATCCTCCTGCAGCAGCAGGGTGACAGCGGCATCATGCAGGCCGCCCTCGGACAGCGCAGGCAGCAGCACCGGCGTGCCCACAAAGCCTGTGTCCAGATGCATGTCCCGGGCCTGCAGTTTGGCATGGAGCTGGGCTTGCGCCAGCGCACGTCCGCTTTCCGGCACCAGGTTCCAGTGCAGAGCCAGAGCCAGCGCAGTCTGCGTCTGAATGGCACAGGCCCCTTGTGCGTAATACTTGCGCTGGAAGGCCGCCTTGACCTCCTCGGCCAGCCGGGCATAATGGGCCGCATCCTCCGTCAGGCCCAGTGCCTGCGCTGCCTTGGCTGTCAGCAGGGCGGAGCGATGATAGTAGGCCGTGGCGATGTAGGTGTTGTCCGTACCGCCGAAGCTACTCTTCTTGTCAGGATTGTCCAGAGCCAGCCAGTCCGCGAAGTGGAAGCCGCAGTCCCACAGACGGCTGCCGCCGCACTGCGTTTCATCCTGCGTGCGAATCCAGTCCACCCAGGCCTTCATGCCGGGATAGGCTTCCTGCAGCAGGGCCTTGTCACCATAGAATGTGTACAGCGTCCAGGGAATCACCGTGGCCGCATCCGCCCAGGCGCAGGAGCCGTAATTCTTCTTGCCCGGATCGGGATGGCCCTGGCGGGCGTGCTTGTTGGCAATGGCTCCGATGGTGTCGGGAATCACATGGGGGACGGCACCGTTGTGTTCGCTCTGCTCGGCGCGCATGTCCGTCAGGAACTTGCGGAAGAACGCGGGCGTCTCCATGTTGTAGCTGGCGGTGGGGCAGAATACCTGCGCGTCACCCGTCCAGCCCATGCGCTCGTCACGCTGGGGACAGTCGGTAGGGATGTCCAGGAAATTGTCCCGCTGGCTCCAGCGCACATTCTCCAGCAGACGGTTGAGCTTGGGCAGGCCCGTTTCCAGCATGCCGGTGCGCTCCAGGTCGCTGTGGACAGCCTGGGCTACAAACCCGGCGGCAAGTATCTGCTCCTTGGTCATGCCCTCCACCTTCACATAGCGGAAGCCGTAGAAGGTGAAATGCGGCTGCACCCATGCGCCTTCCCCGGCGGAGGTGTAGGTGTATTCCGCCTTTGCGCTGCGCAGGTTCTCCCGGTAGAAGCAATCATGTTGCAGCAGCTCGCCGTATTGCAGATGCACGGTCTCCCCGGCAGCCAGCGGACAGCGGAAGGCGACCCAGCCGGTGATGACCTGCCCAAAGTCCAGCACCAGCTCATGGGCAGGGGTGCAGAGCAGCTGAACGGGCGCGCGCTCCTCAGTGATGCGCACAGGCATGCTCAGCCGCTCGGTCAGGTGGCCGCGGGGCGGGGGAGCCAGCTCCACCTGCTGCCATGTACCAGCCGTTTCCAGCCGTGCGTCGTAGCACTCACCATCATAAATGCTGCTGAAGGTCACAGGAGCAGGGCGGCATGTCCAGCTTTCATCCGTGGCGATGACCGCTTCGCTGCCGTCGGTGTAGGCAATGCGCAGCTCGGCCATCAGCTGCATCCGTTCGCCGTACAGGCAGCCGCCGGGTTCGCCAAAGCCGTAGCGGCTCATGTACCAGCCGCCGCCCAGCATCACGGACAGCTCGTTGTCCGCTTGCAGCAGGGCTGTCACGTCATAGGTCTGATACTGGATGAAATGGTCATAGCTGTCATAGTAGGGCGTGAAGAACTCATCCGACACCCGCTGACCGTTCAGCTGTGCCTCATACAGGCCCAGACCGCAGATGTACAGCCGTGCGGATGCGACGGCCTTCTCCGCTGCGAAAGTCCGGCGCATCACGGGATGCACCGTGCCGTCCCCGGGCATGGCAATCCACTGTCCGGCCCACGGCTCACCCTGCTTGCCGGTCTCAAACCAGCTGGGCTCGGAGGTGGCCTGCTCGCCGTTGTCTGCCGTGACGCTGACCTGCCACCAGTAGCGGGTGCGGGGCATCAGGGTGATAGGGGCGGTATAGCCCAGGGAGGACGGATTGCCCTCGCCGCTGTCGTGGAGGATGCGGCGCATGTCGGCATCCGCTGCGATGCGGATGCGGGCGGAACGCTGCTTTTTGCCGGAAGCATCGCAGACCTTCCAGCTCAGGACAGGCTGCGCCATGGCGGCCCCCAGCGGGCGGTCCATGTGCATGGCGCGAAGATGGGTGATTTGCATGGCGGTGATATTCCTTTCTGTTCCATCGTAGGGGCTGTTTTCTATAATTATAGAAGATTCACAAAGACGGGTCAATAGATTCTGCGCAAAACAACGGCCCTGTCCTGCGCTTCTTGGCGTAACAGGACAGGGCTGTTGATGGAAAATACTCAAAAAGACCAAAGTCTGTATCAGAACCTAAGACGGGAAAACCGTAGCCGGGCAATCATGCGCGGTTTCTGTTCAGGGCAGGAAATGCTCAAAAATAACCATTGCATAGCGGCTTCGGCAGGCTTGCATGGCCGCTGATGAGCGGACTGTCCAGCCGACCATGGGCGTACCCATGCGCCGGAGCCATCGCAGGGGCAGGTTGCCGGGGGTGTCGCCGCTGACCTCGCAGGCAACAAAATCCGGTCGGGAAAGGGCATTTTGCAGCATGGATGCCACGGCCAGATGGGCCAGCCATTCGGACAGACTGCCGCTGTCGCGCAGACGGTTGTAGGTCAGCTGCCCCCGAAGCACCGCCGGAGCGAACAGGCGGAACCAGAGCAGCGCGAGGGGCGAGAAGCTCTCCACGCACCACGGCCCCTTGTAGCCCTGCATCTGCGCATGGACAGCGCGGCTCAAGCGGAATGCGTTGCGGACGGTGGGCTTCAATTCAACGATGAGCGGCGCGTCACCAGCAGCAGCGAGGGCTTGCGCCAGCGTGGGGACGGACTCGCCGCTGTCCAGCAGGCGGCAGGCACGGATGGCCTCAAGGCTGCTGCGCTCAATGCGGATATCCTGACCGCACATGCGGCGCAGGCTGCTGTCGTGATGCACCACCAGCGCGCCGTCTGCCGTCAGGTGAACGTCCAGCTCCATGCCATAGCCCCGCGCAGAAGCTGCCGCAAAGGCAGACAGGCTGTTTTCCGGGCAGTGCGCATGCCACAGGCCCCGGTGCGCGTAATTCACCCCGAGAAACCGACCATGGTCTCTGCGGGGCCAGCGGGGATGAATCAGCCACGCATACAGCCATGGCAGCATCAACGGCAACAGAAAAACCATGCGCGTCTCTCCTTCAGGCATCATCCGTATCATCATGGTCGGTGAGGTGCTCCGTCAGGGGCAGGCCCATCACCTCTGCCGCGGCGCGGAAGAAGGTGCCCAGCGCGTGCAGCATGAGCCGATAAGTTTCCTTGTCCGTGGCGCGAAGCTGGCGCAGCATGGCCCGTGCGTTGTGAACCCAGCCGGTGAGCAAATCTGACGCGGTCTGCGCCCCGGTGGAGGCGATGATGGCATAGACTGCTTCCACAAAGCGTTCCCGCGTGGGCGGCGGCAGCTGCGCCAGCGCGACTGTGATGATATCGCCCAGCGTCTGCCCGGGACGGCTGCGGCGGGGTGCGTAGGCGAAATCTGCCCCGTCAGTTTTCCAGCTGTAGGGATAGTGCTGTGCCGGGCCAATGGCGCGGCTCTCGACAATGCGTACGTCCTCGGGCTGATGAAACAGCGTCCCCAGCAGCGAGAAGGTGGGCGATATCAGCCGCATGCGCCCCTGCAGTGCCTGCCAGGCGGGGGATTCGGCCAGCTGCCGGGACAGCCCCGGCCCGTCAAAGCTGACCACGCATCGCAGGCGCGAACGCAGCTCCGCACTGCCGCTGACTGCCGCGTACAGTGCCAGGTTCCCGCCCTTCGAATGCCCGCACAGCTCCAGCCTGGGTGCGTCCGGGGCCAGTTCCTCCGCCAGCTGGCAGCCCATGGTCTGGGAGGGAATTTCATCCATAAAGGCCAGATTGAAATCCTCCTTCCATCCGGCGAGGGTGATGTCCGTGCCGCGGTAGGCGATATGAACAGCCCCATCGGGCAGGCGAAGCACCAGCGCGGCAAACTGCTGCTCCCGGTCAGGCTGATACGCACTGCGGAAGCTCTCGAAGGTCACACCTTCATAGCGGGTACAGCCGGTCAACAACGCGCAAAGCTGCCTGTCATCCTTGTGCTGGTAGGGAAAACGCATTTCAGAGGCATCGGCATCGGTGTCGAAGGCTGCCTGTGCCAGTGCGCCGGACAGGGATTGATGGGGCGTGGCTCCGCGCAGGTCGAGATAGGCCAGCTGCGCGAAAATCAGCCGGTCCACGTCATTGAGCGGCAGCTCGGTCAGGGACTTCTCCCCGCAGGTGCGCAGATAATCCAGCAAGTGAACACCTCCTTGTGATACGGTTCAGTATAGCACATTCCGGTTAGGATGACAAATCGACAGAAAAATGTAAAGTTCACTTGACAATGTGTGCAAAGTTTACTATACTAAAAATGCAAAGCATGCATTGCATTTCCAAGGGGAGGGATGACTGTGGAGACCCGGATTCGGGAGCTGCGCAGGGAGAAAAGGATGTCGCAGGAGGAATTGGCTGACGCGGTGGGCACCACCCGGCAAACGATTACCTCCATTGAAACGGGCAAGTATGTCGCGTCCCTGTCACTGGCGCACAGGATTGCCCGGTATTTCGGATTGACGATCGAGGATGTGTTTATTTTCGACGAGGAGGCATGAAGCATGGATGCGGAAAAGTACAGGCGGAGCATACGGCGCAGGGTGATGCTGCTGGGGCTGATGGAAGCACTGCTATTTGTGGTGATGCATGTTGGCCGGGGTGTGGAGGGCCGTCTTGCGGGCCTCCTGCTGGGTATGGCGATGGGCGGGATACTGGTAGGCGTATTTGTCATCGGGCGGTACGGGCGTGCGCTGAAGGATGATACGCTGCTGCGCAGGCTGTACAACCAAGAGCATGACGAGCGTCTGCAGGCTATCCAGGCCCGGGCGGGGTTGCCGATGGGGCTGTACCTGTCGCTGGGCATGCTGGCAGCAGGGTGTATCGCAGGGCTTTTCAGCGAGACGATGATGCTGACCTTGGTATTGGCAGCAGCGGTACAGCTATGCGTATGCGTGGCGGTGAAGATGATTCTGTTGCGGGTGATGTAAGGCGCGGAAAGGGCTTCCTATTCCGTGCAAAACGTGGTACACTGTGCCCATACGCCCGAACACCATGGAGGGATGTACATGGACGTGATTGCCCGAATCCGCAATGATTTTCCGACCAAGTTCGGCCTGCCCCGTCAAAGTGGGCTGGTGGAGGAGGTGGAAGCGCGGGTCGTGTTTGAACCGGCTTACCGCGTGGCGGAAGCCCTGCGCGGCATCGAAGCCTTCTCGCACCTGTGGCTGATTTGGGGCTTTCATGAGGCCCATCGGGGCGGCCAGGCAGAAGGCTGGCAGCCCACTGTCCGCCCGCCGCGGCTGGGAGGCAATACCCGCATGGGCGTGTTCGCCACCCGCTCGCCCTTCCGGCCCAATCCTATCGGCCTGAGCTGCGTGCGGCTGCTGCGGGTGGAGGAACATCCGCAGTGGGGGCATGTGCTGGTGATTGCCGGGGCGGATATGATGGACGGCACCCCTGTCTATGATGTGAAGCCCTATCTGCCCTATGCAGACTGCCGCCCGGAAGCTACCGGCGGCTTTACCGACCAAACAGCCAAGCGGCAGGTAGAGGTGGTCATCCCCGATGCACTGCTCCCTCTCGTGCCGCCGGACAAGGTGGAAGCCCTGCGCGGCGTGCTGCGGCAAGACCCACGCCCGGCCTATCACCATGACCCGGCGCGGGTGTATGGCTTTGGCTTTGCGGGGCTGGAGATTCGCTTCACTGTGACGGATGGGGTGCTGACCGTGCGGGAGATTCTGCCTGCCCGGACGTGATGGAAGCTGATGCAACACCAAAGGAGGATTCCTGATGACCATTCTGGAAGTCATGCTGGGCCGCTATCCTGTGCGCAAGACCGCGATGCAGAAGCAGGCATTCCGGCAATACGCCCTGGAGAAGGCGAAGGAAGCAGGCTACAAGGCCCATGTGGAAAGCAACGGACGCTTCGTCAAGCATCACAATGTGGTGATTGGCGACCCGGAGCATGCAGCGGTGATTTTCTCCGCACACTATGATACCCCTGCTGTTCATATGCTCCCCAGCCTGCTGATTCCCCGAAACGCCGCTGTGTTCTACGCCTGGCAGCTGCTGGCCGTGGTGATACTGCTGCTCATCAGCGCGGCGGTCACAACGGTTGTCAGCCTGATCATCGCCCAGCCGGCGGCGGTGCTGTGGATTTTTGTGGCGTGCTACATGGGCCTGCTGATGCTCCTGAACTACGGCCCGGCCAACCGTCAAAACGCCAACAGCAGCACCTCCGGCGTGACGGCACTGCTGCAAACCATGGCCGCCATCCCCGAGGACAAGCGCGGCAAGGTGGCTTTCATCCTCTTTGATGACAGCGCAAAGGGCAAGCAGGGCTCCCGAGCCTATGCCAAGGAGCATTTGCAGGTGCAGTGCGTCAAGACCGTGGTGAATCTGGACTGCGTGGGCGTGGGCGAGGATGTGCTGGTCATCGGCAAGAAGATGGCCCGCCTGCGCCCGGAATACGCCCGGCTGTGCGCCGCCATGCAGGCCGGTGAAGGCCGCAGCGTCCACGTGCTGGAGGGCGGCCTGACCACCTACACCGCTGACCACGACAGCTTCCAGTGCGGCGTGGCGGTGTTGACCTGCAAGCGCGGTGCAGGCGTAGGCTGGTACGTGCCGCACCTGAACACCGCCAAGGACACCGTCTGTCACCAAGACAACCTCGACTTCCTGACCGAGCGTCTCATCGCCTTGACCGACACCCTGTAAATCCCCCTCCAAGGGAACGCGCAGCGGAAAGGGGTCAAGGGGCGATGTGGACTGTTCCCCGTCCAACGGACA
>JBJEUL010000291.1:0-9399 GCA_051883835.1 Aristaeellaceae bacterium
TCGCCGCCGTAGCGGGTCAGGGGCGTGATGAACACCGGCGTGGCCTTCTTGTTCCGGGCCACGTTGACGAACTTGCCCAGATTCACCGGGAAGTCCGTATCCGGGTCGGTGTAGCGGGCGGGGTCCTGCACCTTCTCGTCATTGTGGCCGAACTGGATGAACAGGAAATCCCCCTCCGTGATGCGGTCATAGATGACAGCCAGACGGCCCTCGTCAATGAACTGCCGGGTGCTGCGGCCGTTCTCGGCATAATTCTCCACCTGCACCTCGTAGCGGCGGACAAAGCGGTCAAACACCTGTCCGATGCCCGTCTGCGGATAGGTTTCGATGCTGTTCTGCTTGACGGTGGAATCCCCCGCCCAGAAAATGGTCGTCATATACACTTTCTCCTTTGTTGCTGACTTGCCTGCCCGCTTGGTGGGGCGCAGCCTTTTCCTGGATTCATTATAGCATACAGGGGGCTGTTCGGCAAGCGTCATGCTGTCATGGCAGGTATGCAAAAGGCCGGAGGATATGAATCCTCCGGTCTCATGTTTGGGCTGAATGGAAGGGATTACTCCTTCACCGCGCCGATGTTGATGCCCTTGACGAAGTACTTCTGCAGGAAGGGATACAGAATCATGAAGGGCAGGATGGCCACGATAACCGCAGCGTTCTGCACGGTGTTCTCCGTCGCGGAGCCAACGGCAGAGGGCAGGTTGGAGCCCATCATCATGGAGCGCAGCTTCATCTGGAAGTTGTACAGATTGTCCTTGGTGATGTACAGCTTGTAGTTGGTGTAATCATTCCAGTAGGACACGGCGAACATCAGGCCGATGGACGCCAGAGCCGCCTTGGACAGGGGCAGCACGATCTTGTAGAAAATCTGCATGGGGGTGCAGCCGTCCAGCGTCGCGGACTCGAACAGAGAGGTCGGGATGCCCTCGAAGAAGTTGCGCATCAGCACCAGATTGTACACGTTGATGGCGGGCATCAGGATGACCACCCACAGGGTGTTGGTCAGGCCCAGATTGCGCATGACGATGTAGCTGGGAATCATGCCGCCGCTGAAAATCATGGTGACGAGCAGGATGCCCGCGAACAGGTTGCGGCCCGGCATATCAAACTGAATCAGCACATACGCGCCCAGGGTGGAGAGCAGCAGGCCCAGCAGGGTGCCGCTCAGGGTGGTGATGACGCTGTTTTGCAGGGGCGTCACCAGCGAGGGGTTGGTCAGCACGGTGGTATAGCCGTCCAGGCCGAAGTTGTCGGGCCACAGCTTCATACCATAGCCGGTGGTCAGGTCGAAGGAGTCCACCAGCACCTTCCAGATCGGCACGAGGATGATCAGGCAGATGATGACGAACAGGATGCCGTTCACATAGGGGAAGACATTCAACGGCTTGCGGGGACGCTGAACGTTCGCATTGGACTTCGTAGCTTCCATCTTGTCACACCCTCCTTTCTTACACGATGCCGCGGCCGCGGACCTTCTTGCTGGCATAGTTGCAGATGAGCATCAGGGCCATGCCGACCAGAGAACGGAACAGACCGATGGCCGTGGTGTAGCCATAGTCCGGGATGCCGCCGCTGTTGAAGGTCTGGTAGTACACATAGGTTTGCAGAACCTGGGAAACGTCCATGACGGCGTCGTTCTGAAGCACGAAAACGCTCTCGAACAGGTTCATGATCTTGGCCAGGTTCAGAATCAGCACGGTGATGATGGTATTGGCCAGAGCAGGCATGGTGATGTACCACATCTTCTTCCAGCGGCCCGCGCCGTCGATGGAAGCGGCCTCGTAGATGCCCGGATCGATGCCCGTCAGCGTGGCCATGAAGATGATGGTGCCCCAGCCGGTATCATGCCAGATGTTGATGACATAGTAGGCACCCGTCCAGGTCGCGGAGCTGCCCAGGAAGTAGATGCCCTTGTCGATGATGCCCAGGTTGAGCAGGATGGAGTTGATCAGGCCCGCCGTGGTGGGGGACATAATCAGCTGGAACACGGAGGCCGTCACAACCCAGGACATGAAGTGGGGCAGGTAGATGATGGTCTGCGCCAGCTTCTTGCCGGGGACGCTGACCATTTCGTTGAGCAGCAGGGACAGAATGACGGAGAAGCCCGTGGTGAGCAGCAGCTTGATAACGCTCAGCTCAATGGTATTGATGAAGGCCGTCCAGAAGTTCGGCATGGAGAACAGTCGCTCGAAGTTCGCCAGGCCAACCCATACCGGCGGCTTGATGATGTTGTACTTGGTGAAGGAGAAGTAGATGCCGAACATCGGCAGATAGTGGAACACAATCAGGAATGCCAGCACCGGGATGAACATCAGGTAGAAGCCTGCGTACTTCTTCATCCTGGGCAGCACCGGCTTCTTTTGCGCCTGATGCTTCACTGCGCTGTCCATGCGATGACCTCCTTGTATGAATCATGGAATAACCGGGAAGTGGGGCAGGGACGCTTTGACAGACATCCCTGCCCCAAAATGGGGGTTGCTTCATCCATGATATCCCACCATCAGGCAGGCTGCACAGATGAGATTACTGAGCGTTCAGGCTCGCAACGATGGCATCAGACCAGGCCTGGCCCTGCTTGGCGAACTCGGCCATGGCATCGTCGTAGGTCATTTCGCCCATGGCCACCTTGGCGATCAGGCTGTTCTTCAGGGTGGTCAGGTCGCCGTTGTAGGTGGTCATCACGTCGGTGGAGGGCACCAGCCAGGCAGAGCGGCTGTTGGCAGCGAACAGCGCGTTGGTGGTGATGGCTTCAGGCTGCACAACCTTTTCGAGGGGGTTGTCATAGCCCTCGGGGAAGCGCACGCCGTTGGGATCGCAGTGAGCCTTGGTGTACAGGGTGCCGGGCGTCTCCAGATTCTCACGGAAGTGGAACTCGCCCTCGGCATACTCAACACCCAGCACGGTTTCGGCCTTGCGGGACCAGTGCACGTCTTCCACGCCGTAGGTCCACAGGAACTCGATGTCGCCGCCATCCAGGATGGTGTCGATGAAGTAGGTGAACACGCCTTCAGGATTGTCGCACAGCGCGGAGATGGCCCACACCGGCGGCGTACGGTCGAAGTAGCCGGGCGCGCCAGCCAGAGGAGCGATAGCCACCAGCTCGCTGTCGCGGCCGTTGTTGATCAGGTTGTTCTTCAGGTTGACGGCCCAGGTGCCAGCCCAGTAGGTGAACACGCCGGTGGTGTCGTCATAGAACTTGTTGCGGCAGTCCTTGGTGCCGTTGGTCAGGGTGGTGGGGTCGATCCAGCCCTTGGCATAGCCTTCGCTCAGACGGGCCAGAGCGTCCTTCATGGCAGGCTGGGTGAAGCCGTCCACCCACACGCCGTCCTCATTCTTGTAGAAGGAGGGATAGGCATCCTGATAGAACTCAGGCAGGTAGTTGATGTAGGGAGCCTCGGTGCCGATGAAGCCGGCAGCGGCCAGCGCGTAGGTGTCCTTCACGCCGTCGCCGTCAGGATCGTTGTTCACGAAGGCGTCGCACAGGGCGGCGTACTCTTCCCAGGTGGTGGGAACTTCCATGCCCACGGCGTCCAGCCAGGCCTTCTTGATGTAGGTGACGCAGCCGCCGCCGATGCCGTCAGCAAAGCCGTAGAGGCGGCCGTTGATCTTCAGGCCTTCCATGACCTCGGGGTTGGCATGGGTGCCGGCAGCCTTGGTCTTGGAGTTGTCCCAGGCTTCGGTCATGTCCCACAGCACGCCCTCGTTGGCGTAGGCGGCATAGTAGGTAGAGGAGAGAATCATGACATCGGGCCACTCGCCGGAAGCGATCTGCTGCTGGAGCACATCGTAGTAGGCGTCATGGTCGGGCTGGATGATTTCCAGCTTGATGCCGGTCAGCTCCTCCCAGCGGGCGATCAGCTGAGCCTGGCCGTTGGGCTGGGTGGGCACGGTGCCGTCGACGAAGATGGTGATCTTCGCGGGCTTGGTCACTTCTGCGCTGGCGGGGATCATCATGATGGACATGACCATCGCGACCGCCAGAATCAGGGCAGCCAGCTTCTTCATAGATGGGTACCTTCCTTTCGAGATGAAATTGTGCTTGGCGTTTGTGCAAATGACACATACACGCTGTCACTTTCTGGTTCAAACTTTACCATGGTCATGGTTCTTTTGTATACGCAGATGCGTAAAATGCAGCCCGACATTATTTGGCGGTCAATACATATTTTGCGATTCAAGGGCGCAAAAATTGTACGCTGACGGGTGAAAGCCTTGAAATACCGGCCTTATTTGACTATAATCAAGGGGAAAGCACCATGTTGAGCGTTGACCGACAGGCATGCTTCCAGATTCAGGAAGCGCATGCTGTCTCCATGCTTGCTGATAGAGAGTGTGATATTCGTGACCCTTCCGCCACGCCATCGCCCTGAACATACACACCAAACAGCGCGTTCAACCTCCATGCTGATTGCGCTGTCCTATGCCGCATTTCTTCTGGTGTGCCTGATGCTGGTGCTGGTGATTTTCCTCTCCTCCACCCACACCAGCCGCGAAACCTACTGGAGCCAGCAGGCCGCCCATCTGGAAACGGATGCAGCCACCATGCACAGCTACGTCACCGGCATGAAAACCTACTCCCATCAGCTGATGACGGACTCCACCTTCCTGCGCCTGTCCCACATGGATCAGTCCGACATGACCGGGCTGGTCTCCACCGCCGAGGAGGTCATGCGGCGGCTGTCCATGCGCAGCTTCGGCCTGCTGAACCTGCCCGTGACCAGCAGCCACATCTATCTGGAAAAGAGCGGCTATGTCATTGCGTCCAGCCATTTCAGCGAAATGGAGCAGTATTATCGCGCCTATCGCCTGTTTCAGCTGGGGCGGTATGACGCATGGTGCCAGCTACTGGCCACGGCCCCCACGGGCGGTGAATTTGTGGATGTGTCTGCCTATACCGGCGTGCCGGACTCGCTGTTCTTCTTTCAGCGGCTGGAAACGCGCTTGCAGCCGCCCGACACGTCCGTTATCTGGTTCGAGCTGGATGTCCCGGCCCTTCATGCCATGTTCATGCACGAGGGCATGGAGGGCGCGTCACTGAGCATTTGCGCTGCAGACGGAACGCCCCTGCTGCACCTTGGCGAGCATCTGCCCGATGCGTTCCCGGAGTTCGATGTCAACGGCATGGGGGATTTGGGCGGCTACCGCTTCATCCGCCGCTACGATGCGGCAGGCTGGTCGTATGTCATGGCCCTCCCCCATCAATTGTGCAATGCTGCCGTGGGCAATTTTGACCCGCTGGCGGTGGGCGTGCTGATTCTCTCCCTGCTGGGCGGCATCGCGGTGGTGTGCCTGCTGGCGCGCAGCACCATGCGGCCCATTCATCTGCTGGACACCCAGCTCACCCAGGTGCGCAGCGACAATGCCGACCTCCTGCGCCAGCTGGATGCTCAGCGTCCTGCGCTGCAGGCCTCCTATGTGCGCAAGCTGCTCTCGGGCCATGTATCCACGGCGGAGGAATTCGCCTACATGATGCGCTACCTGCATTTGGAGGGCGATTGCCGCTACTATGTGCTGTTCTGCACGGCGCACCAGCAGGGCAGCACCCCGGAGGACCCGCAAAACGAATACGACACCCTGGCCGAGCATCTGGAGGAATACCTGTCCGCCCCCCATCCCCTGTACTTCTACACCACGCTTGACCGCAACTTTGTCGTCCTGACCACCTATGACCAGCATGCCCCTGACCCCTTGATGGATCTGCAGCGGCGTGTGGTGGAGCTGCATGACGACCTGGCCGCGCACCACAGCCTGTGGTTCTATGCCGGTGTGGGCACCGGCTGCACCCAGCCCCAGCAGCTGTGGGAGAGCTATGAGCAGGCCCGCACCGCTGCCCGCTACACCGCGCAGCATCACATTTTCCTTCCCTACGAGTTCATCCGCAAGGATGCGGACAGCTGGTACTATCCCATTGAGATTTCGGCCAAGCTGCTGCACTTCATCACCACGGGCAACCAGCAGCAGGTGACGGAGATGTTCGCGCTGATTTACCGGGAGAACATACAGGAGCGCAGTCTGGCGGTTCCGCTGCTCAGTCTCCTGCTCTCCGACCTGAAGAACACCCTGCTCAAGGCCCGCTTTCAGGTCGCCCGGCCCCAGTCGGAGGAGGAGCAGGCCGCTCTGCGCCGTCTGGATGAACGGCTGTATGCCGCGCCCACCTTCCCCCTGTTGGAAAGCTGCGCAATGACGCTGTGCGGCTTCTTCGTGCGCACGGAGGTGCCTTCCGACCCTGTGCCGGAAATCGAGCGGTATCTGCAGGAGAATTTCTCTGACCCCAGCCTGTGCCTGAGCAAGCTCAGTGACCGCTTCAACATCTCCGAGAGCTACCTGAGCCATCTGTTCAAGGATCGCACGGGGCAGAACTTCTCGGTGTATCTGGAGAAGCTGCGCATGAACGAGTGCATGCGCCGTCTGGCTGACCCGGCGTGCAACCTCTCCACGCTGTATCTGGATTTGGGCTACACCAACCCCACCACACTGCGCCGCGCCTTCAAGAAGAACTACGGCGTAAGTCCCAGCGAGATGCGTCAGCAGCTTGCCCGGCAGCAGGGGTGAAGCGTTCCCCAACGAAAATAGCCCGGAACCGACCATACGCGGTTCCGGGTTTGTTCTATCCTATTGAGTTGCGGGAACATGTTGCGCTGGGCTGCCGCCCAGACCTGCGCAGGGGCCTTGCCCCTGCACCCCACAAGGGGCATCGCCCCTTGACCCCTTCGACGCTGGCGCGGTCTCTTGGGGTGGGTGGGTTATGCGGCACGGGTGGCTTCATAGATGGGGCGATTGTCCTTGCCGGGGCGGACGATGAACCATAGCATCGCTATGGTATTCACCGCGCAGAGTATCAGCACGGCCAGACGATAGTCCATGACCTGCCCAAGGCCCCCGGCCAACAGCTGGCACAGGATGCCGCCAAGGGAGAAAATCACGTTGAAGAGCGCGTTGACCCTGGCACGCATGTCCGGCTGGAGATAGGACTGCATCGCGCTTTCCCGGATGGTCGCACTGGTCACGCCCAGGGCTCCGCACAGGAAGCGGTTGAGCAGGATGAGCGGATAGGGCAGCAGCAGCACAATGGCCTCCATCGCTGTGTAGAACCCGTAGACAAACTTGGTGAAGGTGAACCGCTTCTTCACGGGAATCTGCACCTTGTACTGCACCAGTCCGCCCAGCGTGCGGCCCAGCATCTCCGCGCTGGTGGTCAGGCCAAAGAGCGTCACGCCCAGCCACGGCGCGGTCTGGAAAAATGCCTGCATCAGCACCGTGTTGCCGTTGGACGCGCCGTTGGTCACGGCCATGTAGCAGTAGATGTTGCGCACGCCCTTTTCCCGGCGCAGGTAGCGGAAGCCGTCGGCAATGTCCTCCCGGTATTGCCGGAAGCTGTAGCTGTCCTGCTTGGCCGCACCGCGCTCACGGATGGCCACCTCTGCCAGCACGGACATCAAAATCAATGCCGCCGTTACTTCAAAGATGACGCTCATGGCAACCTTCTCATACAGGAAAGCCGCCACAGGAGCCATGGCAATGGAGATGACCGGATAAATGGTGGAGGCCACAGCATATCCCTGCTGCTCCGCGCCCACGGGAATCAGGTCAGGATACCACGCCTGAAAGGCCAGACGGTAGAACACGGAAATGGTACCTACCACCAGTGTGAAAAAGAGGTACAGCGGAAAGCTGAACGGATGCCCGCCAATCCACCAGCCCATCAACGCCAGCACTGCCGCTTGCAGGACATCCAGCGTCACCACCCAAGGCTTCTTGCTGCTGCGGTCAATCAGCGGAGCCACAAAGATGGGCAGAATCACATCCGGCAGCATGCCGCACACCATGATGAGCGCAGCCGCCAGGGTGGAGCCGGTCTCATCAAACACCAGCAGGCTGACGGGGAGGTTCAACGCTTCCCCGCCGATGGCAGAGAGAATCGTCGTGACGGTAATGCAGGAAAAGTCCCGCGTCCAGAGCCGGGGTTTCTTCACAGGGAATCCTTCCCTTCCTTGCTTTCTTCCCCTACAGGATACACGTTCTTCTTAACGCTGTAAAGGCCCCGTTTTGTGGGAAAATGCAGTGTGTCATGCTCCTGTTAAGTGTCATACTGCCGCACTATTCGGGAAATCGACTGCTCAAAGGCCAGCGCGCGCTTATACTGCCGTTGCCGGGTGCAGGCCTCCACCATCACATCCCGGTAAAAAAACACATAGCCAAAGTGCGCTTCCCGCTGCACCGCCGCCAGCAGCCGCTCCAGCAAGGCCAAATACGCCGGGTCATCCAGAAAACCCGGCTGACACTCCATCAACGCTTCTTCATACCACAGCCGGCAGCCCTCCGAAACAGTCGAACTGCCATCCAGCATGGCCTTCATGTCTGCCAGGATGAGCTGCGCATCCTCCACCCGTCCCATGCGGATGGTCGCCAGGGCCTGCTTGTGCCGGATGGATACAAGATCGTCCGCCCCGGCTTTCTCCGCCATGGCCAGATACCGCAGGGCTTCCTCATACTTGCGCAGGCTGACCAGCGTTGCGCCTATGTTATAGTAGATTCCCCGCAGGTGATCCTGCCAGCCGGTGTTGCGCAGGAGGTGAATGGCCCGCTGGTAGCAGCTGAGCATCATGTTCTCCTGATTCAGGCAGGCGTAGGCACTGCCCTTGCATTCATAGTAACAAGCCAGTACAAAGGTGTTGCCCTCCTCCAGGGCCAGTGCGGTGACGCGGCTCTCCATGCGGTGAATCAGCGCGTAATCTCCCTGTTGCATCGCCACCACGCACACCTGACACAGGGACAGACTGTCCCCTATGACTACAGCGGCATCCCGGGCCATGGTCAGGCTTTCCGGTGCGTTCATATGCTGCACTGCCCAGGTCAGATTTCGGTACGCCTGTTGCCGCGGTGTCAGACAAACGGCCAGCTCGTCCAGCTGGGCGAAAACGTCCTCCCCTTCCAGCCCACGGACAATCAGCCAATCTGCACACAGGGGACTGTAGGTCAGCAGCGTGTCCTGCGCCATCAGCTGCCGGTAGGTGTCCTGCGTATCCAGGCCATACAGGCACTGGTCATGCCACTGCGTCATCAGTGTCCGCAGCGGCGCAAGGGCTGCTTCCTCGGCAGTGTAGGTCACGCCCAGCCGCGCAAAGAGCGCAGAGAGCATTGCGGGGTCGGGCTGTGCGTCCCCATGTTCAATCTTGCTCAGGTAGGACGTGACGCAAATCCCCTGACAGACCTGCTTGAGCATCAGTCCCTGCCGATTGCGTTCCATACGCAGCAGTACCCCAGGCAAACAATTATCCATGGGCATTCCCTCCTTCTATCCCAGCATACCACACTTCCCACCATCCAACAAGGGACCGCGCCAGCATTGAAGGGGTCAAGGGGCGATGCCCCTTGTGGGGTGCAGGGGTGAAACCCCTGCGC
>JBJEUL010000292.1:0-2153 GCA_051883835.1 Aristaeellaceae bacterium
CCCACAAGGGGCATCGCCCCTTGACCCCTTTCCGCTGGCGCGTTCCCTTGGAGGTTAGGCGTACATGCCGTGACGGGCCATGTAGGCGTAGAGCATTTCGCCGTGATGCTGCTCGGCACGCTGAATTTCATTGAGTGCCTGTCGGGCAGCAGGCGTGCGGAACTCGAACACCGCCGTGTCGTACGCGCTGGAGACCTGCTTTTCCGTGCAAATGGCATCCTGGCACAGGTAGGCATCCTGCTGCCATGCAGGAGTTTGCTGGGCTTGTCCCTGCGGCGGCGGTACCGTGGAGGGCTGGCCCTCTTGCGAGCCCTGGGCCTGCGGCTGGGGCAGCTGACCGTTCAGCATGCCGGTGATGGTTTGCAGATGCTCTTCCTCGATGTCGCGGATGGTGGTGAAGATGGTCTGCAATTCGGAATCGCTGGCCTTGCGGGCGTACTGGTCGTACTTGTCCACGCACAGCTGCTCCTGCTTCTTCAAATCCTCCAGGAGCGATGCTTCCTTAGGTGTCCATGTGGTCATACGCTATCACCTCGCCGGAAGGATGCCCGGGAACGGCCTGCGCGATACGCCCCCATGAAAAATGTTTGCCGGAAGGTTTCCACTGGCTGAAAAATATGCTATACTGTTCTATATCTTTCCGGGGTAAGTCCCTGTACAGGAGGATGAAAACAACAATGAGTGCGGAAACGAAGATGGTTCGCTGCAAGGTATGCGGCAAGGTGTTTGATGCTGCGGAGGGCAAGTGTCCCCTGTGCGGCGTAGGACTGGATCAGTGTGAGCCTGTGGCGGAGGAAGCCCCCAAGGCTGCCAGCGAAGCGGTGACGGGCAAGGTTCGCTGTCTGGTGTGCGGCGAGGTTTTTGATGCAGCGGAGGGCAAGTGCCCTGTGTGCGGTGTGGGGCTGGAGCAGTGCGAGCCTGTGGCGGAAGCGGCCAAGCCTGTGGTGCAGAACAGCACGGAGAAGTTCCTCGTGCTGGGCGGCGGCGCGGCAGCCTTCAATGCAGCCAAGGCCATCCGTGAGCATAACGCGCTGGCTTCCGTGGTGCTGCTGACGGGGGAGGAGCATGTGCCCTACAACCGCCCCATGCTGACCAAGGCCCTGATGACCGACACCACCGCCGAGGATATGGCCATTGAGCCTGCCGCGTGGTATGACGCGCAGGAAATCAACGTGGTGACGGGCTGCACCGTGACCGGCCTGAATCCCGCCGAAAAGATGGTGATGTGCGAGGGCGGTTATGGCTTTGTGTATGACAAGCTGGTTTATGCGCTGGGTGCGCGGTGCTTCCTGCCGCCCATTCCCGGCAGCGAGCAGACCCATGTGGTGACCATCCGCACCATCCAGGATGCCCAGCGGGTGCGTGAACTGACCAAGCAGACCCGTGAAGCGGTGGTTATCGGCGGCGGCGTGCTGGGTCTGGAAGCGGCCTGGGCCCTGTGCCAGGGCGGCGTGCATGCCACGGTGCTGGAGCAGGGCGATCAGATTATGAAGCGTCAGATTGATGCCGGGGCTGCTGATATCCTGGGTCAGGCCATGGCCAAGCATGGCGTGACCCTGCTCAAGAACGCCCAGACGGAGCGCATCACCGAGGACAGCGTCATCCTGAAGGATGGCCGTGTTATTCCCGCCGGGCTGGTGATTGTGTCGGCTGGCATTCGGGCCAATGTGGCCCTGGCGCAGGAGGCCGGTCTGGAGGTTGGCCGCAATGTGGTGGTGGACGACCATATGCGCACCTCCGCGCCGGACGTGTACGCCTGCGGTGACTGTGCGGCCTTCGGCATGAGCTACGGCCTGTGGTCGGAAGCCACGGAGATGGGCCGCGTGGCCGGCACGAATGCTGCTGGCGGCGATGTGACCTATCAGCCGGTGGCGCGTCCGCTGATTTTCCACGGCATGGGCACCGCGCTCTTTGCCCTGGGCGACTGCGGCAAGAAGGATCTGCCCTATCAGGTGGAGGAAGTCCACTCGGATGGCCAGTATGAAAAATACTGGCTGGTGGACGGCCATCTTGTCGGCGCACTGCTTCTGGGCAACATCTCCGCCATGGGCAAGGTGATGCCCGCCGTTCTTGAAGGCAAGCCCCTGAACGCCATCCGCTGACCCCCCAAGGGACCGCGCCAGCGTCGAAGGGGTCAAGGGGCGATGCCCCTT
>JBJEUL010000293.1:0-2151 GCA_051883835.1 Aristaeellaceae bacterium
TGATACTGATGACGGCATGGGGCAGCATCGACCTTGCCGTCAGGGGGATGCATGCAGGTGCCTTTGATTTCCTCACCAAGCCCTGGGACAACCTGACGCTGGTGCACCGTGTTTCCATGGCGCTGGAACTGACCGCTCCTTCGGTGCGGCATGTCCCCCGTGCGGCTGCTGCGCCGGAGGGACAGCGCATCATAGGGCAGAGCGCGGCCTTGCGCGAGGTGATGCAGACCGTGGAGCGTGTGGCACCCACGCAGGCCTCGGTGCTCATCACGGGCGAGAGCGGCACGGGCAAGGAACTGGTGGCCGAGGCACTCCATGCCATGAGCCGCAGGCAGGGGAAGCCGTTTGTGAAGGTGAACCTGGGAGGCATGTCCGCCTCGCTGTTCGAGAGCGAGATGTTCGGCTATCGCAAGGGGGCTTTCACCGGGGCCGACAGCGACAGGCAGGGACGCTTTGATGCGGCCGACGGAGGCACCATTTTCCTGGACGAGATAGGCGAACTGCCCATGTCCTTGCAGGTGAAGATGCTGCGGGTGCTGCAGGAGCAGACCTTCGAGCCGCTGGGCGACACGCGTACCCACAGGGTGGACGTGCGGGTGGTGTGTGCCACCAATGCCAACCTGCCGCTGATGGTGCAGCAGCACACGTTCCGCGAGGACCTTCTTTATCGCATCAATCTGATAGAAGTGCATCTGCCACCCTTGCGCGAACGGCGTGAGGACATTCCCCTGCTGGTGCGTCATTTTGCTTCTTCCCAGGGGAAGTCTGATGCCGACATCACGCCCGATGCCATGCAGTGGCTCGCCTCGCTTCCCTATCCTGGCAACATCCGCGAACTGAAGAATCTGGTGCAACGCACGCTGTTGCTGGCTGAAGCAGGAAAGCCCATCACGGCTTCCGACTTCCGCCGCCACTATGAGGCCATGCCACGTGTAAGTGCCGCGGTGCCGGCCGAGACCGACAGCCTGCAGCTCGATGCCTTGGAGCGGCAGGCCATCCAGCGCGCCCTGGCCAGGTATTCCGGCAATCTCTCCCAGGCAGCCTTGGCCCTGGGCATATCGCGGCAGTCGCTCTATCGCCGCATGGAGAAATACCAAATACCCTTGCCATGATGATGATGATGACGCACACGGGATGGTTTCTGCTGATTGTGGTGTTTGTGGCCGTGGTGGCGGTGCTGCTGTGGTGGTATGCGGTGCGTCCTCTGCGCACCATCGCCAGGGGGGTGGACCTCTTGCGCGAGCAGGATTTTGCCAGCAGGATGGCTCCTGTGTCCAATCCGTGGGCCAACCGCATCGTGGAACTTTTCAACCGTATGATGGACCAGCTGCGCGACGAACGGTTGCGGCTGAGGGAGCAGAACCATTTCCTGGACCTGCTGGTGCAGGCATCTCCCATGGGGGTGGTGCTCATGGATCTGGACGGACACATCACCGGCACCAATCCTGCCGCCGACACCCTGCTGGCCGACCCTTGGCTGCGCTCACGCATACTGGCTGTGCCCAGGGGAAAGACACAGGTGCTGAGGCAGGGAGGCAGGCGCATCCTGCGCCTGAGCCACCTCACCTTTCTGGACCGTGGTTTCCACCATCCTTTCCTGCTCATAGAGAGTCTGTCGGAAGAGGTGAGCAGGGCTGAACGCGAGGCATACGGGCGTGTGATACGCATGATAAGCCATGAGGTGAACAACACGCTGGCCGGTGCGGGCAGTCTGCTCGACCTTGCCTGTCAGGATGCCGTATCGCCCGAGCAGCGCGACATGTTGCTCACCTGTGGCAGCCGCTATCGCCAGATGGCCGACTTTGTCACACGTCTGGCCGATGTGGTGCGCATCCCCGCTCCTGTGAAGGAGCAGGTGGTGGTGCAGGACTTTGTCTTGCATCAAAGCCGTTTCCTGGAAACATTGTGCAGGCAGACGGGCGCCATGCGCCTCCGCCTTTCCCTTGCCACTGATCCTCTCAGGGTGAGCATGGACACCACGCTTATGGAACAGGTACTCATCAATGTGGTGAAGAATGCCTGCGAGAGCAGCCCTGGGGGCAGCGAGATAGTGGTGGAGGTGACCACATGCCCGGCTTCACTGATGGTGCTGGACCATGGCAGGGGCATCAGTGCCCAGGAGGAAGAACTGCTTTTCACTCCCTTCCATTC
>JBJEUL010000294.1:0-9297 GCA_051883835.1 Aristaeellaceae bacterium
GTGGGGTGCAGGGGCAAAGCCCCTGCGCAGGTCTGGGCGGCAGCCCAGCGCAACACTTTCGACCCAATCAAAAGGAAAAAGAATAAGCGTGAGTTTCCAAGCAGACGACGAAGTTCGTCCGCGTTGGAAACGGCAGGTTCCGGGGACTGCACAAGGAACGCCCTCATCTAACCTCACTTCACTCGCCCACCATCCCCAAACGGGCAGGCTTTCCGCCATGAAGTCCCCCCTATTGCCCGCACTGCCTTGACAAATCAAACGGCTCCCCTCCCCTTCTTTGGGGAAAGGAGCCGGATGATTCTGCTGTTCTTTTTGGGAGCCGGGTATGTACTCTTGCAGCGCGGGGGATGGTCGTTCCCTTGCAGTCCTCGGAATCTGCCGTTTCCTGCGCGGGCGAACTGCGTCGCCTGCTGGGAAACTCACGCTTTCGCTTTTCCTTTTGGATTGTTGGAAGGTGGAGTGCTGGGCTGCCGCCCAGACCTGCGCAGGGGTTTCACCCCTGCACCCCACAAGGGGCATCGCCCCTTGACCCCTTTCCGCTGCGCGTTCCCTTGGAGATGTCCTCAGTTGGCAAGGCGACGCTCGATTAGCTTGGCCAAATCATAGACGTCCTGATCCATCTCGTGCTGGTCAGGGCCCTCAATCATCACGCGCACAATCGGCTCCGTGCCGCTGGCACGCACCAGCACACGGCCGCGGCCCTCGTACTTCTTCTCCAACGCAGCAATGGCCGCCACAATGGTTTCGTCCTTGTCAAAATCATACTTGCGCGCATCGGATACATGCGCCCCGTAGAGCGACTGCGGCAGCACCTCCATAATCCGCGCCAGACGGCTCAGGCTCTGCTTGCTCTCCACAATCACCGTCAGCAGCTGCAGGGCCGTAATCAGGCCGTCGCCGGTGGTGTTGTAGTCCAGGAAAATCACATGGCCGCTCTGCTCGCCGCCCAGGCTGTAGTTGTTGGCCAGCATGTTCTCCAGCACATAACGGTCACCCACCTTGGTCTTGACATTCTGAATGCCCAGCTTCTTCAGGGCCAGCTCCAGACCCATGTTGCTCATGATGGTGGTGACAAGGGTGTTGTTGCGCAGCCGGCCCTGCTGCTTGAGGTGGTTGGCGCAGATGCACATCACCTGGTCGCCGTTGACCACCTGGCCGCGCTCGTCCACGGCCATCAGGCGGTCTGCATCGCCGTCAAAGGCCAGACCCACGTCCGCGCCCAGCTCACGCACCAGCTCACACAGCCGCTCGGGATGGGTGGAGCCGCAGTTCTCGTTGATGTTGGTGCCGTCCGGCTCGTGATAGTAGGCGGAAACCTTCGCGCCCAGCTCCTGCAGCACCGCCGGAGCCACCTCGTAGCTGGCACCCTGCGCACAGTCCACCACAATGTGCAGCCCGTCCAGCCGAACGCCGGTGGTCTCCTTGGCAAAGTCGATGTAACGCCGCTGGGCGTTGCGCTGGCGCACGGGACGGCCCACGCCGCTGCCGATGGGCAGCTGCTTGCCCTCGGGCAGGCCGTTGCGCACAATGTTCTCAATCTCGTCCTCGATGGCATCGGGCAGCTTGTAGCCCTGCTTGTTGAAGAACTTGATGCCATTGTATTCCACAGTGTTATGGCTGGCGGAGATGACCGCGCCGGCATCCGCCTGATAGTAGCGGGTCAGGTACGCAATGGCCGGGGTGGGCAGCACGTCCACCAGCACCGCACGTGCACCCATGGAGCAGATGCCTGCCACCAGCGCACTCTCCAGCAGCTCACCGCTGATGCGGGTATCACGGCCCACCAGAATGGTCGGGCGATGCACATTGCTGGCCAGCACGCAGGCTGCCGCCTGTCCCAGCTTGAAGGCCAGCTCGCAGGTCAAATCCTGATTGGCAATGCCGCGCACACCATCGGTACCGAAAAGTCTTGCCATGAATGTTCCTCCTGTATGGTTCAGGTCGCTGTTCACAAAGTCAAGGACTTGCAATCTGTGTCAGTATACTCCATTTGATGGAAAAAGGCAAGGGAAAAATAAGACAAGTTAATACCTTTGGCTCATTTGGCCAAATCTGTTTGCCAGATGCAATATTTTCCCATAGATTGATAGCCCAGTTTCTGCGCGATGTGGGCTGAGGCAGGATTCGCCGCGTCCCATGTGGCCTTCACACCCCGGGCATGGGCTCGCAGAATCAGCTCTGCCGCAGCCAGCGTGGCGTAGCCCCTGCCCTCCCAGCCCGGGCAGGTGGTCAGCTGTACCTCCAGCCCTCCGGGATAGCACACATAGGAGCTTGCCCCAGCAACCGGCATGCCATCCCGCAGCAGCAGCACGCCCAGCCCTTCCCGCTCAAAGCGGTCATCGGTGAACTGACTGACAAAATCCTCGCTCCACACTTGTCCCCTGCACCACGGAATCCATTCACCCATGATGGGCTGCACCGTCAACCCCTGCATGCCTTGCGCCAGCAGCTGTCGCAGTGGCTTATCCTCCGGCTGCACCAGCGGGTCAAAGGCGCACCGCTGCTTCAAATGGCAGCAGCAGCCCGCTGCCGCCACACGCATCCATGCATCCGGCGCATGGATCAGCCATGTACGCACCCCAAGACTCATGACCTGCTCCAGCATTTGCAGCCCCGCTGGCATCGGTTCCCCGCCGCACAGCAGGAAATCCCCTACTGCCATCATCGCCGCCCGGGGCAGCTCTGGCGAATCCACCCACACGGTACCCGCGCCATGCAGTCCCGCTTCCACGATGCCATGCAGACAGGACATCCCCTCATACAGCGGACGCAGCGTCTCTCTACAGCCCGTCATGCCTTGGGGGCCTCCTGAATCATCATGTTCTCCTGCCCGAAGGTCTCCGTCAGCTCATGCAGGAAATCCTCCTCGGCATGGTCTGTCCGTTTCGCCTGCCCGGGCAGGGATGCTTCAAAGCGGCAGGGCGAACCGGCAGCCTGTGTCAGCACGGCGGCAATGGCGTTGCGCTTGCTCTCCTGATTCAGCGAGGTCACGAAGAAGTCCATCCCCATAGGAGCCTCCCATCGGTACACCTGTCCCTCGCAGCCGATGAACCGGCCCATGCTCAGCATGCCGTACGCACCGGGGTCGCTCTTTTTCATCTCGGTCATGGCAGCCTTCCAGGCATCCTCCCCGCTGCGGGACACGGCAGGCGTGGGCGGCGCGGCAGGTTCCGGCTTGGGGGCGGAAGCCTTGGCGGCAGGCTTTTCAGCCTTGGCGGGGGCAGCGATGGTCACGCCGTTTTTCAGTTTCTCGGTCAGCTCGCAGACCTGCTTCTCCAATTGGGTAATGCGGTCACGCAGGGCCGTGGTATCCACCTCGGCGGTGCGCAAGCAGGCCTTGAGGGATGCGGCTTCCACTGCAATGCGCGGGGACGAGGCATAGCGCAGCTCCGTTTCCACCGCCATGAACAGCTCCATCATCCGCATCAGGCGCGTTTCGGTGAAATCCTCTGCCTGACGGGCATATTCCGCCGCGTCCTCCTGCGTCATGTCCAGCAGCGCGGCCATCTCTCCGGGACAGACCTTCGCCATCAGCAGGGCCCGCAAATGCTGGCTCACATCCTTGGCAAAGACCATCGGCTCCCGGCCGGAGCGCATCAATTCGTCAATCATGCCCAGCAGCGCAGCCGCATCCTCCGCCTGCAGGGCATCGGCAAAGCGGAACAGGAAGCTCCTGTCGCTGGTGCCCAGGACGCTGCGCACCAGTGCTTCGTCCACATCGCTGCGATAGCCCAGGCACATGTCCAGAATGGACAGCGCGTCACGCATGCCGCCCTCTGCCGCCCGGGCAATCATGTTCAGTGCGCCCTCGGTGGCAGTAGCCTGTGCACCCTCCACCGCCTGACGCAGCCGCCCGGCAATCTGTCCGGCGGGAATTCGCCCGAAGTCGAACCGCTGGCACCGGCTGAGGATGGTAGCGGGGAGCTTCTGCGGCTCGGTGGTGGCGAGGATAAAGACCACATACGCAGGGGGCTCCTCAAGGGTCTTGAGCAGCGCGTTGAAGGCCGAGGATGAGAGCATATGCACCTCATCAATGATGTAGACCTTGCAGCGGCCCTGCTGGGGCGGATACTTCACCGTCTCCCGCAGGTCACGAATCTCGTCCACGCCGTTGTTGCTGGCCGCGTCAATCTCCATCACATCGAGGGATTCATCCGCCAGCAGGCGGCGGCAGCTCTCGCACTGGCCGCAGGGGTCACCGTTCACAGGATGCTCGCAGTTGATGGCCCGGGCCATAATCTTGGCCGTGGAGGTCTTGCCGGTGCCGCGGCTGCCGCAGAACAGGTACGCATGGGCAATGCGCCCGGTGGTAATCTGGTTACGCAGGGTAGCAATGACCGCCTCCTGCGACACCATGGAGGAAAAATCCGTGGGCCGCCACTGGCGGTAGAGGGCCTGATAGGCCATGGTCATCCCGCTCCTTCCTCGTCTTTCCGGGGCACGTCAAGGCCGGGCGACCTCATCCTCGGGCACAAAGCCGCAAAAGACCCGGTCACGCACCGTCAGGTAGCCGTGGTCGCCCTCGCGAATGGCATCGTAGGCAGGGCCGTCCACCTCGATTTCGATGGGGCCGCCCCCGTCCGGCTCAAAGGTCACATAGCGGGTCATGGCTGCGCCTGCTTCCCGCTCCTCCCGGCCGGGCATCACGGTGCGCTTGCCGGTGACGGTGGCCATCAGGGTAACATCCAGGGCGCGGCCATCCCGCAGCCGCTGGCCCAGCTTCTGGGCGACAACCGCTGCCAGCGTGACCAGCACCACCGCCAGCAGGCCGAAGCCCAGCATCGTCAGCGCAGCGCGGATAACCTCCGGCTGCATCCCGTTCATGTTCATGGTTCATCCTCCGATGAGGGACAGGACAAGTCCAGCCTGTCCCGGATCCGCGCCAGGGTTTTCTCCCCAATGCCCCGCACATCCAGCAAATCCTCCGGGTAGAAGTACGGGCCATGCCGCTCACGTTCCTCCAGCATGCGCCGGGCGATGACCGGCCCGATGCCGGGCAGCTCTTCAAGCTCCATCAAGCCGCCCGTATTCACGGCCACATTCCCTTCGGGCAGCCTGACAGCCGTCACCGGTGCGCCCTTTCGACCCGATGGAACAAAGCCATCTTTTCTTCCCTGATGGTATGATAAAGCGACTGACAGAATCAACAGCAGCGCACAGACCGCCAGCAGGATGCTGGCCAACGCCTTTCGGGCGAGCCTGTGCGCTGCACGCATGGGTTACAGAGCCTTGCGAACCTTTTGCCCCTCGCGGGAATCCTCGAGGATGTAGCCCGCGGCCTTGATGGCATCCCGCAGCTCGTCGGAACGCTTCCAATCCTTGGCCTTGCGGGCGGCGGCGCGCTCGTCCACCATGGCCTGAATGTCGGCAGGCAGCGCATCCTCGGCCTTCTGCACCAGACCCAGCACATCGGTCAGGGCCTTGAAGGAAGCCAGCGCGGCCTCCACCGCGCCCTTGCTGCTGGCAGCGGTCAGGGTTACGTTCGCGTCCTTCACCAGCTCGAAAATGGCACCGATGGCATCGGCAGTGTTCATGTCATCGTCCATGGCCTCGTCGAACCGCTTCTCGTAGCCCTTGAGCCGCTGGACAAAGGCCTGCTCCGCATCGGTCAGGGGAACATCCTTGGCGGAGGAGAGCAGGAAGTTCATCTGATTCCGGGCGGTGTACAGGCGGCTCAGGCTGGCGTGTGCCGCGGCAATCTGCTCCCGGCTGAAGTTGATGGGACTGCGGTAGTGGGCACTGAGCATAAACATGCGCACCGCTTCCAGATCATATTCCTTGGCGATATCGCGCACGGTGAAGAAGTTGCCCAGGGACTTGGACATCTTCTGGTTGTCCACGTTGATGAAGCCGTTGTGCATCCAGTAGCGCACGTAGGGGTGGCCCGTGGCGCCCTCGGACTGGGCGATCTCGTTCTCATGGTGGGGGAAGAGCAGATCCTTGCCGCCGCAGTGGATGTCGAAGGTTTCGCCCAGGTACTTCATGGACATGGCGGAGCATTCCACATGCCAGCCGGGACGGCCCATGCCCCAGGGGGATTCCCAGGCAGGTTCGCCGGGCTTCTGGCTTTTCCACAGGGCGAAGTCGGCAGGGTTCTCCTTGTCGGTCTCCACGTCCAGACGTTCGGACGCACCCATCTCGCGCTCCTCCACGCTCTGGCCGGACAGCTTGCCGTAGCCGGGGAAGGAGGACACGCGGTAGTACACATCCCCGGCGGGGGTGGCATAGGCGTGGCCGTTGGCGATGAGCTTCTGCACCAGCTCGATGATTTCCGCGATATGCTCCGTGGCCTTGGGATGCACCGTGGCAGGGCGGATGCCCAGAGCCTGCGCGTCCTTGTAGTATTCCGCGATGAACTTCTCGCCCAGCTCCTTGACAGTGATGCCTTCCTCGTTGGCGCGCTTGATCATCTTGTCGTCAATGTCGGTGAAGTTCTGCACGAAGGTCACGTCATAGCCCTCGCGCTCCAGCTGGCGGCGCAGCACGTCAAAGGTAATGAAGGGCCGCGCATTGCCGATATGGAAATAGTTGTACACCGTGGGGCCGCAGGCATAGATGCCCACCTTGCCCTCGTGCAGGGGTTTGAACTCTTCCTTCTTGCGATGCTCACTGTTGTAAATCCACATAGCATTCATCCTCCGTTTGATGGTCATGCCCTGCCCCGCTTTCCCGGGACATGGCGGGTGATGGTTGCTTTATGCCTTCCAGCCGTTGGATGCCCGCGCCATGAGCAGCTGCTGTACATCATCCAGCATGGCTGCTCCCTCGGGACATCGTGCGGCGGTGTATTCATCCATACAGGCCAGCCACGCCCGGATATCCGGTGTGCGCCGTGCCTTCATGCAGGCCAGGAGCTTGGCGCGGCAGTCCGCGTCCCGCACGGGGACGAGCAGCTCCATGCGCTTGTTCAGGCTACGCTTCATCCAGTCCGCGCTGGAGAAGAACACTTCCTCCTCCCCCTCGCCGCCAAAGGCAAAGGCCCGCCCATGCTCCAGGAACCGTCCCAGCACCGAGCGCACGGTGATTTTGTCCGTCTCCCCCGGGATACCCGCCATCAGGCAGCAGGCTCCCCGCACCGTCAGGTCGATGGGGACACCCATCCGGGAGGCTTCCGTCAGGGTCTCAATCAACCCCACGTCCGTCAGGGCGTTGAGCATGCAGGCAATGCCGCAGGGCTTGCCCTGGGACGCCTTGTCCATCTCCCGGCGAATCAGGCGCAGCAGCTCCTCCCGCATGCCCTGGGGCGCGGCGGTCAGCTGCTCCAAATCGGGCTGGGGCCGCTCTCCGGCCAGACAGGCGAAGAACCGCGCCACATCCTCGCAGATGGCTTCATCCGTGGTCAGCAGGCCGAAATCCGTATAGCGCGCGGCGGTATCCTCATGATAATTGCCCGTGCCCAGATGGGCGTAGCGGCGGAATCCGCTGCCCTCGCTGCGGGTAATCAGCAGGGCCTTGCCGTGCACCTTCACCCCGGGCAGGCCCGTCAGGACACGGCAACCCGCCCGCTCCAGCACGTCCATCAGGTGCAGGTTGCGTTCCTCGTCCAGCCGGGCGCGGGGCTCCACGCAGGCCGTGACCCGGATACCCCGGGCAGCGGCCTTCTCCAGCGCGGCCACCACGGCAGAATCCTCGCTGACGCGGTAGAGCGTGATCTGAATACCCACCACGTCCCGATCCATGGCCGCCTGCTCCAGCAGCGACAAAAGCGGCGCGAAGCTGTCATAAGGGTGGCACAGCAGGTAATCCTTCTCCCGCAGGGCTGCGAACATATCCCCCGTCAGGTCAGGCTCCACCCAGCCCTGATAAGGCTGATAGCGCAGATGCTCCAGCCCCGGCAGCTCGCACAGCGCACGCATCACACCGGCGGGGTTCATCACATAGCCCCGGCGAACAGCCAGGCTGCGGTCCACCCGCAGGGCTTCGCAGAGCTTTTCCTCCATCATGCCGGGCATATCCGGTGCGCACACCATGCGCAGAATGCGGCCCTGCCGCCGCTTTTCCAGGCAGACCTGCACAGCGTGGCGCACGTCCGGGTCATCAGCGCGGCAGGCTGCATGGCTGTCGCGCAGCACCCGGAAGGGGTAGCAGTTCAAAATTCTGCGTCCCGCAAAGACCAGATGCAGGTTCAGCCGCACGGCATCCTCCACCATCAGCAGCAGCGTACCCTTGCCCACCAGCGGCGTCAGGCTGGGCAGCGTGGGGGGCAGGCGAACAATGACCAGCTCATCCTCGCCCTTGTCCTGCCCTGCCAGCTCCACCGCCAGACAGACCTCATTGGAGGGCAGGGGCGGCAGCGGCTCCTTGCCGCTCACGGGCAGCGTGGTCAGATGGGGCATCATGTCCCGGTGGAACAGTGCGGAGAGCGCGGCCATCTGCAAGGGGGTCACATCCTCGGGCTGAACCAGCCGCACGCCCTCCCGGGTCATTTCCGGCAGAATCTGCTCATGCAGCACCCTGTCCATGCGCATCATCAGCATATCGGTGCGCTTCCATGCTTCCCGCAGCACCTCCGAGGTAGTCAACCCCGAGGGGCGCATGGCATCGCCCTTGCGAAGCCGTGCTGTCAGGCTGCCCAGGCGGGAGGTAATCAATTCCTGCAGGCCGCTGGCGGCGATACCCAGAAAGTTTGCCCTCTCCAGCAGCGGATTGCGCGGGTTCTGCGCTTCCTCCAGCACGCGGGCATGGAAGGCCAGCGCACCCAGCTCCCTGTCCATCATCCGTGCCATGTCCATCCTCCCTCCATTGGGCGCGGTGCGCCCTGTGACATCAGTGTATTATAGCAAATCACGCGCAAGAAATCAAACATATTCCACACACCCCAGGAAATCGCGCCAGCGTCGAAGGGGTCAAGGGGCGATGCCCCTTGTAGGGTGCAGGGGCAAGGCCCCTGCGCAGGTCTGGGCGGCAGCCCAGCGCGACACGTTCAATATCATAAAAAGGAAACGAAAAAACGTGAGTTTCCAAGCAGACGACGAAGTTCGTCCGCGTCGGAAACGGCAGGTTCCAGCATCTGCACAAGGAACGACTTCATCCGTCGCCTGTGGGCGACACCTTTCCCAAAGGGGCAGTCAAGGAGAACCTGCCGGTAACACCATTGTCCCCAAGGAAAAGTCAAGGTGCGGCCACGAGGTCGGATGAGGTGTCGTTCCTGATGCAGTCCCCGGAACCTGCCGTTTCCTACGCGGACGAGCTGCGCCGTCTGCTTGGAAACTCTGATTTCTTCTGTTCCTTTTTGCTATATTGAACGGGTTGCGCTGGGCTGCCGCCCAGACCTGCGCAGGGGTTTCACCCCTGCAC
>JBJEUL010000295.1:0-9291 GCA_051883835.1 Aristaeellaceae bacterium
GGTGCCGTGGGAGTGCTGCGCCACCATGAACAACAACTGGGGCTACTGCGCCGCCGACCAGCAGTACAAGTCGGCCGATGTGATTGTGCGCAAGCTGGTGGAATGCGTCAGCAAGGACGGCAACCTGATTCTCAACGTATCCCCGGATGCCAGGGGCAACATTCCGACACGGCAGCAGAGCATCCTGCGGGAGGTGGGGGAATGGATGGCCCTCAACGGCGAAAGCATCTACGGCTGCGGCTCGGCGGACATGCCCAAGCCTGACTGGGGCCGCCTGACCCGCCGGGGGGATACCATCTATGCGCACATCCTCGAACAGCCGCTGGGGGCGGTGTGCATCCCGGGCCTGCGGGGAAGGGCCAAGAGCATCCGCCGGGTTGCGGACGGTGCGCAGGCCTATGCCGTGACCAGCTGGGTCACTGACCCGTACCCTAATGACCTGTTCCTTTCGCTGGATCAGGTGGGCGTGCAGACGGTCATCCTGCCGCCCACGCCGGACTATGTGCTGAAATTCACCCTGACCGAGGGCGCGGACAAGCCTTAACGGCATGATGCAAGGCCCGGAGCTGCTTGTTCCGGGCCTTGCGTGATTGCTGTGTGATGGCTGATGTCACTGGGGTAAACGGGCAGCCATGATGCTGCTCCAGCGGCGGGCAATCTGCTCGATGCCCTCCAGAGAGGGATGCACCATGTCCTGTGCGATATACGCCGGGTTGTTCAGCAGCGTCAATCCATCGGTGAACATCAGCCGCTTCCCGGCATACCGGCGCACGATATCCCGGTACCGCTGACCCACCTCCTGCTTGTCACCGTTGAAGCCGAACAGGCTGGTGGCAAAGACAGGCCGGCCATCCTGCGCAAGAATGGCCGTGAAGCGGTCAATGCGTCGGGTGAAGGTTTCCTCGTCCATGTCCAGCATGTTGATGCCCAGCTCCACCGAGGCAAAATCCCAATCCTTGCGGCTGACGATGTAGTGTGCAACGGCTTCCTCCGCCCGGGCTGTCCCGGCAAAGCCAAGGTTCAGGTAATCACAGCCCAGCATCTGCGCGATGCGGAAGGGATAGGTGTGGGGCGCACTCAGGGCCAGACTGCCGTGGGTGATAGAGGAGCCATAGGCCAGATAGGTCTGCCGGGGCGTATCGCCGGGTCGGGGAGGCTCCACATCCCCCTCACAGCCCATGTACACGCAGGTGCCATAGGGCAGCACCAGACGCACCAGTGCAGGGTCAAAGGGCAGGTGGGCATTTTCGCTGATTTGGCGCAGGGCATCGAGGTTCTTCGGCGCGGGAATATGCACCCGGGTTGGCTGCGTGCCGATGACCCGAGTGGAGTTTTCCCATCCGCCCTGCATGCTGCCGTAATAGATGTGCGCGACCTGCGCTTCTGCCATGGGTTCGCTGCGCAGGAGCAGGGTCACACCCGTGCCCCGCAGACGGAAGCGCAGCTCCACCCCGGTGGTGTAGCAGCACACGCGCTGGCGCAGGTTCTCGCTGGTCTGGGCGCGGACGGGCTCGGGCAGACGCCACATCAGCCAGCCGTCCGCAACGGGGGTCATTTCGGCCACATTGTGAAAATCAATCTGCTGGAAAATCATGCTGGAGGACTCCTTTCGCTTGCATCGGGACACGGGTCGCATGCCCTCATGATAGCACGATGGCCCGCTGCAAACAAGGGCTGAACGATAGCGAACAGCGTGCCGGGCCGAGAATTATGCGCGAAAAAGCACAGTTTCCGCGCAGGAACGCATAGAACAAATTCGTCAAATTTGGTATGATAAGGTTGGATTGATGCCAGATACTTCAAATGCTCATGCCGCCCTTGGACAAGGACGGCATGCGGTGCATCCAACAAAGCGATGGAGGAAATGAATCATGGCAGGTATTGTGTTTGACAGGCAGCGTCTGCTTGCAGCCATGGACGCGGTGGCGGAACAGACCATGAACATGGACATGCCCTGGGACTGGCCCTGCGGCGTGGCGTACTTCGGCATGTGCGAGGCTTCCCGTGTGACGGGCAATGACAAGTATATCAGCATGGTCAAGGAGCGGGTGGACGAGTATATGGAGCTGGGTCTCCCGCACTGGACGGTGAACACCTGCGCCATGGGCCACTGCCTGCTGTCCCTGCACGAAAAGTATGGGGACGAGCGGTACAAGCAGGTTGCGCAGGAGAAAATCGACTATCTGCGCCATCACGCGCTGCGCTTTGGCGACAATGTGCTTCAGCACACCGTGTCCGCCAAAAACGACTTCCCGGAGCAGTGCTGGGCCGATACGCTGATGATGGCGGCCTTCTTCATGCTGCGGGCCGGCGTGGCCTGGGGCGATGCGGAGCTGATTGACGATGCGCTGAACCAGTACTACTGGCACATCGAGTATCTGCAAGACAAAAAGACCGGGCTGTGGTATCACGGCTACAACAACATCAACAAGGATCATATGTCCGGCTTCTACTGGGGTCGCGCCAATGGCTGGGCCGCCTTCACCATGAGCAAGGTGGGCGTGGTGCTGCCCGAGTGCTACCTCTATCCCAAGTACATGGACGTGGCAGGCTCGCTGGCCGAGCAGCTGTCCGCGCTCAAGAAGCTGCAAACCGAGGACGGTCTGTGGCGCACGCTGCTGGATGACCCTGAGTCCTATGAGGAGGTGTCCGCCTCTGCGGCCATCGCGGCGGCCATGGTCATCAAGGGCAACCCCCTGCACCTGAAGTACGTCAACAAGGCCGTGGAGGGCATCCTGAACAGCATCAGCCCCGAGGGCCGTGTGCTGAACGTGTCCGGCGGCACAGCCGTGATGAAGGATCGCGACGGCTACCGCAACATTCCCCGCCGCTGGACGCAGGGCTGGGGTCAGGGTCTTGCGCTGGCCTTCCTGGCCGCTGTGCTGGAGGCCGACCAGCTGGCGGTGGACGGCGCGCTGTAAGGGATGGAGCCTACCCATACCATCATAAGGAGTGAAACCCATGAGCGAGGCAAAATACCGCCAGGGCGGCTTTACCCTCCCGGGCGAGGCTGGCTATGAGCAGCTGACCCTGGAGCTGGCGAAGAAGTGGGGCGCGGATGTGATTCGCGACAGCGACGGCACCAAGCTCTCCAGCGAGATTACCGACGCGGGCTACCGCATTTATTCCACCATCTGCATCATCCGCCAGCATAATGAATTTGCTGCGGCCCATCCCGATGCCCAGCAGCAGACCTTCCTCATCACCGACCCGGTGACGGCAGCGGAGGATACGCTGGTCATCGACCTGATGGCCGGGTACTTTGACGAGCAGTTCCAGCTCAACGACGGCCTGGACGCGCTGGCGTACTATCAGGTGTATGACCGCACCACCGGCACGGAGGTTCCCCGGGCGCAGTGGACGTATCAGGCGGGGAAGGTCACCATCACCGGCGCGAAGGCATGGCATCAGTATACGGTGTCCTTCCTGGTGTGGCGCATCTGGGAAGAAATCAACATGTACAACCACACCACCAACGCCTGGACCAGCGAGCATCTGCGCCAGCTGGATCCCCGGCATCCGGCGGCGTGGGCCTATTTGACGGATTGGATGGAACGCTGGTGCGTGGAGAATCCGCAGACCAACGTGATTCGTCTGACCAGTCTGTTCTACAATTTCGTGTGGATTTGGGGCGGGGACGACCGCCTGCGCAACCGCTTCACCGACTGGGCCAGCTATGACTTCACCGTCAGCCCTGCTGCGCTGCGGGCCTTTGAGGAAAAGTACGGCTATGCCCTGACGGCGGAGGATTTCGTCAACGGCGGCAGGTTCCAGGTGACGCACATGCCCCCCACCGCCCATAAGCGGGATTACATGGCCTTCATCCAGGACTTCGTGGCGGAAAAGGCCAAGGTGCTGGTGGACATCATCCACAAGCACGGCAAGGAAGCCTATGTGTTCTACGATGACAGCTGGGTAGGCCTGGAGCCCAACGGCCCCCGCTTCTCCCAGGTGGGCTTTGACGGGCTGATTAAGTGCGTGTTCTCCGGCTTCGAGTGCCGCCTGTGTGCCAATGCCAAGGTGCCGGTGCATGAGCTGCGCTTCCATCCCTATCTGTTCCCGGTGGGGCTGGGCGGTGCGCCGACCTTCTCGCCCGGCGGCAATCCTGCCCGGGATGCCCTGCAATACTGGAAGCATGTGCGCCGCGCCCTGCTGCGCCAGCCGGTTGACCGCATCGGCCTGGGCGGCTATCTGCACCTGACGCTGGATTATCCCGAGTTCAACGACACCATCGAGAGCATGGCCATTGAGTTCCGCCGCATTGTGGAGATGCACCGCCATGGCGCACCCTACACGCTGCCATGCCGTGTGGCTGTGCTGCACACTTGGGGCGAGCTGCGGGCCTGGACGCTCTCCGGCCACTTCCATGAGACGGACAAGCACAACCTGATTCACATCAATGAGGCCCTGTCCGGCCTGCCGGTGGATGTGAAGTTCGTATCCTTCGAGGATGTGGAGAACGGTGCCCTGGCCGATGTGGACGTGGTCATCAACGCGGGCCGTGCAGGCGATGCCTGGAGCGGCGGCGATGCCTGGAAGTCCGACAAACTGGTGGAGACCCTGACGAAGTTCGTCCATGAGGGCGGCAGCTTCATCGGCGTGGGTGAGCCTTCTGCGGTGAATGGCTACAGCACCTATTTCCGCATGGCGCATGTGCTGGGCATTGATGAGGACACCGGCGCGAGGGTCTGCCATGGCCGCTGGCAGTATGCTGTGGACGATTCCCTGCCTGTGCAGGTGGATGTTGCTGCCCTCAAGGCCAATGCCAACCTGTACCTGACCGACGGCAAGGCGCAGGTGCTGGCCGAGAAGGACGGCGCACCCGTGATGACTGTGCATTCCTTCGGCAAGGGCAAGGCGGCGTACCTGAGCAGCTTCCGGGAAGGCCCGGAAAGCAACCGCATGCTGCTGGAGCTGCTGATGTACCTGACCGGCGCGAAGGCGGCCTATGTGTCCGACAATGCGCTGGTGGAAGCGGCCTACTATCCTGCCGACAAGACCCTCGTTGTGCTCAACAACAGCGAGGAGCCTGTTGCTGCGTCCATCATCCTGCCGGAGGGTAAGCTGGACGTGACCCTGAATCCCATGGAGACCCGGATGATTCAGCTGTGATGCAGCCGGGCTCATCCGCATCATGCTCCATCATCAGACAACAAGCCCCTGTCCTCGTATCCTGCGGGGACAGGGGCTTTTTGCATGCAGGCAAGGCGGCTTACGGCTCCTTGGGCGGCACCAGCCAGCCTGCGTATTGATGCACCGTGACAGGCTGGAGCGCGTTCATGCTGCGCCGCCATTCTGTGGGGGAAGAGCCGGTGGTGGCCGCAAAGTGCCGGTTGAAGCTGCTCAGGGATGTGAAGCCAACTGCCCCGCAGATGGACATAACGGACGCATCGCTCAGGCGCAGCAGGGAGCAGGCCTTCAGGATACGTGTCCGGTTCAGGTGCTCCAGCGGCCCCACGCCCATGATTTCCCGGAAGATACGGCGAAAATGGCTGGCGGACAGGTGGCACAGGGCAGCCAGCTCGCCAATGGAGAAATCCTCCATGAAATGCTCGTTGATTTGCCGGAGGGCGGGAGCGATGGGCATGGCATCCTGCTGGATGGTGACGGCGGCACTTTCACGGCTGAGCATAATCAGCACGGACAGCATCAGCGCACGGCAGCTGGTTTCAAAGCCGGGCTTTTTCTGTGAGACCTCCTCCACAATGGTTTCCAGGATAGCACGCAGGGACTGATGTCCTTGGGCAGAGAGCATCATGTGGTTGTTGTACAGGAGGGTTTGCAGCACGGCATTGTTGGGGATGGCTTCCATGGGCAGCAGCGGATGCATCAAGCCCTGCACGTCCACGAAAATGTAGCTCCAGCGGCTGGCGGTTCCCGGCGCAGAGCAGGTGGTGTGGGGCATATCCCCGGTGACAATGCTCATGTCCCCGGCGTGAAAGGGATACTGTCCGTCGCGAAACGCCAGATAGCCGCTGTCCGAATGGCAAAGGCCAATCTCCAGACAATTGTGAAAATGCAAAACACCTGAGGGAACATCGGAAATGCGCCATTCATCGCCTGTCAGCACCAGCACGGGAAAGTGCGGCGGCAGGTCATAGGCACGGTATTCCATAATCATATGTGGATGACGGGGCACAATCAATCAACCTCATTTCCTGCGAAGTGATGCGTGTGCTGTAGAAAGATGCTCTGCTTGTATCAAGGATTCGATGTCAGGATATCATTTTCCTGCTGGATGGATATACCTGTGTCCTATACGGCTTGACAAATACCCGGAGGGGGTATATAATCATCATACCCCACGGGGGTATATGACATTGAGGGAGGATACGATGATGGAATGCCAGCATCACTGTGCGGCCTGCCAGCGCAGCAAGCATCGGGACGAAGCGGAGGTGCGGCAGCTGCTGAACCGGCTCAGCCGCATTGAAGGTCAAATTCGCGGCATACGCGGTATGGTGGAGAAAGATGCCTATTGCCCGGATATCCTCACGCAGTCCGCGGCAGCTGCAGCTGCCCTGAACGCCTTTAACCGGGAGCTGCTGTCCAGCCACATCCGCACCTGCGTGACGGAGGATATCCGCCAGGGCCGCGAGGAAACGGTGGACGAGCTGCTCTCGACCCTGCAAAAGCTCATGCGCTGACCCTGTGAAGGAGGAAACCCTTGATGAAGCAATATCATGTGACAGGCATGTCCTGCGCAGCCTGCGCGGCCCGGGTGGAAAAGGCTGTGCGTCAGGTGCCGGGGGTTACGGAGGTGTCCGTCAGCCTGCTGACCAATGCCATGGGCGTGGCGGGGACAGCGGAGGATGCAGCGGTCATCCGGGCCGTGGAAGCGGCGGGCTACGGCGCATCGGTGAAGGGCGCGAGCCCTGCGGCACCCTCCACCGGGGAGGATGCGCTCCTTGACCGGGAAACGCCTGTGCTGAAGCAGCGTCTGGTGTGGTCGCTGGGCTTCCTGGCGGTGTTGATGTATGTGTCCATGGGGCATGTGATGGCAGGATGGCCCATGCCGGCGTGGTTCTCCGGGAACCCGGTCGCCATTGGTCTGGTGGAAATGACGCTGACGGTCATCATCATGGTCATCAATCAGCGGTTTTTCATCAGCGGCTTCAAGGGGCTGTGGCATCGCGCACCCAATATGGATACGCTGGTGGCCTTGGGAGCCAGTGCGTCCTTCCTGTACAGCCTGTGGGCGTTGTTTGCCATGACGGGGGATACCGCCCATGCCGCCCACTATCTGCATGAGTTCTACTTTGAGTCGGCGGCGATGATTCTCACGCTGATTACCGTGGGCAAGATGCTGGAAGCCCGCAGCAAGGGCAAAACCACCGATGCCCTCAAGGCCCTGATGAAGCTGGCTCCCAAGACAGCCACGCTCCTGCGGGACGGGCAGGAGGTGGTCGTGCCCATGGCGCAGGTGCAGGTCGGGGATATCGTTGTGGTGCGCCCCGGGGAGAGCATCCCGGTGGATGGCGTGGTGCGCGAGGGCAGCAGTGCGGTGGATGAATCCGCCCTCACCGGGGAGAGCATTCCCGTGGACAAAGCTCCCGGCGACAGCGTGTCCGCCGCGACGGTGAACCAGTCCGGCTATCTGCGCTGTGAGGCCAAGCGTGTGGGACAGGACACGACCCTGAGCCAGATTATCCGCATGGTCAGCGATGCGGCCGCCACCAAGGCACCCATCGCCAAGGTAGCGGACAGGGTGAGCGGCGTGTTTGTCCCGGCGGTGATGGGCATTGCACTGCTGACGCTGACGGTATGGCTGCTGCTGGGGGAGAGCTTTGGCAATGCGCTGGCCCGGGCCATTTCCGTGCTGGTGATTTCCTGCCCCTGCGCGCTGGGGCTTGCAACGCCTGTGGCCATCATGGTGGGCAGCGGCCTGGGCGCAAGGCACGGCATTCTGTTCAAGACAGCGGCTTCGCTGGAAGCAGCAGGCCGGACGCAGATTGTGGCCCTGGACAAGACGGGTACCATCACCTCCGGGCAGCCGGTGGTGACGGATATTCTCCCGGCGGCAGGCATCCCGGAGGAAACTCTCCTGCATGCCGCATACGCGCTGGAGAGCCGCTCGGAGCATCCGCTGGCCAAGGCCATCATGGCCTGTGCGCAGGCCCGGGGCATGAAGCCTGAAGCGGTGGAGGATTTCCGTGCCCTTCCGGGTCATGGTCTGACTGCCCTGCTCCACGGAGAACGGCTGCTGGGCGGCAGCATGCGCTGGATGGACGGGCAAACGCAGGTGCCGAATACGCTTCGGCAGGCAGCCGACAAGCTGTCCGGCGAGGGCAAGACCCCGCTGCTTTTCGCCCTTGGAGACAAGCTGCTGGGCATGGTTGCCGTGGCAGATGCCATCAAGGAGGACAGCCCCCGGGCCGTGGCGGAGCTTCAGCGCATGGGCATTCGTGTGGTGATGCTCACCGGCGACAATCAGCGCACGGCGGAAGCCATTGGCCGTCAGGCGGGAGTCGACCAGGTGATTGCCGGGGTGCTGCCGGAGGGCAAGGAGGCGATCATCCGCCGCCTGCAGGCGCATGGACGGGTGGCCATGGTGGGCGATGGCATCAATGACGCGCCTGCCCTGACCCGTGCGGATGTGGGCATGGCCATCGGTGCAGGCACCGACATTGCCATGGATGCAGCGGACGTGGTGCTGATGAACAGCCGCCTGACGGATGCAGTGGCCGCCATCCGCCTGTCCCGGGCCACGCTGCGCAATATCCACGAGAACCTGTTCTGGGCCTTCATCTACAATGTGATTGGCATTCCGCTGGCGGCAGGTGTCTTCATTCCGCTGCTGGGCTGGCGACTGAACCCCATGTTCGGCGCGGCAGCTATGAGCCTGTCCAGCTTCTGCGTGGTGTCCAATGCCCTGCGGCTGAACTGGTTCCGCCTTCACGAGGGGCGGCGGGACAAGCCCATCCGCCCGGTGGAGCTGCCCACGATGGAAGCTCCTGCCTCCGCGAATCTCACCTGCACGCTGCATATAACCGGCATGATGTGCGGCCACTGCGAAGCCACGGTCAAGGCCGCGCTGGAGGCCCTTGACGGTGTTGTCCAGGCCCAAGCCAGCCACGAATCCGGAACCGTTCACCTGACCCTGACCCATCCCGTCGAGGAAGCCCTCCTGCGCCAGACCATCGAGTCCGAGGACTACGGCTGGGCAGGCATGGACTAACATCAGCCCGTTGGAAGCACACCCCCTTCCAACGGGCTGCTTTGCATGTTCCACCCTTCTCCAAGCAATCGCGCCAGCGTCGAAGGGGTCAAGGGGCGATGCCCCTTGTGGGG
>JBJEUL010000296.1:0-2131 GCA_051883835.1 Aristaeellaceae bacterium
GGTGCCGGACAGACCGCTGGAAAACGCAATCGCCAGCACATCCTCACCCCGGGCAAGAATTTCCTCGAAGGCTTCCCGCCAGCTCTCGCTGTTGACCTGTGCGGTCACGATGTTCTTCCCTGCACGCAGCTGACGGTAGATTTCCCGGCTGCCCTCATCCGTGCCATCGGGCACATAGCTCGCGCCATCCATGGTATAGGACATATTCAGCACGCGGAAGCATGGCTGGCTGTCCACATAAGCTTTGGGCATATCAATGGTAGAATCTGTAACAATCCAGTACACCCCACATGACCTCCTGACTCTAACATCATTTTCACGCTGTAGGATATCACATTTTTCAGAGCATCGTCAAGGGAAACGCCGGAAAACAAATCCCATGGCAGATTCGGGAAACTCTTTTCTTTTTTGCACAAGTATGCTACAATAGAACATCATAGCATAGCTTGAAGCGTTGAGAAAGGCGGTCGAAGCATGAAGGGGCAGCGTTTGCCGGGGTGGCTGTGTACAGTGTTTGTGGCCGGGATGCTGGCCCTGACCCTGCTGCTGGCCTGGTATGCCCCTGTGCAGTACGCGCTGCGCTTTCAGATCGATGATGTGGCCCTGAGTCTGGACACCAGCCGTCAGCGGGAGGCCAAGCAGCTCTACGAATATGACGAGGTGGTGCACGAGCTTCCCATCACGCAGGAGGAGCTGGACCAAACGCTTCCCCTGACGCAGGCTGCGCAGGCTCTGGAGAAGGAGCTGCGGGCCACGCGCAAGGCCCTTCGCGCACAAGCTGCCGAGCTGGAAACGCAGCTGGCCCAGCAGCTGGCCGAGGTGGATGCGCTGACTGCCCAGCGTGACGCGCTCCTGGCCGAGGTGGAAGCTCTGCGTGCACAGGAAGCATCGCTCCGTCAGGCCATCGAGCTGGCTGAATAAGGATTTCCGCACGCAAGGCAGCGTGCTGATATCATCGTTCGTGATTCCCTGTTCCCATTTCTGACAAGAAGGAGGCTATCGTTCCATGTCTGAAAAATCCGCCAAGAAGTCCCAGTTGCTGCTGATCCTGTGTGTTGTGCTGCTTGTTGCCGTCATTCTGGCGGTTGTGCTGTTTAACCAGCGGTCCAATCTGGCCGCACAGGTCAGCTCCCTCAACAGCGAGCTGACGGACAGCCGCACCGCCTGGGAGACCACCGCTGCCGAGAAGGAAGCTCTGGCCGCTGAGCTGGCAACCGCGCAGGATCAGCTGCGTGAAGCGCAGACTGCGCTGGAGGAATCCACCGCCAAGGCTGCCGAGCTGGAGGGTCAGATTGCCGACCTGACCGCCCAGAACAGCGCAGCTGCTGAAACCCTGAACACCGCCACCCAAACCGCCACTGGTCTGGAAGCGGAAATCGCCGCTCTGACCGCTGAGAAGGATGCTCTGACCGCCAATGTGGCTGAGCTGACCGAGCAGCTGGCTGCCCTGACCGCTGAGAAGGACGCGCTCACCGCCGAAAAGGACGCCCTCGCCATGGAGAAGGATGCCCTCACGGCTGAGAAGGATACACTGACCGCCACCGTGGCTGAGCTGACCGAGCAGCTGACTGCCCTGACCGCCGAGCGTGACGCGCTGAATGCCACCGTGGTCGAGCTGAGCAAGCAGGTAGAATCGCTGACCGCTGAAATCGAGGCCCTGACCGCTTCCCTGACGGCTGAAACGAGCAATCGTGAAGTCGCTGAAGCCAGCCTGCTCGCTGCGCAGACCGAGCTGACCGACTGCTCCGCCAAGCTGGCCTCCGCGCAGGCTGAGCTGGAGACTCGCACGGCTGACCTGTCCGTTGCCCAGACGCAGCTCAAGGAAGCGCAGGAACAGCTGGCTGTTGTGCAGACCAAGCTGGACGAAGCCCTGACCACGCCGGAACCCACGGCAACGCCGGAGCCCACGCCCGAACCCACCGAGGAGCCTACCGAAGAACCTACTGAGGAGCCTACCGAAGAACCCACCGAGCAGCCCTGATTGACATCACAACCAAGTGCGCCCTGCCCTCCATGCAGTTTGGAAGGCAGGGCGCATCCTTTTGTTCAAGAGGTCGTTCCTCGTGCAGACTTGGGAACCTGCCGTTTCCTACGCGGACGAACTGCGTCGTCTGCTTGGAAACTCACGTTT
>JBJEUL010000297.1:0-2121 GCA_051883835.1 Aristaeellaceae bacterium
CGGGGAACAGTCCAATGCCCCTTGTGGGGTGCAGGGGTGAAACCCCTGCGCAGGTTTGGGCGGCAGCCCAAGCGTCCCTCTACAGCAAAGCCGCTCTGCCTGATACCTTCAGCAGAGCGGCTTTGTTCTGTTTATCAGAGATAGGGAATCATATCCGACAGCCGGTTGAAAATCATGTCCGGCTTGACCGTTGATGCCGCGACATCCGCCATGGTGGCTTCCCCCGAAAGGACAAGGATACCCAGCATCCCATGGCGTACCCCCGTGGCTACATCCGTATACAGCCGGTCGCCCACCATCGCCATCTCCGACAGCGCAAATCCCGTGCGTGCCAGTGCTTCCTCCACAATCCCCCTGTTTGGCTTCCCCAGCACAATGTCCGCCTTGCGCCCCGTGCTGGCCTCAATCAGGGCCATCATCGCCCCTAAATCAGGGACAAAGCCGGTTTCCGTGGGGCAGTTGAAGTCCGGATGCGTGGCTATGTAGGGCTTCCCGGCGCGAATCAGGTCGCAGACCCGGCACAGCCGGTCATAGGTCAGCGTGGTGTCAAAGGCCGCCAGCACATAGTCTGCATCGCTGTCCTGCGTCAGCGTCAGGCCCATGGCGGTCAGCTCCTGCGCCAGCATGGGATTGCCCATCAGGAATCCCCGCTGCCCCGGAAAGTGCGTCAGACAGTAACGGGCCGCCGCATGCCCGGAGGAAATCACATCCCGGTATGCTTCCGCAACCCCCAGACGGCGGAGCTTATCGGCGTATACCTGCGCGGATTTGCTGGAATTGTTGGTCAGGAAACGGGCGGTGCGGCCTGTCCGCTCCAGCGCGGCGAGAAAGTCCAGCGAGCCGTCAATGAGCCGTTCGCCCAGATAAAAGGTGCCGTCCATGTCCAACAGAAAGCAGCGGATGGGGGACAGTGCGGCCCGGATGGCTTCGTGTGTCATACCTGATCACAGCTCCTGTCATGCTATAAGTTGCGGGTGCGTATGCCTTCGATGTTCTCATACTCCGACAGCCGCAGCACGATGTCCCGGTAGGCGGTGTGGGCAGGCAGGTCGAGGGTGTACAGGTTGGTGTACCGCTTGTCCTCGCCCTTGTGCTCCACATGGAAGTCCACATCCAGCACCCGCACCCCCATTTCCTCAAAACAGGTGTTGAGAAAGGCCTGCGTGGCGGCCCGGTTGATGTACTTGACTTCCAGATGCTTGCTCTGGTTCACATGCACCACCCGCTGCATCAGCGTCAGCGTGACAATGACAATGCCGCAGCCCACCATGGCCAGAGCATAGTAGCCCATGCCAGCTGCCAGCCCCAGACAGGCCGTGCACCACAGCGACGCGGCCGTGGTCAGGCCGGATATCTTCTTCTGCGCCATGAAAATGGTGCCAGCCCCCAGAAAACCAACACCGCTGATGACCTGCGCACTCATGCGCCCCATGCTGATGGCTACGCCGCTGCCCGCGTGCGCCATGTTCACTGACAGGGCCGCTTCGGCGTTCAGACAGTCCATCATGGCCACAAGGGCTGCGCCTACGCACACCAGCACATGGGTGCGCATCCCGGCGGGACGGTTCCTGCGCTCCCGCTCCACGCCAATGATACAGCCGGCCGCCACAGCCAGCAGCAGCCGCAGACCTGCTTCCCACCATGCCATCAGGAACACTTCCTTTCCTGCCCGACGCAAGGGGACTTCCAGGGCTTCATTATAGCCCATCGCCGCCTGCCTGGCAAGCGTTTCCTCCCGGATGCAGCCCTTGCTATCACGGACGCGGCGGAGTATAATAGGAGCATCATGAACATCCTACACCATAGCGCATACACGGGGGTGAACAAGAGCATGAAAGCCATCATCAATGGACGCATCCTCCTTCCCGACCGGGAGGTCATGGGAAAAGCACTGCTGTTCAACGAGAAAATCATCGGCGTGGCCGAAGAAGCCACCGCCCGCCGGGACGCACAGGAAATCATCGATGCACAGGGGGCGTATGTCGCCCCGGGACTGGTGGATGTGCATATCCACGGCTATCTGGGGGCCGATACCTCCGACGGGGACATGGACGGCGTGCGCCGCATGGCCGCAGGCGTGCTGGCCAACGGCGTGACCTCCTTCCTGCCCACCACCATGAC
>JBJEUL010000298.1:0-2109 GCA_051883835.1 Aristaeellaceae bacterium
GCATGAAGGTGTTCACCACCGTGACCCTGCCGCTGATGCTGCCGGGCCTGGGCAACGCGTTCCTGGTGACGTTCATCGAGTCGGTGGCGGACTTCGCCAACCCCATGATGATCGGCGGCAGCTACGATACCCTGGCCACCACCATCTACCTGCGCATCACCGGCGGCAGCTACGATACCAACGGTGCTGCGGCCATGGCCGTGGTGCTGCTGGGTATCACGCTGGTGCTGTTCCTGATTCAGAAGTACTATCTGGAGGCCAAGACAGCCGCCACCCTCACCGGCAAGGCCAGCCGCGCCCGCACGCCCATCACGGACAGGAGCGTGCGCGTCCCGCTGGTGACGATTTGCTCCGCGCTGTCGCTGTTTGTCATCCTGATGTACATCGCCATTCCCTTTGGCGCGCTGTTCAAGCTCTGGGGCCGTGATTACAGCCTGAGCCTGAAATGGTTCCAGCAGCTTTTCCGGGACGACGGCTTCAAGGCGTTCACCGACTCGCTGGTGCTCTCGCTCATCGCCTCCCCCATCACGGCACTGCTGTCGATGATTATCTCCTATCTGGTGGTGAAGAAAAAGTTCCGGGCCAAGGGCTTCATCGAATTTGTGTCCATGCTGGCCATGGCAGTGCCCGGCACGGTGCTGGGTGTCGGCTTCATTCGCGGCTTTGCGGGCGGTCTGTTCCGCACGGGCTTGATGCAGAGCATTTACGGCACGGGCGTGATTCTGGTCATCGTGTTTGTGGTGCGCTCGCTGCCGGTGGGTACACGCAGCGGCATATCAGCCCTGCGGCAGATTGACAAGTCCATCGAGGAATCCGCCTATGATTTGGGTGCGGGCAGTGCGAAGGTGTTCACCTCCGTGACGCTGCCGCTCATCAAGGATTCCTTCCTCAGCGGTCTGGTGACGACCTTTGTTCGCTCCATCACCGCCATCAGCGCGGTCATCCTGCTGGTGACGCCCCGCTACCTGCTCATCACCTGCCGCATCAACGAGTTTGCGGAAAAGGGAGCCTACGGCGTGGCCTGTGCCTACGCCACAATCCTGATTGTGATTGTTTACGCGGCCATTGTGCTGATGAATTTCGTCATCAGCCGCTTTGGCTCCAGCAAACTGACGCGGATAAAGGAGGAAGCCTGACATGGCCGGGAAAGAAAAGAAAGGCGTACGCCTGGAGCATATCTCCAAGATTTACAAGGACCCCAAGACCGGCAAGGATTTCTATGCCGTGAAGGATGTGTCGCTGGACATCGCGCCGGGCAGCTTCGTGACGCTGCTGGGCCCCTCCGGCTGCGGCAAGACCACGACCCTGCGCATGATTGCGGGCTTTGAAAGCCCTGATGCGGGTGAAATTTATCTGGGCAGCGAGCCCATCAACGCCCTCACGCCCAACAAGCGCGACACGGCCATGGTGTTCCAGAGCTACGCGCTGTTCCCCCACTACAATGTCTATGACAACGTGGCCTATGGCCTGAAGCTGCGCAAGGTGCCCAAGGCGGAGATGAACGAGCGCATTGAGCGCATTCTCGCGCTGGTGGAGCTGACCGGCATGGAGAGCCGCATGACCAACCAGCTCTCCGGCGGCCAGCAGCAGCGCGTGGCACTGGCCCGTGCCATGGTGGTGGAGCCGAGCGTGCTGCTCTTTGACGAGCCGCTGTCCAATCTGGATGCCAAGCTGCGCGTGTCCATGCGCACGGAGATTCGCCGCATCCAGCAGACGCTGGGGATTACGGCGGTGTACGTCACCCACGACCAGGCAGAAGCCATGGCGATTTCCGACAACATCATTGTCATGAACAAGGGTGTTGTGGCGCAGATGGGTTCCCCGGAGGAAATCTATCATCATCCCACCAGCGAGTTTGTGGCAGACTTCATTGGCGAGGTGAACTTCCTGACCGGCACCATCACCGAAAGCAAGGGTGCGCAGTGCGTGCTGTCCATTGCGGGGCATCCGGTACAGGTGGCCAATCCCGAGGGCTTCCCGGTGGGCAAGCAGTGCAAGGTGGTGCTGCGCCCCGAGGCAGGTATCCTGGCCGACAGCGGCGCACTGCCCTGCAAGGTGGTGCTGTCCTGCTTCATGGGCGCGTACCAGAACTATCACCTGATGGTGGGC
>JBJEUL010000299.1:0-9130 GCA_051883835.1 Aristaeellaceae bacterium
TGCCCGACTACTGGCTGGGCAACGGCAACGTGTGGGAAATGCCCGTGATGGAGGATGCCTGCGAGGTGCACTTCAACGGTCATGTGGACATGGAGGAGCGCGACGGCCGCATCACCTTTGTGCATAAGGATTACCACACCGTGGAAGCCATCCCCTACGATATGCCCATTGTCGGCTATGACACCGCCACCGTGAACAGCCTGCGCCTGTGGAGCGCGCGCTCCCCCAAGCGGCTGAACCTCAACGAGTTCGGTGAGGGCCACTATGTGCAGGCCACCGCGGAGAAGGAGCTGGTGGAGTCCATCTCCAACATCCTCTATCCCGAGGACAAGCACTATGAGGGCAAGCTGCTGCGCCTCAAGCAGCAGTACTTCTTCACCTCCGCCACCCTGCAGTACATCCTGCGGGACTTCAAGAAGCAGAACGGCCCCGACTGGCAGAAGCTGCCCGAGCAGGTGGTCATCCATATCAACGACACCCATCCCGGCCTGGCCATCCCCGAGCTGATGCGCCTGCTGATGGATGAGGAGGGTCTGGGCTGGGACGAGGCTGCCGCCATCGTGGGCAAGACCATCGCCTATACCAACCACACCATCATGGCCGAGGCCCTCGAAAAGTGGCCCGAGGAAATGGTCAAGACCCTGCTGCCCCGCATCTACCAGATTCTGGTGGAAATGAACCGCCGCCTGTGCGCACGGCTGTGGAACTTCTTCCCCGACCAGCCCGAGCGCGTGGGCAAGATGGCCATCATCGCCTACGGCCAGATCCACATGGCCAACCTGTGCGTGGCCATGACCTTCTCCACCAACGGCGTCAGCCAGCTCCACGGCGAGATCCTCAAGCAGGAAACCTTCCATGACTTCTACCTGGTCATGCCCGAGAAGTTCTCCGCCATCACCAACGGCATCACCCATCGCCGCTGGCTGATGAGCTGCAACCCTGAGCTGACCCAGCTCATCTGCGATACCATCGGCACCGAGTGGATCAAGGACACCCAGCTGATGGAGAACCTCAAGCCCTATGCCGATGACGCGGCTTTCCGCGAAAAGTTCGCGCAGATCAAGCAGCACAACAAGGAGCGTTTCGCCCGCTTCGTCAAGGACCGTCAGGGTGCCGAGGTGGATCCCAGCTTCATCTTTGACGCGCAGTCCAAGCGTCTGCATGAGTACAAGCGTCAGATGCTCAACGCGCTGCATGTGCAGGTGCTCTACAACCGTCTGGTGAACGATTCCTCCTTCGAGATGCAGCCCCGCTGCTTCATCTTCGGCTCCAAGGCGGCACCCGGCTACAACCGCGCCAAGCTCATCATCCGCTACATCAATGCGCTGGCCCGGCTGATTGAGAAGCATCCCCGTGCCCGCAAGTATTTGAAGGTCGTGTTCCTGGAGAACTACGACGTGTCCAGCGCGGAAGTGCTGATTCCCGCCGCCGAGGTGTCCGAGCAGCTGTCCACCGCGTCCAAGGAGGCCAGCGGCACCGGCAACATGAAGTACATGATGAACGGTGCCATCACCATCGGCACCATGGACGGCGCGAACGTGGAAATCAGCCAGCAGGTGGGCATGGACAACATCTACATCTTCGGCATGCGCAGCGACACCGTGCTGGATATGTACCGTGAGCGCACCTACAACCCCATGTCCATCTACGAGACCAACGACGAGATCCGTCTGGCCCTGAGCCAGCTGATCGACGGCACGCTGCTGCCCGAGGCTCCCGGCGCGCTGCAGGATCTGTACCACAGCCTGCTGCTGGGCGACTGGGGCTCCATGGCGGACCCCTACTTCGTCCTCAAGGACTTCGGCTCCTACTCCATGGCCCAGCGTCGCCTGAATGCGGACTATGCCGACAGGGACAAGTGGAACCGCATGGCTGTCATCAACACCGCCATGTCCGGTGTCTTCTCCTCTGACCGCACCATCCGCGAGTACAACGAGCGCATCTGGCATCTGGATGCCCTCAAGCGCAAGGGCTAAGCCGCATACAAAATTCGGACGCTTCTGTTCTCTGGGCAGAAGCGTCCGTTTTTTTGTGGGATGCAGTTGACGGGGGGCTGGGCTGCCGCCCAGACCTGCGCAGGGGCGTTGCCCCTGCACCCCACAAGGGGCATCGCCCCTTGACCCCTTCGACGCTGGCGCGATCCCTGGCGGGATTGGGGGAATGGCGGTTAGCTCAGGATTTCGGCTTGCTTTTTTTTGCTGAAGGTTTGCAGGACGAGGGCGTAGGACTTGTCCAGCATCATGCGCATCAGCTCATCCGGCACATCGCCGTCGGGACGGATGGAGTTCCAGTGCAGCTTGTTCATGTAATAGCCGGGCAGGATGTCCGGGTACTGCTTGCGCAGCAGTTCACCCTCCAGCGGCTCCAGCTTCAGGGTGATGTAATAGGGCTGGTTCGTGGTATCATCCAGGCACACGGCGGCGAACATCTTCCCGCCAATCATGTAGCGATCCCAGTTCCAGTTCTCGCTGTTTTTGGTCACGCCGGGCTTGCTGAGCAAATAGGCATCAATCCATGGATATTTCATCGGTCATCCTCCTTCACTTGTCGCCCCGCCAACGGCTGATGGCATCCCCCAGCATGTCCGTCACCGCATCCGCGCCCGAACCGCCCAGCACCTTCGCCACCAGCTCCGGCACATCGCCCCGGAGCAGCTTCATCGCCGCCCTTTTGGCATCGCCGTCGGCCAGACGATAGGCTTCGATGAGCCGCTTCTCCGTGGCTGTGACGCGCATGGAGATACCGGCAGCATCAGGGGTTTTGGCTTTCTTTTCAGCCGTCTTTTTCGTGGCGGTCTTTTTCGCGGCGGATGCCTTTTCCGCCTTGGCGGCTTCCACCAGCGATGCCTGCGTCACGCCCGTGGCCCGGGCGATGTCCCGCAGCACGGCCTGCGACAGGTCAAGCTCACCCCGCTCCGCACGGCTCACATCCTGCGCGGTCAAACCGCCGCCGACCTTCCTTGCCAGCTTCTCCTGCGTCATGTCTGCATCCGTGCGCGCCTGACGAATCAAGGCACCTACCTTCGCGCCCATGGCTTCTCCTCCTTTGTGCTGATGTCACCGCGCCTGCCGGGCATGGCGCAGGGCAAAGATGCGCAGCATGGCCGCTTCCAGCGCGCCCTCCTGATTCATCCGCCCACTTTTGACCTGATATTCCGTGTCCAGGCAGATGTCCACCGCCTGACGCACCTCGCCGCCGGAGTACGCTGCTGCCTGACGGATGCACCGCTCCGCCGCAAAGGGTGCAATGCCCAGCCCCTGCTTGATTTGCTGAGGGTTGAGCTTCTCATACTGCATGATTTTCACATGCTGCAGCAGCCTGTACTGCCGCAGGAGCATCGCCAGAATGCCCAGCCTGTCCGACCCCGTGAGCAGCATGTCCCGCAAAAGCCCAAAGGCACGGCCTTCCTGTCCGGCGACCACCGCGTCCACCATCTCAAACACCGTGCATTCCAGGCTGCGGGTGGCCACGGCGCGGATGTGCGTGTCCGTCACCTCGCCGCTGTCACCGGCCAGTGCGGCCAGCTTCTCCATCTCCGTGCGCAGCAGCGCGGTATCCGTTCCCACGGTAAAGGCCAGCAGGGATGCTGTTTCCGGGGTGCATGCCTTCCCCAAGGCCTGAAAGCTCTTGCGAATCCAGCTGTTCAGCTCGCCCTCCGTCAAAGGGTTGAAGCTGACCACATGCCCCGCCTTCTGCACAGCCTTGTAGAGCTTCTTGCGGGCATCCGCCTTGCCACGGCACAGGAAAATCAGCGCGCAGCTGTCCGGCACATGCCTGACATACTCGCAGAGCCTGTCCTCTGCCTCGGCGCGGCCTGTCAGGGCCGGATGCTCCCGCACCGTCACCAGCCGCCTGTCCGCCATGAAGGGCAGCGTTTCCGCCGCAGCGATGATGGCATCGGTGGCAGGATTGTCCAGAATGGTTTCGTTCAGCTCCTCCAGGCCCTCGGGCAGCATGGCCTTGCGCAGCGCAGTCAGGGCGGCAGCCTTGATGTTCTCCTCCACGCCCTCCAGCAGGTACGCGCCCTGCACCCGGTTGTCCTTGATGGCCTGCATCAGTTCCTTGCGATCCATGTTCTTCCTCTCACTTGAAGGTTGTCAGGGTATAGCTCCCCGGGGTGAAGGTCAGCGTCAGCGCGCCATGGCTGGCGGTGGCGTACACGGGCGTATCGCCCATCCGCATCTGCACGGCAGACAGGCGGTCGCGCTTCCCGCTGGAAAGCAGCACCGATTGCGGTGCCACGGCTGACAGGAAGGTGTCCGGGTTATCCGCCTGTGCGCCATGGTGGGACAGCTTGAGGATATCCGCCGGGGCCGCAATGTAGGGTGTATATCGCCCGTCCAGGTCGCTAGGCAGGAGCATGGTCGTGCCGTGCAGCTCCATCAGCAGGGCCATGCTGGACAGGTTCGCGTCCATCCCGGGACGCACGCGGCCCTGCTCGGGCCACAGGGCCGTCAGGCTGCCGGAGGGCAGGGACACCGTATCGCCCCGGGCAAGAACGGCCATCTCCGTCCCGGTCTGTTCCAGCTGCATCAGCAGGGACACCATGGCGGGCTGAATGCTGGCTTCCGTCGCACCGGGCGCAAGCAAGCACCGCTTCACGGGGATGCGCTCCGCCAGCAAAGCCGCAACACCCCCGGCATGGTCGCTGTGCAAATGAGTCAGAATCAGGGTATCCACGCTCAGCCGATGCGCATGCAGATAGCTCGACAGCGCATAGCCGTCCTCCCCTGTGTCAATGACCACGACATACTCCCTGTCCCAGAGCAGCGCGGCATCGCCATTGCCCATGCTGAACTGGAGGTAGACGGTTTCCCCATGGGGCCATGGCATCAGGGAAAGCAGCATCACCACCGCGCCGGTCAGCCCTGCCGCCAGCCTGCCCCTGCCTCGCAGGGGCGACAGCCACGCCACCCCCAGCAGCAGCAGGCACCAGCCGGTCAGTGTCAGCCAATTCGCCTGCCTTGTCCAGAGGGTAACGCCGTTCAGGCCGCCCAGAAAACGCACGGCTTCCGTCAGCCCGGCGGTCAGCAGCGCGGCCCCATGGCCCACCATCTCCGCCAGCGCAGGCACGGGCAGCAGCACCATGATCAGCCAGTACAGGCCCATCAGGGCTGCCGCGACCACAAACACCCCCATATTCATGACCAGCCCCAGCAGCGGCAGCTCCCCGAACCAGTACAGCTCCGCCGGAAGCAGCCCCACCTGTGCCCCCAGCGTGGCACACAGGGTCTGCCAGAGCGTCCTGCGCCAGCCCTTGGGCGGAGCCAGCAGATGACGCAGGGCAGGTGTCACCAGCATCAGCCCCAGCACCGCCCCATAGGTCAGCTGGAAGCTCGCTCCGGTCAGCTGACAGGGATTGGCCAGCAGGATCAGCAGCATGGACGCGCACAGCAGATGCAGTCCGCTCCGCTGACGGCAGCGCAGATGGCCATAGGCATGGAGCATCACCAGCAGCGAAGCACGGATGACCGGCGGGTGCATGCCCGTCAGCAGGCTGTAGGCCGTCAGGACAATGGCCAGGCACACCACGCTGCTCCGTCTGGACGCATGCAGCCGTTCCAGCACCCACGCCACCATGCCAGCCAGCACGCCCACATGAAAGCCTGAGATGCTCAGCACATGCGCAATGCCCAGACGGGCAAAGGCTGCTCTGTCCTCCGATGGCACCAACGATTTCACGCCCAGCAGCATGGCCGCCGCATAGCTGCCTGCCTCCTCCCCCATGGCCTGATGCAGCCCGAGGGTCAGGCGGTGCCGGATACCTGCTGCCAGGCCATCCAGCGTGAAGGGCGCGTCCGACAGCTGCCAGTCGTCCCGGCCATACAGCCCCAGCGTAATGCCTTGCTGCAAGAGATACTCCCGGAAGTCGTAGCCGTTGGGGTTGTCCGCGCTGTCCGGATGATACAGCGTGGCCGTCATGCTGACGCGCACGCCGGGAACCAGTTCCTCCGGCAGGGCCTCCCCTTCCGCCAGGTAAAAGCTCCAGTAGGCGTTGCCTGCCCTTTCGCCGTTGAGGGTGACGTGGCGCAGCTCCGTTTTGACCTGTCCCTTGTCCCCGTAGCGGATTTCGCCGGTGACAATGCCTGTCACCTCGTAATCGCCCGCCTGCGGCAGTGCCGGATGATAGGCTCCCTGCCCCAGCACGCAGCCCAGCGCACACACCGCCACGAGGACGCTCACCTGCCGCAGGCAGCCCCGGGAGAGTCCCGCCGCACCCACAGCGCAAAGGAGCGTCGTCCAGCCAAAGACTGCGCTGTCCGACGCCCGTCCGATGAGGATACCCGCAGCCAGTGCCGCTGTCGCCATGGGCAAGGCCCACGCCAGCCAACGCTCCTGCCGCTTCCCCATCATGAATAGACCTTGAACCGCTCCGCCAGCGTCACATCAGGGCGGATGGCCCGGGCTTCCTTCAACAATCCTGCCGGGTCGATGGCCGGATTCAGGTGCGTGATGACCACCTGCTTCACCCCGGCCTCCACCGCCAGACGCGCCACATGCCCGGCGGACAGGTGCGGCTTGTTCTCCGCCCACATTGCCGCAGGGAACAGGCCGTCCGCCAGCAGCAGGTCGGCATGGCGGGCAAAGTCGGTCAGCCCGTCCACGGTGTTGGTGTCGCCGGTGTAGCACAGCACGCGGCCTGAATGGGTCAGGCGCAGCATGACTGCCGGGACGGGATGCCGGGCCGTGTAGACCTGCATCACGGTGTCGCCCAGGGTGACGGTATCGCCCCCGGCGATGTCGTGCAGGCGCACGGCCTTGCTGTGCAGCACAGCCTGCCGGATGGGGGATGCTTCATCCACAGGGGCATACACGTCCAGCGTGGAACCCGTGGCCTCCAGGCGGTACAGCAGCGGCAGCACATCGCAGGCATGGTCGTAATGCCAGTGGGACAGCACCAGCGCGGTCAGGCTCTCCGGCGCGGTATAGCGGGTGAGCGCGGCCAGCACGCCGCTGCCCAGGTCAAGCTGGATGCAGTCCTTTCCGGCCTGCACCAAATAGCCGGAGGTCGCGCCGTCCGGGGTGGGATACAGGCCGCTCAGGCCCAGAACCGTCAGTTTCATGCACATCGCCTCCATGTTTTCTGTCTACCATGATACCCCCTTCCCGGGCAATTGTCCAGAGGGAATCGCGGACAGCGCAAATCCCCTCTTGCATCTTGCGGGCATTCATGCTATCATGGCCCCATTGATTCACCGGGAGGAAGCACACATGGCCACCGCACTCTGGGTACGCACCATCCGTCACCACCGCATGGACAGGCAGGTCGTTGAGCCCTGCCGCCGGGACGACCCGCTGGACGCGCTCAGCGAGGCGTGTCACAAGCTGGACATTGCCCTGCCCCTGTGGCTGGACAAGAATCAGCGCGAATGGGAGGACTTCGGTCAGACCCGTTTTTTCCCTGATGCTTTTATGGAGCCGGTGTCCTTCGAGCGGCTGGAGATTGAGTTCATTGACCCGGATGCGAAAAAGAAGCGTTCCTCTGACCCCCGCAACGCCTGATGCGCCTGTGGGCCTGTCCCGGCTACTGCCCGCTGTCGGGAATTTTTGATGCCATCCAGCGTCAAATGGACGAACATTTTTCATCGGAACAGCCGGAAATTTGCAACTTTATGCATATTTCTTGCATTTTATCTGTATTTCTCCTGTATTTTCCTTGACTTCCAGGTGAAATGCCGTATAATGGGATTCATTCAAAGGAGAGCAGGGCGATCCCCATGCTCCCCTTTGTCATTCGGGAACGCGTCCTGCGTTCCATCCAAGAGGGAGGATTTATCATGAAGAAGGTATTTGCTCTGATGCTGGCGGTGTGCATGCTCGTGTCCGGCGTCGCGCTGGCGGAGGATGTCATCAAGATTGGCATTTTTGAGCCGCTGACCGGTTCCTATGCCGGCGGCGGTGCCATGGAGCTGGAAGGCTTCGAGCTGGCCCTGGAGATGTACCCTGAGGTGCTGGGCAAGAAGATTGAGCTGGTGAAGGCCGACAGCAAGTCCGACAAGGTGGAAGCCTCCATGGCGGCGCAGTCCCTGGTGGACGCGGGCGTTGTGGGCGTGCTGGGCTCCTATTCCTCCGGCCTGACGCTGGCTGGCTCTGACGTGTTTGCCGAGGCGCAGATTCCCGCGCTGACTGCCACAGCCACCAACCCCACCGTCACCCTGCTGAGCGACTGGTATGCCCGCATCTGCTTCATCGACCCCTTCCAGGGCACGATGCTGGCCCGCTTCGCCGTGGAAAAGGGCTACAAGAGCATTGCCATCATTCAGGAAATTGAGTCCGAGTATGCGGTGGGTCTGGTGAACTACTTCGAGCAGGAGCTGGCGAACCACGAGGGCTTCGCGGTGACCAGCAAGGGCAATTTCGTCAACACCGACCAGGACTTCACCACCCTGCTGACCGAGGCCCTGTCCAAGAACCCCGATGTCATCTTTACCTCCGTGGGCTATGCGCCCTCTGCCGCGCTGATTATCAAGCAGGCCCGTGAGCTGGGCTACACCGGCCCCATCTTCGGCGGCGACACGCTGGATGCGCCCGAGCTGTACCAGATTGCCGGTGAAAAGGTGGACGGCGTGATTTTCACCACCTTCTACGATGCCGCTCAGCCCGCTACCGAGCTGACCACCCAGTTCCTGGAGGCCTATCAGGCCAAGTATGGCAAGGCTCCTGCGGCTCCCACGGTCATGGCCTTTGACTGCTACCTGACCATGCGCAACGCCATTGAGACCGCCGGCACCACCGATGCCGAGGCTGTGCGCGAGGCCCTGTTCGCCACCTCCGGCTTTGTGGGCGCGGCTGGCACCATCACCCTGGATGAGAACCACGATGCCATTCGTCCCGTGGTGTTCAAGCAGGTCAACAGTGATGGTACCTCCCAGTTCCTGGACATGATTGCTCCCTGACGGTGAGCCGACTGACCGAGGGTGAGCGCATCTTATCGAATCATTCTGCTGGCTGACAGGCTGGGCCGTCCGGGAGTGGATGCTCCCGGACGGTCAGTCTTTCCCACAGAGGGCAAAGCTGCTTCTTCACAGCGCAGCATGGTCGGATGAGGTCGTTCCTCGTGCAGTCCCCGGAACCTGCCGTTTCCGGCGCGGACGAACTGCGTCGTCTGCTTGGAAACTCACGTTTTTTT
>JBJEUL010000300.1:0-9122 GCA_051883835.1 Aristaeellaceae bacterium
CTCCTCTTGGACTTATGGCGGTGCATCACTATGCAGCGCAAGGATGTGCCAATTACGAATTATATCAGACAAATACTGAAATTGCAAGGGGTTGCGCCACTTTTATTTTGCGGACGGCGGGGAGCTGGGCTGCCGCCCAGACCTGCGCAGGGGTTTCACCCCTGCACCCCACAAGGGGCATCGCCCCTTGACCCCTTCGACGCTGGCGCGATTACTTGGAAGGGGTCAGGCGTGCTTCAATTTGGCGAAGGAGGCGCAAAAGCAGGATGGTGCCGATGGCGGCCATGCCTATTTCGGCAACAAGCTGGGCGCAGGACAGGCCATACAAGGGCCACAGGGCATTCAGAATGAACAGCGCGGGGATTTCCAGCACGCCCTTGCGCAGCAGGGCCATGAGCAGCGACAGCGAGCCGCGGCCCACGGCCTGGAACACGCCCACCGACAGGAAGTCCAGGCACAGGAACGGCACCGACAGCGACATGCCGTACAGGAATGCCGAGCCATAGGCCACCGTCTGCGCATCGTCAATGAACGCGCCGGTCATCTGCCGGGCCAGCAGGCAGCTCAGCAGCGTCATGGCGCACAGCACGCTTTCCGACAGCTTGACCGTGAAGGTCAGCGAATGCTTCATGCGGTCAATCTTCTTGGCGGCATAGGTGTAGCCCACCAGCGGCATCACGCCCTGCGAAATGCCGTTGGCCACATACCACGGAATCATGGCAATCTTGGAGGCAATGCCCATGCCGGCCAGAGCCGCTGCGCCGTAGGGGGACATGAGGTTGTTGAGCAGGATGTGGCTCAGGACATTCAGCAGATTTTGAATGGATGCCGGCACGCCCACAGCGCACACGCCGCTCACAATGGGCTTGCGCAGGGTGAACTCCCGGGGTGAAATGCACACGCAGGTCGTGCCCCGCTTCAGGAACAGATACCCGAAGAAATAGGCCATGGCAAAGCAGTTGGACAGCAGCGTTGCCAAAGCCGCGCCCTCTGCACCCATGTTCAGCCCGCCGGGCAGGATGAACAGCGGATCCAGCACCATGTTGAGCAGACAGCCGCTCATGGTGCCGATGCTGGCATGGAGCGTTGCGCCCTCGGAGCGGATGAGGTAGGCCATGACCACATTCATAATGGAGGGGGTTGCACCGAGGACGACTGTCCACGTCAAATAGGCAGCGGTTGCAGCGGATGTCGTGGCATCCGCGCCCAGCCAGCCCAGCAGAGGATTCATCATCAGCGCGCATGCCAGCGAATACAGCACGCTGCTGACCAGTGCGCCGTAGAACCCGAAGGCCGAGCTTTGCCGCAGGGTTTTCATATCGCCACGGCCCAGGGCGCGGCTCATCATGCTGGAGCTGCCCACGCCAAAGAGGTTGTTCACGGCATTGAACGCCAGCAGCACAGGCGCAGCCAGCGTGACGGCCGCCGTCTGCACCGGGTCGTTGATCATGCCAACAAAATACGTGTCCGCCAGACTGTACAGCAGGGCTACCAGACTGGAAAGGACGGTAGGCAGGGACAGGGTCATGACCGCCTTGGGAATAGCCATCTGTTCAAACAGCAGGGTTTTTTTGTTGTCCGCCATCGCTCGCGCTCCTTGCTTCACGCCTTTGTGTCTCACACATCAAAAAAAGTATAGCATAAAGCCCTGGAAAAGCCAACACCAGCCATCATGAAAAAGCGATAGGGTAGGGGAGGAACAGTCAAGCAAAACCAACCAGAGTCGCAGCTTTCAATCCACGAAAAAATCGGCCCGAAGGCCGACAAGAGACGCTGGGCTGCCGCCCAGACCTGCGCAGGGGTTTCACCCCTGCTACCGAACAAGGGGCATCGCCCCTTGACCCCTTCGACGCTGGCGCGGTCCCTTGGAGAAGCCTTAACGTGAATAGATGCCGGTGGTGATTTCACGGATGTAGGAGTCGCGGAAGGGGAGAGCGTCATCGGCCATGGCGGCGGCAACGGCTGCTTGCGTGTCGTAAGGCACAGACAGGATGCTCATTAGCAGCGGTGCGGGGGTCGCGCTGTCCTTTTCGCCCTCCAGAATCAGCGCGTGGGCCTTGGGTACGCCGATGCTGTTGCCCACGCTGCCCGTGTTCACAATGTAGCCCTCCTTCAGCGTGCGGATAAAGGGCCTGTGGCAGTCCCCGAAGATGACCCCGCCAAATACGCCTGCATCGGTGGTGAAGGTTGCGCCCAGCTTCTCCTTGTCGTCCTGCGCCACCAGCAGCTCCGTCACCGGGCGGCCATGGAACAAGCGGAAGCGCGTACCGCTGACCGTGACCTCCGCTTCACGGAGCAGGCTGTTGAGCCACGCCATGCGCTCCGGGCCCAGCTGCTCCCAGTAGTAGGTATCCGCGGCGTACTGCTTGCCGCCAATGCCATAATCCCAGTTGCCGCCGATGCACAGGGAGCAGTTGGCCCGCACCCAGTCGCAAGTTTGAGCATTGCTGGGGCCTTTGCCCACCGCGTCCCCCAGGAACCAGATGTCATCCACGCCCATACGCTCCAGCGTCCGGGCCATGTCAAGGGTTGCAGGATAATTGCCGTGCAGGTCAGCCACCAGCGCGATTCTCATGAGTATGCCTCCTCAGTCGGGATAGGTGAGGGTATCGGGGGTGCAATGGGCCAGCACGTCCAGATAGGCGGCGGCTTCCGCCCGAGCGGCAGGCAGGTCATGCTCCAAATAGTTGCCGCATTCGATTTGCCGGGCACCGGGGATTTCGCCTTCATAGGCGGCAGAGAAGGCAAAAGCCTCCTGCACCAGCCGGATGGCATCGGCGTGGCTCACGCTGTCCCGCAGAATCAGGTAGAAGCCCGTGCGGCAGCCCATGGGGCCAAAGTAGACCACGCTGTCCGTCCACGCAGAGGAACGGACGTAGGTCGCCACCAGATGCTCCAGGGTATGCAGGGGCTTTTGTGCCACATAGTCGCCGCGATTGGGGTATTTCAGGCGCAGGTCATAGGTGATGCAGTCACCATCCACACGGCTGATGTACAGGCCGGGAACGAGGGTATCATGGTTGATGGTAAAGGACGCAATCTTGCGCAGCATGGGCATAACCTCCTTGGGGGTCAAACGTTCTCACCCGCAGGGCGCAGGCGGTTTTTCAGCTTCCTGGTGATGTGCAGGTAGCAGGGAATCAGGAAAACATCCGCCAGCAGCCACGCCATGGGATTGGACCAGCACGCGCCGTTAAAGCCCAGCAGCGGCACCAGCACCATGGCCACAGCGGTACGGGCAATCATCTCCATCACACCGGCAATCATGGCAATGCGCGTGAAGCCCATGCCCTGGATGGTCAGGCGGAAAACGTTCACGAACAGCAGCAGCAGGAAGAAGGCCGTATTCACCACCATGTAGCGGTAGGCCTGCCCGATGACCTGCACATCGCCCTGGTCAACGAACATGCCCAGCATGGGCTTGCCCCACGTCACCATCAAGAGAAACACTACCACGGAGTAGACCGCACCCAGGATGTTGGCGGCCTTCACGCCCTGATGGACACGTTGCAGCTTGCGCGCACCGATATTCTGTCCGGCAAAGGTGGCCATGGTAGTGGCCAGCGCATCAAAGACGCAGGAGAAGAAGCTGAACAGCTTGCCGCCTGCCGCAATGGCGGCCACGGCAACCGTTCCCAATCCATTGACCGCCGTCTGCATGATGACCGAGCCCACCGCCGTGATGGAAAACTGCAAGCCCATGGGCACGCCCATGCCCAGCAGTCGCCCGGCCAGCTGAGGCCGGAAGCGGAAATCACCCTTCTGCATGCGCAGGATGGGGAACCGCCTCACCAGCATGATGACACAGCCCACGCCCGAGGCCAGCTGGCTGATGATGGTCGCCAGGGCCGCACCCGCCACCCCCAGCTGAAACACGAGAATAAACAGCAGGTCAAGGGCAATGTTGATGATGGAAGCCATGGCCAGGAAATACACCGGGGTTTTGCTGTCGCCCAGGGAGCGCATGATGCCGCTGGCCATGTTGTAGAGCATCATAATGGGGATGGCCGCGAACACAGGCCGGATATACGACAGTGCTCCGTCCATGATGTCCGCCGGGGTATTCGTGGCCTGAAGCATCTGCGGGCACAGCAGGGTGGTCACCCCGCCCATCACCAGCGAAACCGCCGCGCCCAGATACACGCAATGCACCACATACCGGCGCAGCTCCGTTTCATCCCGCGCACCGAAGGCCTGTGCCACAGGAATCGAGCATCCCGAGCAGATACCCATGCAGAACCCGAGAATCAGGAAGTTCAGCGACCCCGTGGAGCCCACCGCCGCCAATGCTTCCGAGCCCAGATACCGTCCCACCAGTGCCGTATCGACAAAGCTGTACAGCTGCTGGAACAGAAAGCCGAACAGCAGCGGCACCGTGAAGGAAACCACCAGCTTGAACGGCGAGCCAACCGTCAAATCCCTTACTGTGGAGCGAGCCATAGCCGATACCTCTCCTGTAGCCTGCCAAAGGCAGCCCGTATTCGGGATGGTTATATCACAACCGCGCCGCTTGCGCAATCGTCAAATCTGGCCCAAACCCTCCCGCATCGCACTACCCCCACGAATCATGGGCGGCTCCCCCCATCGGAGCGACCAAGCAACACCCAAAAATGGGAGTCCAGAGGGCCGATGGCCCTCTGGCGGGGTGCAGGGGCAGAGCCCCTGCTGTTCTCCCTTACTCCGCACCGCCCCTGCGATGGCTGCGGCGCGAACGGGGAATCGTATTCTCTTCCGGTCTGCTTTCCTCAGCAGGAACCTCGGGGATGTCCTCAGCAGGCTCCTCCTGCTCCGTGGGCGCGGTGTCATCACCATCGCGCTGCATCCGGGCAGCCGTTTGGGGATACAGCTCACGGAGGGTGTCCTCCGCCATGCCGCCGTCATCCTCCGCCGGAGCGGCTTCCTCCTGATGCACCTCCACCACCGGCTCCTCCGGCTTGTCGGCCTGCTTGCCCTTCCGGGGTGCAGGACGCATATAATCGCGATAGCTACCGCGCTCCAGATGGTCCTGTGCCTGGCTGGATGCCACGCCCGACTGAATCCGGCGCACCACGCCCACCGCCAGCAGCAGCAGGCTCACGCCCGCCAGACTCATGAACACCCAGTACAGCACATTCAGCACCTGCTGCACGCTGCCCACATACGCAGGCAGGCCGTCCGTGGTGGGCATGTCCTCATAAACCGGCATGGGCGGCGTGACGATGGGGGCCTCCGTCGGGGCAACAGTCGGCTGCGCATAGCTGATTTGAATCACATTGCTCTGGAAGGTTTCCTTCTCGGAGAGCTGGTTGGTCACCGTGGCATCAAAGCGGTACTGTCCTGCCATGGACACGCTCACATCCCGTGTGAACTCCCTGGTTTCGCCCGGCAGGATGGACGGGAAGGAATACAGCTGCACCCCGGAGGCTGCCACGGTCACGTCCTTGACCTCCACCGTGCTGTTGTTGGTGACAGAAACCATGAACTTCACCGTGCCGGGCAGGGAATAGACCTCCGTCCTGTCCGAATCGGCCTGCACGGTCAGGGTAATTTTCTGCGCAGGATCCAGTGCCTGCACGCTCAGGCGATCCGTGGCGGTTTCCACCGTGGAGCCGGAAGCATCCGTGCCGGTGACGGTGAACTGGTAATCCGCCGTCTCGCTGATGATGATTTCCTTCTCCTGCGTCACGGTCTTGCCCGCAGCCACCGTCAGTCCCGTGAACACCTCGCCCAGCAGCGCGTCCCGCACGGTCACGTTGGTATAATCCACGTTGCCGGAGTTTTTCAGCGTCAGGGTCAGCTTGACGGCCTCACCGGGGGTGCCGCCCTTCTTGTCCGCCGACAGGGCTGCTGTAAGCTTCACCTCGCCGTACTTGATGGAGGCTTCCTCCTTCTTTTCGGTGTAGGTCTTGCCGCCTGCCTTGTAGGTGATGGTGGCTGAGCTGGTGAGGTTCTTTTTCTTCATGGTGGTGGTAAAGGTATAGCTGGCCTTTTCACCGGCAGGCACGGAAGCGATGGTGCCCTTCTTGCTGGAGATGCTGCTGTTCTCCTTGATGGTTACGTCCGTCACGTCCACATTGCCGGTATTGAGCACATCATAGGTAATGGAGATTTCCTGTCCCTCCCGGGCGGTGGTGGGGGTGATGGTACGGTTGATTTCCACCGAGGCCACCGCGCCGGTGTAGGTCAGCGGCCGATAAAAGGTCGTGGTCTTGTTGACCTTTTCCCCCGCGTCATTGATGAGGGAATACTTCATCTTGAAGGTCAGCTTGCCCGCGTCCAGCTGGGCCTGCGTCACGCTCCAGGTGCCGCTCCAGGTCTTGGAGCTGCCCACCGCCAGGGTCGGGGAGCCGAACTCCTCCACCTGCTTGCCGTTGGGATAATACAGCGTCACAGGCCCGGGCATATCCGTTTCACCGATGTTGGTCACCTGAATGGTGACGGTGACATCCTTGGGTTCGGTGAAGGTGGTGGTACTCAGCTCCATGGTGACCTTCAGGCTGTCATCCGCGGCATGCGCTGTCACGAACGCACCCAGGGTCAGCGCAAGAATCATCACCAGGCACAGAATCAGCCGTTTTTTCATCATCCTGTTCAGGCAGCACTGCGCCGCCTATCCTCCTTCCGCACCTGCGTATACAGGGCATCCGTTTGTCTGCATCCATGCCGTGGATACAGGTTGTCTATCTTATTGTACTCGCGGACTGCACTTCATGTCAAGCAGACCGCGCTTTCAATCTGTAAATTCTCGCAGGGGCTATCACCTTGGCACAGGGGCCGAAATGTGCTATCATGCTCATACAGCGATATGAAAAAAAGCAGGAGGACAGACCATGAACAACGGCGTGATGCTCCAGTGCTTCCAATGGGAAACCCCTGATGACGGCAGCTGGTGGCGTGAGCTGACCCGGCAGGCCTTCCGGCTGCACCGGCAGGGCATCACGGCTGTGTGGCTGCCCCCAGCCTTCAAGGGCAACGGCGGCACCTATGATGTGGGCTATGGTGTGTATGACCTGTACGACCTGGGCGAGTTCGACCAGAAGGGCACCCGCCGCACCAAGTACGGCACGAAGGACGAATATTTGATGGCCATCCGCGCCATGCAGGCTGCTGATATGCAGGCTTTGGCCGATTTGGTGCTGAACCACCGCATGGGGGCTGACGGCTGGGAAGATGTACAGGCCACCTGCATGGACTGGGATGACCGTCTGCGCCCTGTGAGTGCCTGCAAGCCGGTGCGGCTGTTCACGCGTTTCACGTTCCCGGGGCGGCAGGGTGCCTACAGCCGTTTCACATGGGATGCCAGCTGCTTCACCGGCACGGACTGGGACGATTTGGAGAAACGCAACGGCATTTACCTCCTGCATGGCAAGCAATGGGCGGAGGATGTGGACCGGGAGAAGAACAACTATGATTATCTCATGGGGGCTGATGTGGATCATCATGCCCCGGCGGTTCTCACGGAGCTGCACAGCTGGGGCCGCTGGTACACAGAGCTGACCGGGGTAGACGGCTTCCGGCTGGATGCGGTGAAGCACATTTCCGCGTCCTTTTACCGGGACTGGCTGACCGCTATGCGCGCCTGCACCGGGCGGGAGCTGTACGCGGTGGGGGAGTACTGGCACCATGATGTGGGGGTTCTTCACCATTATCTTGACCAGGTGAACGGGGCCATGCAGCTCTTTGACGTGCCGCTGCATGCGCATCTGCGGGAAGCCAGCGCGTCCGGCGGGTATTACGACATGGGGCGGCTGTTTGAGGGGACGCTGGTGGGCACGCGGGCGCATCAGGCCGTGACCTTTGTGGACAATCACGACACACAGCCGGGGCAATCCCTCGAAAGCTGGGTAAACGGCTGGTTCAAGGCCACGGCCTACGGGCTGATTCTGCTGCGGGCCTATGGCTATCCCTGCGTGTTCTGGGGGGATTTGTACGGCATACCGACCCGGGGCATTGGTGCGGTGTCGGAGCTGCCGCTGCTGCTCCGGCTGCGGCGGTGTCAGGCCCATGGGCCGGAGCATGATTATTTTGACCATCACAGTGTGGTGGGCTTCACCCGGGAGGGGCATGTCAGCCAGCCGGGCAGCGGTCTGGCGTTCCTGTGCACGAACAGCACCGGCGGCTCCAAGCGGATGTATGTGGGCAAGGGCTTTGCAGGGCGCATCTTCCGCTGTGTGCTGGGAGATGAGCCGGATGTGCGCATTGAGGAGGACGGCTGTGCTGAGTTTCATGTGAAGGATGGGCGGTGCAGTGTGTATGTGCCGCGCATGACCCTGCTGGAAGCTCTGCGCCGCGCAGGCCGGGAAACGGCACGATGGCTGCATGACGGTCAGCGGGAAGCCCTGTGGCGGCTGATGCACCGGAAGTGAGCAGGGACGCTGCCCCTCTGGACACCCTTTCGGGTGGGCCGTTGCTGGGTTGCTCCCTTGCAGGGGTCACGGTGCGCAAAGGGCGCACCGCGATGCGGAACAGGCAGATGAAAGACCCCCTGAATCTTCCATGATGGGAGAATCAGGGGGCCTTTCTATGTTCCGATGCCTTTTCAGCTGTTTGAATGGGTTTCGCTGGGCTGCTGCCCAGACCTGCGCAGGGGCTTTGCCGCTGGCGCGGTTCTTGGTGCTGACTCCTTATTCATCATCATCATCGGCATCATCATCGCAAAACAAATGGTTGCCGACAACGTTTTGATAAGCCGCATATCCAGCAGCCACCACCCATAGCAGGATAGCCCAATCAGGTATGTCCACCGTGTTCGTACCATCAAGACAGATGAAAGCTATCAAAATGGCCAATAAAAAACATAGGATAACAAACCATGCCTTTTCGGGAAAACCCATTGTTCCCCATTGCATGTTTCTCCAATTCTTGTTTGACATCGCAGCACCTCCATCGTTACTTCAAGCATTCCGTGATTTTCTTCGCATCACGCAGCTTGTCCAGCGAAAAGCCTTCCCCTCTGGGGAAGGTGGCCGAGCGCAGCGAGGTCGGATGAGGTCTTTCCTCGTGAAGTCCCCGGAACCTGCCGTTTCCAACGCGGACGAACTGCGTCGTCTGCTTGGAAACTCACGTTTTTTCCGTTCCTTTGGGCTATATGGAACGTGTTGCGCTGGGCTGCCGCCCAGACCTGCGCAGGGGCCTTGCCCCTG
>JBJEUL010000301.1:0-38130 GCA_051883835.1 Aristaeellaceae bacterium
AGCAGGGCGACACCGGCAACTCCGATGCCTCCGGCGACAAGCTGAACCTGCTGCTGCCCGCCAGCCAGCGTCGTATGCTGGACGCAGTGCTGGCCGTGGGCAAGCCCACCGTGATTGTGCTGCTGGCCGGCAGTGCCATTGACCTGGGCGATGCCGCCGACAAGGCCAACGCGGTGCTGCTGGGCTGGTATCCCGGTGCGCGGGGCGGCAAGGCCATTGCCGAGCTGCTGCTGGGCAAGGCGTCGCCCTCCGGCAAGCTGCCTGTGACCTTCTACCACAACAGCCAGCTGGACGAGATGCCTGCCTTCACCGATTACAGCATGAAGGGCCGCACCTACCGCTACTTCCCCGGCGAGCCGCTGTATCCCTTCGGCTACGGCCTGACCTACGGCGATGTGTCCGTGACGGAAGCCGCCGCGCGGCAGGAAGGTGACACCGTCCTTGTACATGCCAGGGCGCACAACGCCTCCGGCGTGGACACCGACGAGGTGGTGCAGGTCTACTGCCAGAATGAGGGCAGCAGCAACGCGCCGTGCAATCCCCGTCTGGTGGGCTTCCAGCGCATCCACTGCCCCGCCGGTGCGGATGTGGAGGTCACGATTGCCGTGCCTGCCCGTGCCCTGACGGTGGTGGACGAGAACGGCAGCCATGTAATGGAGGGCCGCGTGGTGTTTGATGTGGGCGTTGGGCAGCCTGACAGCCGTACCAAGGCCCTGACCGGCCATAGCAGCGTCCGGGTGACGCTGTAAGGCCCCATGGACGCTGAATGAAGGAGGGCAATTCCCATGAAATACTTGCTTGGCATTGATTTGGGCACATCCGGCACCAAGACGGTGCTGTTTGACCGGAACGGACAGGCCATGGCCAGCGCGACGGTGGAATATCCCCTGCTCCAGCCGAAAAACGGCTGGGCGGAGCAGCGGCCCGAGGACTGGTGGAACGCGGCGGTCAGCACCATCCGCACGGTGCTGGCGAAAAGCGGCGTGGACGCGGCGGATGTGGTATCGCTGGGCATCAGCGGACAGATGCACGGTCTGGTGCTGCTGGACGAGGCCGGCAACGTGCTGCGCCCGTCCATCCTCTGGTGCGATGGCCGCACGCAGGCCGAATGCGATGAAATCACCGCCACCATTGGCCGTGAGCGGCTGATTCAAATTTCCGCCAACCCCGCCCTGACCGGCTTCACCGCCGGCAAGATTCTCTGGGTGCGCAAGCACGAGCCGGAAATCTGGGCGAAAGCGCGGCATATCCTGCTGCCCAAGGATTATGTGCGCTACATGCTCACGGGTGAGCTGTACGCCGAAATGAGCGATGCCAGCGGCACCAACCTGCTGGACGTGCCGGGCCGCTGCTGGTCGGCGGAAATCCTCGAGAAGCTGGCCATTGACCCGGCCCTGCTGCCCCCGCTGCTGGAGAGCGCGGACCAGGCTGGCAGCGTGACGGCTGCGGCGGCTGCCCTGACCGGCCTGAAGGAAGGAACCTGCGTGGCAGCCGGTGCAGGCGACAACATGGCGGCGGCGGTTGGCACGGGTGTGGCGGTGGCCGGACGGGCCTTCACCACCATCGGCACCAGCGGCGTGGTGTTTGCCCACAGCGATACGGTGCAAATTGACCCGCAGGGCCGCGTGCACAGCTTCTGCGCGGCGGTGCCCGGCGCGTATACGGTGATGAGCTGCTCTCTGGCGGCGGGCCTGTCGCTGAAGTGGTTCCGGGACACCTTCTGCGCGGCGGAAATCGAGGCGGCGAAGGAGATGGGCGTTGACCCCTACAACCTGATGAATCCGCAGGCGGCACAGTCGCCCATTGGTGCGAACCGTCTGATTTACCTGCCCTACCTGATGGGTGAGCGCAGCCCCATTCTGGACAGCGATGCCCGGGGTGCGTTCATCGGCCTGAGCGCGATGCACACCCGGCGCGACCTGATTCGTGCGGTGATGGAGGGCGTCATCTACTCCCAGCGGCAGAATCTGGACATTCTGCGCGGCATGAATGTGGTGCCGGAAACCATGCTGGCCTGCGGCGGCGGTGCCAAGAGCCCCTTCTGGCGGCAGATGATGGCGGACGTGTTCGGCATGCCGGTGCAGACGCTGGAGAACAGCGAAGGCCCGGCTCTGGGTGCGGCGATTCTGGCTGGCGTGGCCGCTGGCGTGTACAGCGATATTCCCACGGCCTGCGAGCAGGTGGTGCGCCGCAACGCGCCCCAGCTGCCCGACGCGCAGGCTTCTGCGGCGTATGAGCCGTTCTATCAGGTCTATCGCGGACTGTATCCTGCCTTGAAGGATTCCTATGCCGCGCTGGCGAAACTGTAATATACTGATTTTCCCTCTGCCGGTGCGGGATGGCCGTCATCGGCGGGGGCTTTCACCGAGGATGAACAAGGAGCGTGAATCCCATGGAGATTCTGTCTGTATTCTCCCCTGAATTCCGGCCCTATGGCCGCGTGGTGGAGGGGTACCCTGTGCAGGGGCTGCTGGACGCGCTGGCGCACACGCCCCTGACCGATGGTGTGGTGTACGTTCCCCGTGAGCCCCTGCTGCATGCGGCTCCGGAGGCGCAGGCCATCGGCGAGGCCCTCTACGGCGGCATGCCCTTCCAGCTGGGCTGGTGCAACGGCCACAACACGAAGCTGAACTGCCTGGAGTTCCACCGCGACAGCGAGTTCAACCTGGGCACGGAGGAATTCATTCTGCTGCTGGGTCTGCAGGGGGATATTATGGACGGTGAGCTGGACACGGCCACCGTCAAGGCATTCCGCTGCCCGGCGGGTGTGCTGATTGAGGTGTACGCCACGGCCCTGCACTACGCGCCCTGCCACACCGACCCGGCCAAGGGCTTCCGGGTGATGGTGGCTCTGCCGGAGAACACCAACACGGATTATCGGCCCGAGGGCGGCGCGAACGTGATGGACCGCATGCTGTGGGCGCGCAACAAGTGGCTGCTGGCCCATGCCGAGAGTGACGAGGCGGCGCAGGGCGCGGTGGTCGCGCTCAAGGGCGTGAACGTTGATATTGCGTCTGAGCTGTAACTGGAACGCTTGGGCTGCCGCCCAAACCTGCGCAGGGGCCCTGCCCCTGCACCCCGCAAGGGGCATCGCCCCTTGACCCCTTCGACGCTGGCGCGCTCCATGCGGGGGGTATGAAACTGTTTCCCCATGGTAAGAACCATTGACATACAAAGGAGAGGATTTCCCATGATGCAGAACATTCCGGTTGTCAAGCTGGGTCTGGTGGCTGTGTCCCGTGACTGCTTCCCCATTCAGCTGAGCGAAAAGCGTCGTGCGGCCATCGCCGCCAAGTGCGCCGAGCGCGGCCTGAACGTGGTGGAAATCATGACCACCGTGGAGAACGAGAAGGACATGCTCAAGGCCGTGGAAGAACTCAAGGCCAATGAGTGCAACGCCTGCGTGGTGTTCCTGGGCAACTTCGGCCCCGAGACCCCCGAGACCCTGATTGCCAAGAACTTTGACGGCCCCTGCATGTTTGTGGCGGCTGCCGAGGGTGACGGCGACATGATCAACGGCCGCGGCGATGCCTACTGCGGCATGCTGAACTGCTCCTACAACCTGGGCCTGCGCCACCTCAAGGGCTACATTCCCGAGTATCCCGTTGGCACTGCGGACGAGCTGACCGACAAGATTGCCGAGTTCGTGCCGATTGCCCGCGCCATCATCGGCGTGAAGAACCTGAAAATCATCACCTTTGGCCCCCGTCCCCAGGACTTCTTCGCCTGCAACGCGCCCATCAAGGGTCTGTACGAGCTGGGCGTGGAAATCGAGGAGAACTCCGAGCTGGATCTGCTGGTGGCCTACAAGGAGCATGCCGGTGACCCCCGCATCCCCGAGGTGTGCGCGGACATGGCCGCCGAGATGGGCGAAGGCCACTTCTACCCCGAGCTGAGCGAGCGCATGGCGCAGTTTGAGCTGACGCTGCTGGACTGGGCGGAGAACCACAAGGGTGCCCGCAAGTACGTTGTCTTTGCCGACAAGTGCTGGCCTGCCTTCCCCTCCCAGTTTGGCTTTGAGCCCTGCTATGTGAACTCCCGTCTGGCGGCCCGCGGCATCCCGGTGGCCTGCGAGGTGGACATCTACGGCGCGCTGAGCGAGTACATCGGTGCCTGCGTGACCGGCGATGCTGTGACCCTGCTGGACATCAACAACTCCGTGCCCCAGTACATCTACGATGAGGACATCAAGGGCAAGTTCGACTACGCCATGACCGACACCTTCATGGGCTTCCACTGCGGCAACACGCCCTCCTGCAAGATGTGCTCCGATCGCGCGGTGAAGTACCAGCTGATCCAGCACCGCCTGCTGGAGCCGGAAGGCAGCGAGCCTGACTTCACCCGCGGCACCCTGGAGGGCGACATTGCGGCCAGCCCCATCACCTTCTACCGCCTGCAGTGCGACAGCGAGGGCGTTGTGCGCTCCTACATCGCGCAGGGCGAGGTGCTGGATGTGGCGACCCGTTCCTTCGGCGGCATTGGCGTGTTCGCCATCAAGGACATGGGCCGGTTCTACCGTCACGTGCTGATTCAGAAGCGTTATCCGCATCACGGTGCGGTGGCGTTCTCTCACTGCGCGAAGGCCCTGTTCGAGGTCTTCAAGTATCTGGGTGTGCAGGATATCGCCTACAACCAGCCTGCCTCTCTGCCCTATTCCACGGAGAATCCCTGGGGCTGATGGGGTTGTAAGCTGGGTATCCACATGAAAGGGAGCCTTCTGCCTTTTGGGGCGGAAGGCTCCTTGTGCGCTTATTGGATTTCCTGCTCCAGCGCATCGAACACCTCGGCTGTGAAGAATTCTCCCAGCGTGATGTCCAGCCCGTCGCACAGCTTCTTGATGAGCGTGATGGATACCTCCCGCCGCCGCGGGTCAATCATGCTGTACACCGAGGACGGCGTGACTCCGGAACGGTTGGCCAGTTCATTGAGCCGTATGCCCTTTTCCGCGCACAAGCTCTGAAACCGCTGTACCACGGCATCCTTGACAGACATCGGTTTTCACCTCCGTCTATCAGCATAGGAAGAAGCACGCCCTTGCGTATACGCACCTGCGCATTTCATCCCAAAACCCCTCCAAGGGAACGCGCCAGCGGAGAAGGGTCAAGGGGCGATGCCCCTTGTGGGGTTTGGGGCAAGGCCCCAAGCAGGTCTGGGCGGCAGCCCAGCGCAACACATTGAAACAACAGAAAAGGAACAGAAAAAGCCAGAGCTTCCAAGCAGACGACGAAGTTCGTCCGCGTTGGAAGCGGCAGGTTCCGCCTACCTGCACGAGGAACGCCCTCATTCCCGCCATTGCGCGCACCATGCTTGGGGCAGACCGCAGAAAGCCTTTCCCTTTGGGGATGGTGGCTGAACGGAGCGGGGTCGGATGAGGTCGTTCCTCTTACAGTCCCCGGAACCTGCCGTTTCCTACGCGGACGGGCTGCGCCGTCTGCTTGGAAACTCTGTTTTTTCCGATTCCTTTTTGCTGTTCCAATGTGTTGCGCTGGGCTGCCGCCCAGACCTGCGCAGGGGCTTCACCCCTGCACCCCACAAGGGGCATCGCCCCTTGACCCCTTCGACGCTGGCGCGTTCCCTTGGAGGTTATGTGTCTGTGCGCCAATAGCCACGCTGGTCACGGGCCATCAGGCCTTCGCAGATGAGCTCGCGGCGCAGCGTGCAGAAGTCGTCATGCACATCCGCAATGATGAGATTCACTTCCCGCTCCGGATAAATGCGGTCACGCTCAAAACGCCGGACAATCTCCTCCAGAATCACGCGCTTCTTCTTGCGCTGGGCCGGAATGCTTTTCAGCTTCCCATACTCGAAAAACGCATCAATCGTCTTTTGCCGATAGGCCGCATCCCGCTGCGCCTGCGCGTCTGCCTCCTGCGATTCCTCCCGGAGAATGTCCAGGATGCGCATGTTGAAGGGCTCGGGACGCAGGGCATACATGGTGTAGTACTGCGTCCTGTAAGCCGTGACGGCCCCGACCTCGGCCAGCTTTTTCAGGTGGAAGGACACCGTGGGCGCACTCAGGCCCAGCCTCTCGGCCAGCCGCTCCACATACATGTCCTCCACCGCCAGGGATTTCAGGATTTGCAGGCGGGATTTGTCCGCCAGACACTTGAACAGGGCAATCGCATCCGTATCCGTCATGCCTGTTCCCTCCAAATGCTCTCGAAGGCCCGGCGGATGTCCTCCGCCGCCTTGAGCTTGATGTCCTCCAGATACGCCCTGTTCTCGTCCCCATGGGCCAGGGCCTTTTCCCGCGCATCCGCCCAGGCGGAGGGAATCTGCGCCATCCGCTGACGGAAGAACCCTGCCGGGTCGGCCTGCTTTTCCGCCACCCCCAGCACAGACCTGCTCAGGGACAGCACATTGCCCCGAATCTTCTCAAACACGGCCTCATCGCCCCGGCCCTCGGCGGTCAGGGCCTTTTCCTTCGCCTTGCAGGCCGCTTCCGCCTGACGGAAATACGCCTGCATCCGCGCCACCTTTTCCTCGCTCATGATGGATTCCCTCCTTTGCCGCGTCTTTCTGACGCAGGATGAACATACCATGGTCGAATCATTTTGTCAATACCTATTTCTATAAATATCTAATTAGATTATTGGGGCCATGAGAGCAGGAAACTCCTGCACCGCGGCGAAAGGAACAGGCAGCATACTGCAAGGAGGAATCGCCATGCCCATGGAACAGGCGCGGCAGGCTTTCCTGCACCCCGGCGATGCATATTCCCCGCTTCCCTTCTGGTTCTGGAACGATGAGCTGACCGAAGCCGAGCTTTCCCGGCAAATCCACGATTTCCACGATAAAGGCGTGGCCGGGTTCGTCATCCATCCCCGCAAGGGACTGCCCCGGAGCATCCCCTATCTGTCCGAACGCTACCTGCATTTCGTGCGCTTTGCCGTGGAGGAAGCCGCCGCGCTCCATATGCGGGTGGTGCTCTACGATGAAGCCATGTATCCCTCCGGCTCCGCCCACGGCATGGTGGTGCGGGAGAATCCGTCCTATGCCTCCCGCTGTCTGCGCATGGACGTCATCACGGCGCAGGCCATCCCCGTTACGGCGGATATCCTCGCCGTGTGCGCCGCACAGGTCGCGGGTGGCCGTGTGTCCGATGTGGAAGCCCTGACTCCCGTCATGGGGATCTACCCGGCCCCGGCGGATGGTCGGGTGCTGCTGTGCTTCCGGGAAGGATACTCCGGGGGTACCATTCGCGGCGTGCATGAGGGCGAGGACGACGGTGAGCCGGACGCACCGCCCTCCGCTGACCTGCTGAATCCATCGGCGGTGCAGGCGTTCATCCGCCTGACCCATGAGGTCTACTGGCAGGCCGTGGGAGAGCATTTCGGCAAGACCATCATCGCCATGTTCACCGATGAGCCGGACATCACCGGGCGCAATGCCGCACCGGGCTGCAGGGCCTGGACACCGGGATTCCTGGCGGATTTTCTGGCGCAGGGCTGTGCCGTGACCGATTTGCCGGCCCTGTGGCTGGACGCGGGCGCGGACACGGCGCGTGTCCGTCAGCTGTACCGGCGGGCGGTAAATCACCGGATGCGTGCGTCCTACTATGGGCAGCTGTCGGCGTGGTGCCAGGCCCACGGTATCGCGCTCACGGGGCATCCGGCCAAGGGCTGGGACATGGGGCTGCTGCGCGACTTCCAGCTGCCGGGGCAGGATGTGGTCTGGCGGTTCGTGGGGCCGGGACAGGGCATTCATGGACCGGAGAGCGTGCTGGCCAAGTGTGCCTCGGATGCGGCACGCCATCTGGGTCGGGCGCGCAACGCCAACGAGTGCTTTGGCTGCTGCGGCCCGGACGGCAACCAGTGGGCCTTCTCCATGGATGACATGAAATGGTACATGGACTGGCTGTTTGTCCGGGGGACGAACCTGCTGTATCCGCATGCGTTCTTCTACTCCCTGCGGGATGGCCGGGGCGATGAGCGTCCGCCGGACGTGGGGCCGGGCAACTTGTGGTGGCCCTGGTACGGTCAAATTGCGCAGTACATGCGGCGGATGTGCTGGCTGATGACCGGCGGGGTGAATCAGGCCAGGGTAGCCGTGCTCTGTCAGGAGGATTGCCTGCCCTGGGAGGTCTGCGTGCCGCTGTACGAGCATCAAGTGGAATTCAACTACCTGATGGATACCGACCTGTCCGCCTGCCGGGTCGAGAACGGCATGGTGTGCCTGGGTCAGCAGCGTTACGCACTCGTCATCACGCAGGAGGTAGCCATGAGCGCGGAAGCGCAGGCGGCTCTGGGCTTGCAGCCGTGTCTGCTGGCAGTCACATCAGCAGGTCTGCGCGTGCTGGACGGAGCCGAAACGCCCGATGCCGCTCCGGCGGGCTGTGAACGCATTCATGCCCTGCGGCCCATGGGCAGCACACCAGCCGAGCTGCGCACCATCGGCGGCCATACCCCCGCTGCCCTGCGGACAAGCTGGGTCAAGAAGGACGGGCTTGACTTCTTTCTGCTGGTCAACGAGGGCGAGGAGGATATCCGCTGCATGATAACGCTGCCCGTCCGCGGTGCAGCACAGTGGTGGGATGCCTGGACAGGCCGGACAGAGGATGCTCTGACGGACGGACAGGGGCAGTATGCCCTGACGCTCCCCCGGCGCGGCAGCCTGGTGCTGTGCGTAGACACCGCCGGAGAGCCGATGCTGGCTGACACGCCGCGTGAAGCCTTTGCGCCGCCGGAGCTGCGGAACCTCCGTCCGCTGCATGGGCAAACATGGCGCGTCACGCTGCCGGGCCAGGATAGCCCGGCCCTGACGGTGGTGACAAGCCCGGACGGGCATCTGCCCACCCGGCAGGAGCTGCCCTCGCTGACCCATGAGAAGGGCTGGGCGGTCTATGAAACGGACATCGTGCTGACGGAGGACTGTCTGCTGGATGCCGGTGAGGGCCACGCCATGAGCCGCCTGACGCTGGACGGGCAGGAAGCAGGCATGCACATGTGGCCGCCGCACCGCTATGTGATTCCGGCCGGGATGCACACGCTGCGGCTGTTTCTGTGCGGCACCCTCGGAGGCTGAAAGACGTTTTTGAGCGCATCATCATTTTTCACTTGCACATGGGCCCCCTGATATGCTATACTTCATCATAAGAGCAAACCCATCGCAAGGTGGGGACGCAAAGCTACAGGGGCTTTTAAGCCAGCCAGCTGCTGATTGGTCTGCCGCCATGGATGCGGTCAAGGCCGATGCACTGGCGGCTTTTTCATTTTCAGCGAGGAGGATGGACATGATGGATATGGGCTTTCGGCTGCTGACCATCCTGAAAACGATCAACACCAAGCCACCCCGCAGCAGAGAGCACGCGCTGCTCCCCCGAATCAGGAAGAACGTTCTGTTTGTTTCGGCCATCCTGTTCTTCATCATCAGCATTGCGTGCTTTGACCGCTTTCTGGACGGTGAAGGGCTGGCCTTCCTCGTTCTCGCACTGCTGTGCATGGCGGGGGTCGGCCTGGAACGTCTGGTTCGGCACAGCGTGGCCGCAACGCTCCTGGCCGGACTGCTGGCCCTGGGCATCATGGGCATCACGCTCCTGGGCAGCAGCAGGCTTGTCATGTGCATGTGGGCCCTGCTCTTCCCGGCGGTGGCGTTCTTCATCTGCGGGCTGAAGTCAGGCGGACTCATCAGCGGTGCGCTGGCAATTCATTTCGCGGTGCTGTTTTCCACGCCGGTGCAGCCGCTGCTGCCCGTCACCTATCCGCAGGAGGTCGCCGCTTTTTATCCCCTGCTGTACGTGGCCGTGACCGTTCTTTTCTATGTCTTTGCCTATCAGGGGCACAAAAATCTGCTGCACAGGCAGTCCAGCGAGGATGCCCTGCGCAAGACCATCCATGATGAGCGCGACCACCTGATGATTATGATGACCCAGACCATCCTCTCCATCAGTAACGCGGTGGATGCCCGCGACACCTACACCCAGCGGCATTCTGCCCGCGTGGCGGAGTATTCCGTCATGCTGGCCAAGGCACTGGGCTGGGACGCTCCGCGGCTGGACCAGCTCTACAGCATTGCGCTGCTCCATGACATCGGGAAAATCGGCATCAGCGATTCCGTGCTGAACAAGCATGCCTCCCTGACTGCCCAGGAGCGGGAAATCATCAAGCAGCATACGGTCATCGGCGGGGAAATTCTCAAGGATCTGACGCTTTTGCCCAATGCGTCCGTCGGCGCGGTGTGCCACCACGAACGCTATGACGGCACCGGGTATCCCTATGGGCTCAAGGGCAGGCAGATTCCGCTGGAGGCCCGGATTATCGGCATTGCGGATGCCTTTGATGCGATGAACTCCTCCCGCGTGTACCGGGCCAGGATGTCATCCCGTCAGATTATGCAGGAGCTGCAGGGAGGCAAGGGCAGCCAGTTCGACCCGGAGCTGCTGGAGCTTTTCCTGCCCATTGCCCGGCAGGTGCTGGAGGACAACATTGGATGAGGGAGGTGTATGAGCATGGAGCACAGGCATGAACCACCCCGACAGGCAGAGGGCTTTGTGATTCACCCCGAGCCAACGGCGGAGCCGCCTTTGTCCCAGGACGGCATGCATGTCGGCAGCGCGACCCCGCATGCGGACGCTGTAGCCCCTGCGGCATCCGCCGGCAGCATTCAGGCGTCCAGTATCCTGCTGTGCGGCAACGTCTCGCTGGTGTCGGATGCGGCCATTGAGAAGGCCGCGGAAATCTGTCAGGTCATCGTGGCCGGGCGCAAGGCCATGTCCTCCGGGCGCAAGGCCCGCTATTATCAGGCCATCCCCACGCAGGAGCCGTTCGCGCAGCTCTTTGATGCCTACGACATCGACACTGTCTGGTACATCAGCGGCTATGCCGATGGGCAAAGCGGCATGGACAATGAGATGAAGTGTCTGGAGCGCGTCATTCAAACTTGCGTATCCAATGCGGTGGGCAAGCTGGTGGTGGTTTCCTCGGTGGAGAGCATGAACTTTCACCAGCAGTATGACATTCTGGGCCGCTTCACCGGGCGCACCTATGTGTCCGGGGATGCGCTGGCCACCGCCCAAATGGAGGACTTTGTGCGCTTCTCCGCCAAGAGCTACGGCCTGAAAACCATTGTGCTGCGCACGCCCTACATCGCTTCATCGCTGAATACGGGCAATTTCCTCGGGCAGATTTTCGAGCATATGCTCCATGATGGCAAGCTGGTCTTTCCCTACTGCCCGGAAAACAAGGTGGACTTTCTCTCCGAAAACGACCTGATTGAGCTGCTGCTGGATGTCAGCGAGGAGACCGCCGACCAAACCGCCTCCTACAGCGTCACCAGCGGCTACCACTACACCTGGCGCGACCTGGAGGATGAAATCCGCAAGCTGGTGCCAGACATCGATGTGTCCTATACCCAGGGCATGAATTTCATCTCCATCCAGAGCTACAGCATCGAGCTCAAGCGCAAGTATGGCTTCATTCCCATGGACAATGTGCTGGACGATATCGGCCCTGCCTTTGCCCGCTACCGGGAGCGCGCCCAGCAGCACTCCTGGCTCAAAAGCACCCTGCGCCGGGTCGGTCATACCCTGATGAGCCGTGTGGCGGGCTATCTGGAGCTGATTCTGTTCTTCCTGCTGACGGAATTTCTGGTGGCCCAGACCGGGGACAGCGCGTATTTCAAGTACGTTGACCTGCGCTTGTTCTACATCGTCATCATGGGTACGACCTACGGCACGGCCATGGGCATTTCCGCAGGCGTGCTGACCAGCATTGCGCTGTACTTCCAGTTCCAGCACATGGGCATCAACGGCGTGATGCTGTTCTACAATCTGGAAAACTGGCTGCCCTTTGTGGTGTATCTGATGACAGGCTCCATCGTCGGCTACCTGAGCCGGGTGCGCAGGCAGGAGCTGGCCTTCCTCCGCCAGGAGCATGAGCTGCTGCGGGAAAAGTACCTGTTCCTCAACGATGTGTATCACGGAGCCATTCAGAACAAGAGCGAATACAAGCGTCAAATTCTGGGCTACAAGGATTCCTTCGGCGTGATTTTCCAGGCGGTGCAGAGGCTGGACAGCGTACTGCCGCAGGAAATCTTCATGAACGGCATCCGCATCATGGAAGACATTCTCAAAAACCACACCATTGCCATTTATTCGCTGGACGACTACCAACGCTACGGCCGTCTGGCCGCCAGCTCCGGCGAAATCCTGAACGGTCTGGCCAAATCGCTGGTGATTTCCTCCGTCCTGCCGGTGTATGAGACGGTGAAAAAGGGCGATGTATGGAAGAACACGGGCTTTGTGCCGGATATGCCCATGTACGCCTACGGCATCGGCGACCATGACAAAATCGAGCTGATGATTTTCCTCTACGATGCCAGCCCGGAGCAAATGGGCCTGTACTACATGAACCTGTTCAGCATCCTGTGCAACCTCATCAAGCTGTCCTTTATCCGGGCGTTGGAGTACCAGCGGGCCATTGAGCAGGAAAAATATTACCCGAATACGCAGATTGTCATCCCGGCCTACTTTGCGGAGCTATTGACGGCGCAGCGGCATTTGATGGACGAGGGGCTGGCCAGCTACGCGCTGCTGCGCTTTGAGTCCCGGGACAAGCAGTACATCTCCGATGCCCTGCGCGGCGTCATCCGCAGCAGCGATGTGCTGGGCGCGGATGACGAAGGCACCCTGTTCCTGATGCTGACGCAGACCACCCGGCAATCCGCAGCCATTGTGGAGGAGCGTCTGACGAACAAGGGTCTGAACTTTGATATTGTGAGTTGACAGCCATGGAAGCCTTTGTGTTCATGTGTGTGATGCTGCACCTGCTGGTTTGCCTGCTCTGCGCGGTGCTGATTCGCTGCCATCTCCTGCGCTGTCCCTACATGGATGTGTTCATCCTGGTCTTTATCCCGGTGTTCGGGCTGGGCAGCCTGCTCATCCACGACAGGATATGCCGGGATGAGGAGCGCAAGGCCAAGGAGCTAGAGCTGGCTCAGCTGACCATTGACGACACGGTACAGCGCAGCATCGAAATGACCCCTGCCGCCGAGACCGATGAGGTTGTGCCGCTATCAGAAGCCTTCGCGGTGAACGACTCGCTCACCCAGCGGCTCATCATGAAGGAAGCCCTGGCGGATGTCAACGACAGCATCGTCATCGACGAGGACGATGTGCAGGAGAAGCTCGTCCCCTTGCAGGAGGCTCTGCTGCTCAACGATGCCCACACCAAGCGGGAGCTGGTGATGGATGTGCTCTACACCAATCCCAGCGGCTATGTGCCCCAGCTCTCCCAGGCCCGGGAGAATGACGACTCGGAGGTCGTCCATTACGCCGTCACTGCGCTGGTGGAGATTCAGAAGGAGTTCGATTTGCAATTCCAGGCCCTGAGCCGTGAAATCGCGGCCCGGCCCGGGGACGACAGCCTGCTGCGCAAGCATCAACGGCTGCTGGAGCGGTATCTGTCCAGCGGCCTGCTGGAGGGCAGCCGCCGGGACGCGCAGCTGCGCACGTATGTGGAGGTTCTGCAAAAACGCCTACTCAACAATGCTGAGAGCCTGTCGCTGTGGATCAAGAAGGCGGATGCGGACATGCTGCTGCAAAACCTCGATGACCTGCGCGAGGATGCCCAGCGGATGATTGCCTTCCGCCCGGAGAACGAGCAGGGCTATCTCTACCTGCTGAAATATTACGTCCTGTGCAAGGATGCGCAGGGGATTGCGCAGGTGAGATGCATGGTGGAGCAGCGCGGCGTCTATCTCTCCGCCGAGGGCCGCGCCGAGCTGGCCTTCTGGCAGAGCTGATCAACGACCCATCCGAACGAAAGGAGGCCATCATGGCACAGCCCAACAGGAACACCCCTTCCACGCCGCCCGCGAACCAGCGCAGACGCTCCTTTTCCACGATGCTCTCCATCGCATTGCTCATGGGCATGTTGATGTTTGTGCTCATCGCGGCCGCAAGGAATGTGACCTATACCGCCGCAGAGATGCGCATCCCCCTGCTCTCCACCGACAAGACCCTGTTGCAGCAGGCACCTGCCCAGACCGACTGCCTGCTCCTCTACGAGGAGGATAGCATGGGCCTGATGGGGCTAAGGGAGATGCGTGCCATCCTCTCCCAGCTGCGGGTGGGCTTCGATGAGCTTTCCTGCGATAACGCGGCCCAGCTGTCCCTGGCACCCTACAGCACGCTGGTGCTTTCCGTGACCCACTATCAGCTCCTGGGGGAGCTGCTGGGCGAAATCAAGACATGGGTCAAGGCCGGAGGCCGATTGATGATTCTCTATCCGCCGGAAATCAACGGCAGCTTTCAGAGCCTGTTCGAGCTGCTGGGCATCCGGGACTGCGGCAGCACCAACGTCCGCGTGGAGACGCTGTGCTTTGCCCCGGGGTTCATGCTGGGCGGCGACAACCGTACCTTCCCCATTACGGATGCCTACGACTCCTCCATCAGCGTCAGCCTGGAGAGCCGCTGTCAGGTGTTCGCCCAGACGGAGGAGGAATACCCCACGCCGCTGATTTGGCGGCACCGCGTGGGAGACGGCGTTGTGGTGATGGACAACCTGAACTTTCTGGAGAAGGGCTATCGGGGACTTCATGCCGGCGCGTACAGCCTGCTGGATGATGCCTTCCTGTATCCCGTCATCAATGCTTCCGTCTTTTACATCGACGATTTCCCCTCCCCTGTACCCGACGGCTATGCCCAATACATCGAGCGGGACTATCACGTCAGCGTCAAGGATTTCTACACCTCCTACTGGTGGGCGGACATCTACAACCTGGCCAAGGACTACGGCATCCAGTATACAGGACTGGTCATCGAGCAGTATTCCGACCAGATCATGGGCACCTTTCAGCGCAACAGCGATTTGGAGCGGTATCAGTACTTCGGCAACATGCTGCTGGACATGGGCGGCGAAATCGGCCTGCACGGCTACAACCATATGCCCCTGGTGCTGGAGAATTTCGACTATGAGGGGCTGTTTGACAGCTACAGTCAATGGCCCAGCTACGAGGACATGCACAGTGCCGTGACCGAGCTGGTGGATTTCTGCGCCAGGTTGTATCCTGACCGCACCTTTCAGGTGTATGTGCCGCCGTCCAACATCATCTCCGCAGAGGGCATCGACATGCTGGCCACGGACTTCCCGGACATCAAGACCATTGCCGCGGTGTATCTGCCCGGCGAGCTGGCCTATACGCAGGACTATCAGGTGGAGGACAACGGCCTGATCAGCACGCCCCGGGTGATTTCCGGCTATGTGCTGGATGATTACATGCAGCTGGTCGCGCTCTCCGAGCTGAATTTTCACCTCATCAGCTCCCACTTCCAGCACCCGGACGATGTGCTGGACGAGGACCGCGGCGCGGAGCTGGGCTGGGCGAAGCTGCTGGCCAACCTGAAGGATTATGTCCACTGGCTCTACACCTCCGTGCCCAGCATCCGCTCCCTGACCGGCTCCGAGACGGCTGCGGCCGTGCAGCGGTACGACTATGTGCAGCTGGTGCGCAGCGAAACCGACCACGGCATCGCCCTGGATTTGACCAACTTCTACGATGAGGCGTGGTTCATGCTGCGCCTGAACGAGGAGCAGCTCATTGAATCCGTGACCGGCGGGGAGCTGACACAGGTGAGCAGCAGCATGTACCTGCTCTGCGCGACACAGGCCCATGTGGATATCCGTTTTGAATGAAAGGGAGCTGTGATGAGAATCTGCATCATTCTGGAGGGCTGCTATCCGTATGTGACGGGCGGTGTATCCTCCTGGATTCATCAGTACATTCAGGCCATGCCCCAGTATGAGTTCGTCATCTGGGCCATCGGTGCCACTTCCGAGCAGAAGGGCAAGTTCAAGTACCAGCTGCCCGAAAATGTGGTGCAGGTGCAGGAGGTTTTCCTGGGGGATGCGCTCCAGTTGGTGCCTGCACCCAAGCGATACCGCTTCTCCCCGCAGGAGATACAGACGCTCTACGACTTTCTCAGCTGCAAGAACCCCTGCTGGGAGACGCTCTTTGAGATGTACGCCCAGCGGCGCATCGCGCCCATTTCCTTCCTGCAAAGCGAGAGCTTCCTGAACATCCTGACGGAGCTGTGCGAAAAGGAATATCCCTACACGGCCTTCTCCGACCTGTTCCACACCATCCGCTCGATGATGCTGCCGGTTTTGTATGTACTGTCCTCCCCCATCCCCAAGGCGGATATGTATCATTCCATCGCCACGGGGTATGGCGGCATTCTGGCACGGCTGGGGAGCTATACCCACCATGTCCCCTACCTGATTACGGAGCACGGCATCTACACCCGGGAGCGGGAGGAGGAGATTATCCGCGCCAAGTGGGTACAGCAGGCGTTCAAGAAATTCTGGGTGCGGTTCTTCTACATGCTCTCCGACGGCGCGTATGAGAAGGCCTCCATGATTACCAGCCTGTTCAGCGGTGCCATGCAGATTCAAATCGGCATGGGCTGTGACCCGGGCAAATGCACCTACATCGGCAACGGCATCCGCTACGAACGCTTCCGCGACATCCCCCAAAAGGAGGACAACGGCTTCGTGGACATTGGCGCGGTGCTGCGCATTGCACCCATCAAGGATGTCAAGACCATGATTTACGCCTTTGCCGACCTCAAGGCCCGCGTGCCCAACACGCGGCTGTTCATCGCCGGGCCGGAGGATGACAAGGAATACGCCCGGGAGTGCTACGACCTGGTGGAGCAGCTCCGGGTGAAGGACATCACGTTTTTAGGCACGGTGAATGTGACCGAGTGGCTGGGGAAGTTCGACTTCACCATGCTCTCCTCCATCTCCGAGGGCATGCCGCTGTCGGTGCTGGAGAGCTTCGGGGCAGCCTGCCCGGTCATCACCACGGACGTGGGCTGCTGCAAGGAGCTCATCAACAAGGTGGCCCCGGACGATGACCTGGGCCCCGCAGGCTACTGTGTGCCGCCCATGCATGTGCAGGCCATGACCGATGCCATGGCCCGGCTCGCCCTCCACCCGGTGGAACGCCGGCAGATGGGCATGGTCGGACGCAGGCGGGTGGAGCGGTACTTCCTGCACGGGGATATGGTGCAGCGTTATCTGGATGTGTATGACGAGGTATTGAAACGATGGCGGGAATCGGATTCAGTCTGAAAAAGCTGTTTGAGAAGCGGGGTATGCTGAACCTCTGCCGGGCCTATGGCTATGCGGGGATTGTATCCACAGGCCCGATGCTCCTGGGGGTGCTGCTGCTGGTGGGCGTGGCCTTCGTGGCCCGCATCGGCGGCATGAACGCCCATGACCGGGAGCTGCTCAACTGCATGCTCACCTACAGCCTGCTGGCATCGCTGACCATCACCAGCTGGTTCAACATGGGTGTCACCCGGTTTGTGTCCGATATGCTCTATGAGGGGCGGGAGGACAAAATCATGCCGGCCTTTTTCGGCTCCACAGCCATCATGCTGGTGCTGTGCGCGGTGGGGTACGGTACGTTCCTGCACTTTTCCGGCGTGTCATGGCCGCTGCAGCTGCTGTGCCTGTGGTATTCGATGGTGCTCATTGTGGTGTGGAACGAGATGATTTTCCTCACCGCCGTGAAGGACTATCAGGCCATTGTGCTGTCCTTCGCGCTGTCGCTGATGATTGGCTTTGTGCTGCTGCTGGTGGTGGTGGTGCTGGGCGTTGTGCGCATCGAAGCGTTCCTGATGGCGGTCATTGTGGCCTATGGGCTGCTGATGTGCCGGTATCTGCTGATTCTGCTGGACTACTTCCCCAAGCGCAGCGGCAGCCATTTCTCCTTTCTGGCGTGGCTGGACAAGTACCGCGCCCTGGTGTTCACCGGCGGCATGCTGAACATCGGGCTGTTCTCGCACCTGATCATCATGTATTTCGGGCCGCTGCAGGTGCAGGTGGAGGGGCTGTTCTACGGCGCGCCCCAGTATGACGTGCCTGCGCTGTTCGCCTATTTCAGCCTGCTGATGACCACCGTCAACTTCATCACCTCCGTAGAGGTGAAGTTCTATCCCAAGTACCAGCGGTATTACGGGCTGTTCAACGACCGTGGCTCCATTGGCGACATCAAGCAGGCAGAAGGGGAGATGCTGGCGGTGCTGCGGCAGGAGCTGTTCTACCTGGCGTGCAAGCAGCTGTTCACGACCATCCTGTTCGTGGTCATTGTGCCGCCGATTCTCAGCGCGCTGCCCCTGGGCTTCACGTCCCTGTCCGCCAACATCTTCCGCTTCCTGTGCGTGGGCTACGGCACCTATGCCATCGCCAATGCCATCATGCTCATTCAGCTCTACTTTGAAGATTACATCGGTGCCGTGATGGGTGCGGTGCTCTTCGGCGTGATTGCCACGGCGGCGACCATCTGGCAGATACGCTATCATCAGCCCACGTTCTTTGGCATTGGCCTGTTTGCCGGTGCGGTGGTGTTCTACATCGCCGCCGTCATCGGACTGAACATCCGTACGCGCAAGCTGCCCTATTACCTGCTGGCCCGGCAGAGCATCATCCCCCGGGAGGACGTGGGCCCGCTGGTATGCATCGCCCGCAGGCTGGATCAGCGGCAGGAACGCCTGGAGGCCCAAAGGGCTGAACAGCTGAAGGAGGCCGCCACACCATGAAACATCTCCCATACGCCCTTGCGCTGGCGGCAATCCTTGTGCTGCTGGCAGGCTGCGCCATGGCCGACACGCAGATGGACGCGACCTCCATGCTGGCCTTCCGCAAGGAAACGCCCATGGAGGGGAACATCCACGATTTGCCCTCCCTGTATGAAGGCCATGACCCCACCTCCGTCATCAGCATGTACCTGACGGTCTCCTCGGGCAACGCGGCGGACAGCTCCGACCACACCTGGACAGAGGTCAGCACCTATTCTACCTACTATTATGAGGAGCTGGGCATCCCCCGCTACAAGGTGGAGGGTATCCTGCAAATCGACGATGGCAGCGGCCTGGGCGAGGGCAGCTACGGCTGGGGCGAAACCGTCCCCAATGTGACCGTGCAGGTGCGCGGACAGACATCCTCCACCAGCACCTCCAAGAATTACAAAATCCGCATCAAGGCCGGCAAGGAGGCGTACAACGGTCAGCGCACCCTGGCCCTGAACAAGCATGTGACCGACCCCTTCCGCTTCCTGAACAAGATGTGCTACGACCTGCTGGCGGACATTCCCCAGCTGGTCAGTGCGCGGACGCAGTTTGTCCATCTCTATGTCAGGGACACCACCGCGGGCGGCTCCGGGGACTATGTGGACTACGGCCTGTACACCATGGTGGAGCAAATCAACAGGACGTATCTGAAAAACCACGGCCTGGATGACCGGGGCAAGCTCTACAAGGTGAACATGTTCGAGTGGCTGCCCTATGATGAAATCATGGCGGTGGGCGATGACTATGACGAGGAAGCCTTTGAATCCTATCTGGAAATCAAGGGCCTGGACGACCACGCTGACCTGCGCAGCGTGCTGACCAAGCTGCAAAACTACAGCATCCCCATCACGAAAATCATGGATGAGCATTTCGACGCAGAGAACATCTGCTACTGGATGGCCTTTCAAATCCTGATTGGCAACTATGATGCCGGTTCCCGCAACGCCTACCTTTACAGCCCGCTCAATGCCCAGAAGTGGTACTTCATTTCCTGGGACATGGACGCCTCCTTCCGGCGGCATTATTTTGAACACATCGGCTATCAGGAGGGACAGTCCTGGGAGCAGGGCATGACCCAATACGTTGGCCTGACCCTCATCAACCGAATGATGAAGGAAGAATGCTACCGGCAGCAGCTGGACGATGCCGTGCATGACCTGATGGCCACTGCGCTGCATCCTGACAGCATCGCCCAGCGCGTGAAGACATACAGTGCCGTTGTCAAGCAGGATATCTATCAAAACCCCTTCAGCCAGCCTGTCAGCGGCCTGTCCCCGGAGGAATACGACCAGTATGTGAACCTGCTGGCCTCGGAGATTCAGCGCAATTACGAATCCTATCAGGAAAGCCTGATGCGTTCCTGGCCCTTCTATGTGAATCTCCCGGAGCATAACGGGGACAAGCTCTTTCTTTCCTGGGCCACGTCTTACGATGTGCATGGGGAGTCCGTCACCTACGCCTGGCAGCTGGCTGCCGATTACGGCTTTGAGGATATCCTCGCGCAGGGCAGCGGGCTGACCGCTCCCTATGTATCCGTGGATGCACTGCCCACGGGCACCTATTATTTGAAGGTCACAGCCACCAACGAATCCGGCTATACCGCGGACTGCTTCGACTATCTCAGCGTGTCCGGCATCGGCAAGGTGTATGGATGCTATCAGTTCTCCGTGCTTGAGGACGGAAGCATCATCTATGGCATCAAGGAGGAAGGGTAAATGAACCGCACCATGCGCACCGTCTGCCGCCCGGCGTTGGCCTGCCTGCTGCTGGCCTGCCTGCTGCTCAGCGGCTGTGACATTCCGCAGAGCATGCTCACCTCCGGCATTCTGTCCCCGGAGGAAAGCTATGACAAGGCCGTCGCTTCGGAGTTTCAGGTGCAGGATGCCGCTGACCTGTACACGCAGGACATGACCCGGGGCGTGGAGGTGGTCTATCTGGCCGTTGCTCCGGGCAACGCGGCTGACGGCACCAACCACACCTGGGAGGACATCCACAGCATGCCCCTGGATGAGCAGGGCGATGAGCCCTTCGCCTGCGAGGGCGTGTTCCAGCTGGGCGATGAGGACGCGCCCACCCCCGGCTCCTTCGGCTACGGTCTGCTGACTGCCAACTGCACCGTCCGCCTGCAGGGGCTGAACGCCTCCACCCGGCAGCAAAAGAGCTACCGCGTGACCATCAAGGATGGCATGGGCAGCCTGGACGGCATGAAAACGCTGGTGCTGGCCAAGCACTTTTCCGACCCGCTGCGCTTCACCAACATGCTGTACTATCAGCTCACGCAGCAGCTTCCCGCCCTGCTGAGCACCCGAACGCGGCTCGTCCACCTCTATGTGAAGGACACCGCCCAGGGCCCGGATACGCTGTATCAGGACTATGGCCTGTACACCATGGTGGAGCCCATCAACAAGACGTATTTCAAGAACCGGCACCTGGACGGTGACGGCGCACTGTACAAGGCCAACAACTTCGACTTTGCCCGCCATGAGGATGTACTGGTACTGGCGACCTCCCCCCGCTATGATGCCGCTGCCTTTGATGCGCTGCTGGAGAGCAAGGGCGACCCGGATCACACCCGGCTGCTGGCCATGCTCGAGGCGGTCAATGACCCGGACATCCCCATCACGCAGGTTGTCAGCACCTACTTTGACCCGGATAACCTGTACAGCTTCCTGGCCCTTCAATTGCTGACCGCGAACCGGGATGCCTCCACCCAGAACTATCATCTGTACAGCCCCACCGGCTCCCAGCGGTTCTACTTCATTGCCTGGGACAATGACGGTGCCCTACGCGATGACTACAACGAGCTGCGTGCGCCGGGGCAGTCTCCCGCATGGGACATGGGGGTGTTCAGCTTCTATGACAACGTGCTTTTCGTCCGGCTGTTTCAGGATGCGCAATGTCTTTCCGCGCTGAGCACGGCGGTGGATACGCTCTATGAGCAGTACCTGACGGAGGAAGCCGTATCCGCGCAGGCGGCGCGGCTGGCGGAGCTGGTCAAGCCCTACCTCTACGCCCTGCCTGACCGAACCTTTGCCCGGGTGACATCGCAGCAGTATGATACGCTCGTTGCACAGCTGGGTGAGCAGATAACCCGCAACTATGACCGCTACTATGAGAGCCTGGACAAGCCCGCTCCCTTCCACATCCACGAGCCGGAGATCGTGCAGGGCCAGGGCCTGCTGCTCAGCTGGGACACGGCGGCATGCAGTCAAAGTGTAACCTACACCATCCAGCTGGACGATTCCTGGGACTTCCAGACACCGCTGCTCAGCGGACGCGAGCGCACGGAAACCCAGTGGCTCATTGACAGCCTGCCTGCGGGGCAATACTTCCTGCGCGTCACGGCCCATACTGCCGACGGGCAAAGCCAGATTGCCTACGAGACCTATGCCACCGAGGTCAAGACCACGCTCCATGGTGTCCTGTGCTTCTATGTGCTCTCAGACGGCTCGGTGCATGCATCCTACTTTGACGGAGGTGATTGAGATGGAACACGCCAAGCGGGTTTACCGGCATGAATGGAAATATCTCATTTCCTACCCGGAGGCGGAGCTGCTCCAGCGGCGGCTGAGTCCCTATCTGGCTCTGGACCAAAACGCCCGGCAAAACGGCGAGTACATGATTCGCAGCCTGTACTTTGACGATATGCACGATTCCGCCTACCGGGAGAAAATCATGGGCGTCGATTTTCGCCAAAAATGGCGCATCCGCGTCTACAATTGCAGTGACCGGCACATCAGCCTGGAGCGCAAGACGAAAACCGGCAGCTACATCTACAAGGAATCCGCCAGCCTGACCCGGGAGGATTTTGAGCGGATTCTCGATGGGGATTACAGCGTCCTGCTGCGCAAGCACAACGGCCTGTGCAACGAGTTTTATTACGAATGCATGGTGAAGCTGATGCGCCCCAAGGTCATCGTGGACTATGACCGAACGCCGCTGGTCATGGATGCCGGCACGGTGCGCATCACCTTCGACAAGTGCGTGCGGGCAGCCATTGGCTCCTTGGACATCTTTGATGCGCAGTTGCCCACCCTGCCGGCCATCGCCCCGGGGAAGCTGGTGCTGGAGGTCAAGTATACGGCCTTCCTGCCCCAGGTCATCAAGACCCTTTTGCCCCTGAACGGGCAGGAATTCTCCGCCTTTTCCAAGTACGCCGAATGCTATGAAGCCGCGCACCACCTGACCGACCCCACGGCCGGCATCAGCAAGACCCATCTCGTCAGGAGGAAGAACGAAGATGTCTATTCGGGATTATTTTAAGAAAACCGTCTGGGAGTCCTTCACCGCCAACGGCGGCATCACCATGGACTTTGTAACCACAGCCGCCATCGCCATGGCAGCAGCGGTGCTGCTGGGCTTCATCATCTACAAAATCTACGGGCATTTCTACGGCGGCGTGGTCTATTCGGCCTCCTTTGCCGTGACGCTCATCGGCCTGACGGTGCTCACCTGCATGCTGACGCTGGCCATCAGCAGCAACATCGTGATTTCCCTGGGCATGGTGGGCGCGCTGTCCATCGTGCGCTATCGAACGGCCATCAAGGACCCGATGGATTTGATGTACCTGCTGTGGTCCATCTCGGTGGGCATCACGCTGGCGGCAGGGCTGTATGTGCTGGCTGCCATGACAATGCTGGTGATGAGCGTCATTGTGTATGTGTTCTATCACCGGCGCAGGCGGGGTGTCATCTACATCCTGCTGGTGCACTACGAGGGTGATGTGGCCGATGATGACATCCTGCGCTGCCTGAACCGCTTCCGCTATCAGGTCAAAAGCAAAACCATCCGGGGCCAGCTGCGGGAGCTGACCGTGGAGCTGCTGGCCAACCGCAGCGGCACAGGCTTTCTGGACAAAATCAGCATCATGCCCGGTGTCAAGGACGTGAACCTGATTCAGTACAATGGGGAATACAATGGTTAAGAAACGACGCTACACGGCGGATTACATTCTGCTGGCGGTGCTGGCCGTCCTCATCGCAGTGCTGCTGGCGCACATGCTGGAACGCTATCACCTCAACGCTGAGGAAACCTTTGAGCCGAACATGGACATTGTGCTCAACCCCCTGATGGGCTACGCTCCCTATGCGGAAAACGAGCAGGCCTGCGAGGAGGCCAGCATGGTGTTCATCAAGCTGAAATGGTCGGACTGGGAGCCGGTGAAGGGGCAGTACAACACAGCCTGGCTGGAATCCCGCTATCATCTCTCCCGCTGGAAGGCCGAGGGCAAGCATGCCGTGCTGCGCTTCATCTGTGATGAGCCGGGGACGGCGGGCCATGCGGACATTCCCGCCTGGCTGCTGGAGGAAACCGGGGACGGCGTATACTACACCGCCAGCAGCGGGTCAGGCTATTCACCGCAGTATGAGAACCCCTATTTCATCCTCCGGCATGAAATGGCCATTGCTGCCCTGGCCGAATATTTCAATCAGGATGATTTCCTGGCCTATGTGGAGCTGGGCAGCCTTGGCTTCTGGGGGGAATGGCATGCCCGGGACAGCCAGGGCGTTTCCCTGATGCCCTCCGCGCAGACCTGCTGGGACTATGTGCTGGCCTACAGCGAGCAATTCCAAAATGTGCGCTTCCTGATGCGCCGGAGCTATGTGCAGGCCGTGGACGCGAAGCTGGGCCTGTACAATGATGTGCTGGGTGACCGGGCGGAAACGGATCGCTGGCTGAACTGGACGGTCAAGGGCGGCACGCAGGACACCCTGGGCGAGTCGCTGGCCATACTGCCCTACGAGGATTTCTGGCAGGTCGCGCCCGTTGGCGGCGAGCTGACCAGCTCCGTGGATGCGCAGACGCTTCTCACCCAGCAGCTGACCGACCTGCTCGACCAGGTAACAGCCTCCCACATGACCTTTGTCGGCCCCCATTGCCCCGACGCGGAGGACGACAGCCTGGCCTATGAAGCCATCCTGCGCCGCCTGGGCTACCGGTACTATGTTTCCCGGCTGGCAACCGTCTATTCCTTTGCGGACAATGCCCTCGCCCTGACTCTGGACTGGGAAAACGCCGGTGCCGCGCCGCTGTACTGGGACTGGCCCGTGGTGCTCAAGGTCTTTGACGCGCAGAACCAGCTGGTCTACTATGAAACCCTCGACCTGTGCCTGTCCCAGCTGCTGCCGGGGCAGTGTATCTCCACCACCACCCATATTCCCTATCTGGACAGCTTCCGGGAGGGCATGTCCATCGGCATCACCATCACCAGCTATGACGGACGCGACAGGGTGCAGCTGGCCATGGACACCCAAACCCTGGCGGACTGCCAGATTCTCTACGGGTATGGAACGCAGAGCGCAGCCCCCGACGCGACTGATTGACCAAGCCGCGCCCCCTATCCTGCAAGGAGCCGCTCGATGATGCACATCGTTTGATTCCATGCAGATTCTTGCCAATACAAAAGAAATACAGGGAAGAAACTGCAATATTGTCGATTTTCCTTGCATTTTCGGGTATTTCATGATAAGATTTCCATGCAGCTGAAGCAAGCCGCGCACAAGGCAATGATGCCGATGCTTTTCTTTCGAGCATCGGCAATTTCTTTTTTCCGGGAAAATGTGTCCTGATGCGCCGCATACAAGCGCACATGCACCAAAGGCAGGAGGGAAATACTGTGCCGGATACACGAGAGCTGATTCAGCATACGGAAGCCATCAATGAGCTTTTGGCCCGCTATGGGGTCAAATTCGGCCTGTACAAGCAGGGAACCTTCAAGGAGCAGCTGTTCCCCTTTGACGCCATTCCGCGCATCATCACCGCGGATGAATTCGACGCGCTGGACAGGGGTCTGCGCCAGCGCGTAATGGCCCTGAACTGCTTCATCAGCGATATCTACAGCGACAAGAAAATCATTCGCGACAAGGTGGTGCCGGAGGAATTCGTCTTTGACAGCCCGGGCTACCTGCATCAGTGCGAGGGGCAGAAGCCGCCCAAGGATGTCTGGTCGCACATTTCGGGCATTGACCTGGTGCAGGCCAAGGACGGCAGCTGGTTCATTCTGGAGGATAATTTGCGGGTGCCCTCCGGGGCCAGCTATCCCATGATTGCCCGTGAGCTGTGCCGCCGCGCCAGCCCGCGCACCTTCCAGGCCAACGGCGTGGTGGACAACCGGGACTATGCCCAGCTGCTGCGGCGGACGATGGATCATGTGAACACCGGCGGCTGCACGGTGGTGCTGACCCCCGGGCGGTACAACTCGGCGTATTTCGAGCATTCCTATCTGGCGGAAAAGACCGGCGCGCATCTGGTCACGGGCAGTGAGCTGACCGTGGAGGACGGGTATCTCTGGTTCAACGGCTATGACGGCAAGAAGGAGCGGGTCGGCACGGTCTACCGCCGCATCTCCGATGATTTCCTTGACCCCATGAGCTTCCGCGCCGATTCCCTCATCGGCATTCCCCACATCTATGATGTGTTCCGCCAGGGGCATGTGGCCCTGATGAACGCCCCCGGCAACGGCGTGGCCGATGACAAGGGCATCTATTATTTTGTACCGAAGATGATTCAGTATTATCTGGGTGAGGAGCCCATCCTGCACAACGCGCCCACCTATCTGCCCTTCTACGAGCAGGACATGCAGTATGTGCTGGCGCATTTCGACACGCTGGTGCTCAAGGATGTGGCGGAGGCCGGCGGCTATGGCGTGGTATTCGGCAGCAAGATGACCGCGCAGCAGAAGGCGGACTTTATCGCCCTGCTCAAAAAGGAGCCCCGCCGCTTCATCGCACAGGAAGTGATTGACTTCCTTGACCTGGACATCATGGAGCAGGGCCAGGCGGTGCCGCGCAAGGCCGACCTGCGCGCCTATGTCCTGATGGGCGAGGAGCCCGTGGTCTGGCACAGCGGCCTGACCCGCTTCTCCCGGAATCCGGATTCCTTCATCGTCAACAGCTCACAGGGAGGAGGCTTCAAGGACACATGGGTATTGTCTCACTGATGAACACGGACAAGCTGTTCTGGCTGGGCCGCTACAGCGAGCGTGTGTATACCACCATCCGCCTCTTTGGCGAAATCTTTGACCACATCATTGACGGGGACGCGCAGCACATCGACGGCTTCTGCCAGTCGCTGGACATCCCCAACATCTATACTTCCCGCGAGGACTTTGTGGACCGCTATCTGTTTGACCCGAGCAATCCCGACTCGGTGCTGTCCAACCTGACCCGCGCCTATGACAACGCCATCACCCTGCGGGAGGAAGTCGGCAGTGAATGCATCAGCTATATTCAGCTGGCGGTGTATGTGATGAACAGCCTGCCGGGCAGCCCCAGCCCGATGATTGGCCTGCAGCGCATTCTGGATGACATTCTGGCCTTCTGGGGGCTGGTGGATGACATGATTCCGGATGAGAACGTGCGCAACATCATCAAGACCGGCAAGCGCGTGGAGCGGCTGGATTTGTATGCCCGCCTGAAGCGTCCGCAGCCCGACATCCAGCGGGAGGTCATGCGGCTGGCGGTGCGCATCAGCAGGACGAATCTGGTCTACAATAGAGCGGACATCCAGCAATTGCAGCAGCAGGCTGAAGGCCCGGAACCCGATCACCGCGCCATCCTGCGCATGGTGGATGGTCTGGTCATGATCTGACCAAAGGCGGTGAACAAGTGTGGGGAAGCTGGGCTTCTCATTCCAAATGCAGCTGACCTTTTCGGAGCCGGTGAACAATCATGCCTTTCAGCTGCGCTGCCTGCCTAAAAGCAGCAGCAAGCAGCAGGTATGCACATCGGCCTTTCATGTATGGCCAGGCTGTCCTACCAGCACGACGGAGGATGTATTTGGCCTGAAGCAGACCGGCACCATCACGGTGGCGCATGCAGGCTTTTCCGTGCAGGCAACGGGCACCGTGATGGTTGCCCCGGACGTGCAGGAGCCTGCGGCGGCACCATGGCTGCTGGGGCCGTACCGGCGGGCAACGCCGCTCACGGCCCCCGGCCCTGCCCTGACAGCCCTGGCTGACGCTCTGCCGGCCCAGGATACCGCATCGGCGGTGATGGCCCTGCTGTCGGAGCGTTTCACCTATCAGCCGGGCAGCACGCACGCCGCCACCACCGCGGAGGAAGCAGCCGTGCTGATGCAGGGCGTTTGTCAGGATGAAGCCCACATCATGCTCTCCCTGCTGCGCATGAAGGGCATTCCCTGCCGCTATGTGATGGGCTATATGCTCGGTGAAGGCTCCACCCATGCCTGGGTGGAGGTTTTGCATGGAGAAAAATGGCTGGGTCTTGACCCCACCAACCGGCGCATGGTTCATGATGAGTACATCACCATTGCCGTGGGCCGGGATGCCAATGACTGCCCCGTGAACCGCGGGGTTTTTTCAGGCGGAGCAGGGCAGCAGAGCCAGTGCGGACTGTCCGTCTGGCGTATTCCATGAAGCCAGGAGGATGGTTGTGATGGTAGAAATCGTGACGCAGGTCGGCCTGCCCGTGGACGAGCAGCTCAGCATCCGGAAAAACAGGCTCCAGCCTGCCAGGGGCGGCAACGGACGCCGCATCAGCGTGATTACCGGCATTCACGGGGATGAGCTGGAAGGGCAGTATGTGTGCTGGCTGGTGCAGCAGCGCATCATGCAGCACCCGGAATGCCTGACGGGGACAGTCGATATTTATCCGGCCATGAACCCTTTCGGCATTGATTCCGTGACCCGCGGCATCCCGGCCTTTGATCTGGACATGAACCGCATCTTCCCCGGCAGCGTGGACGGCGATATGAACGAGTACCTGGCCGCGCAGATTGTGGCGGACATCGTAGGCAGCGACATTGCGGTGGACATCCACGCCAGCAACATTTACCTGACGGAAATACCGCAAATCCGCATCAATGAAATCACCGCCGAGCGGCTGGTGCCGCTGGCCCAGAAGGCCAATGTGGACTTCGTCTGGGTGCATGGCACCTCCACCGTGCTGGAATCGACCCTGGCCTATGCGCTCAACAGCCGCGGTGTGGATACGCTGGTGGTGGAGATGGGCGTGGGCATGCGCATCACCAAGGCCTACGGGGAACAAATGACCGACGGCATTTTCAGCCTGATGAAGGAAAAGGGCATCTGGAGCGGGGAAGCGCGTGCGGAGCATATTCCCATCGTTTCCGCTGACCCCGATGAGGTCGAGTTTCTCAACGCGCCTGTGTCGGGCGTGTTCGTCAAGACGTGCAGCCATGGCACGCTGCTCAAGCCCGGGGATGAAATCGGCGTGATTATTGACCCCCTGCAGGGGACGGTGCTGCATCCTGTCGTATCGCCCTGCGAGGGCTGGCTCTTTACCGTGCGCGAATATCCCATGGTCGACCAGGGCTCCCTGATGGCCCGCATCCTCAAGGGCCACATGGAGGAAGCCCGCCGGAAGGGAAGTGAAGGGCGTTGAAAAAGGAAACGCTCTTTGAAATCAAGGCCCTGTACCGGGATGATTTCCGCGTGACCGGCTACACCTTCGGGGAGGGCGAGAAGGCCCTGTGCATCATCGGCAGCATGCGCGGGAACGAGAATCAGCAGCTCTACTGCGCCTCCCGGCTGGTGGCCCGCCTCAAGCAGCTGGAGGAAGAAGGCGCATTGGTACCCGGCAAGCAGATTCTGGTGATTCCCTGCGCCAATCCCTATTCCATCAACACGAAAAAACGCTTCTGGTGTACGGACAACACCGACATCAACCGCATGTTCCCCGGCTACAGCCTGGGGGAAACCACCCAGCGCATAGCAGCCGGTATTTTCGAGGCCGTGAAGGGCTGGCAGTACGGCATCCAGTTTGCGTCCTTCTACATGCCCGGCTCCTTTGTGCCGCACATCCGCATGATGGAAACAGGCTATCAGGACTGCGAGCTGGCCTGCGAATTTGGCCTGCCCTATGTGGTGGTGCAGCATCCGCGTCCCTTTGACACCACCACGCTGAACTACAACTGGCAGATTTGGGGTACCCACGCCTTTTCGCTCTACACCACGAATACAGCGCGGGTGGATGAGGAAAGCGCGCTGCAGGCCGAGAACGCGGTGCTGAACTTCATGTCCCGGCGGCGCATCATCCAGTACCACGCCCGGGGCGGCTTCCGCTCGGAGGTGGTGCATTCCCGCGATTTTGTCAGCGTCCGTGCCGACTGCTCGGGCTTTTTGAAAACCTACGTCAAGCCCGGTCAGCGGGTAGCAAAGGGACAGCTGCTGGCGCACATTTTTGACCCCTATGAAGGCTGTGTCCGTTCCGCGCTGACGGCCCCTGTCCACGGTGTCGTCTCCTTTGCCGGTGACGAACCCATGACCTACGAGAACACCGCCGTCCTGAAGCTCATCCGCGAGGACGACTAACCCCAAGTGAACGCGCCAGCGAAAAAGGGTCAAGGGGCGATGCCCCTTGTGGGGTGCAGGGGCAAGGCCCCTGCGCAGGTCTGGGCGGCAGCCCAGCGCAACACGCTCCAATCGCAAAAAGGGAAAAAAAAGCGTGAGTTTCTAAGCAGACGACGCAGTTCGTCCGCACCGGAAACGGCAGGTTCCGGTGCCTGCACAGGTGCGCTTTCGCCCCTGCTGTGCCCCCTTCCATCGGAGAAAGCCGCATCCCGCTATGGACACCCCCAGCCGCCCTGCGTCGCAGCCCGCTGCATCAGGGCGGCTTTTCTTCTGCTCAAGCGCAGCGTTTTTCCGTTCCGGCAAGGCCAAGTGGAGCAGGGCGTACTGGAAATACGCCCCACGAAGCAAGGCGAAGCCAGGCCAGAAACGTGCTGTGCGAATGACGGTTTTGAGATGCCGATGCGTTGATGGCAAAGCTCCCTCTCCTCCCTCTTTGTGATGAAATTGTGAATTTTTGATGAACAATTATTACATATTATAACGTCTTTGCTGATTGACAGGAAGAAGAAACAACGTGTCGAATGTTGATGTGGTATGTATTCCCATGCCCAAATGCAGAGCTTTGCAGACAGGATAGGGACCACAAAAAGATACGGCGGGGGGAGACTATGAACCATACTTTGAAACGGATGCTGGCCGTGGTGCTGTGCTTGATGCTCAGCCTGACCACATTCACTTCCGCGTCAGCGGAAGCTACGCTCAACATTCAGCATCGCTACAGCAATGCCGGCTACACCTTTGAAAAGGTGTCCCACGCTTCCTCCGGCACGGAAACCGGTGACGGCGTGGTGGACTATCTGGGCGACCATCAAATCCGCGCCTATGTGGACGGCGTGAGCGAGGTTGGCAATGCCGACACCGTGCAGTCCTACTCCTACTGCGCCGTGGCCTGCGGCGACTGGGTGTACATGGGCACGATGTACGGCGCGCTCAGTGCCTATACGCAGGTTCAGCGCGCCATGACCAGCATGGGCATCTCTGTGGAGCTGGCCCAGGCAGTCGTGGATGCGATGTTCAACGGCAAGCTGAACCGCGGTCAGGAAGCCGACGGCTACTATGCCGGCAGCGTGTTCTTCAAGTTCAACATCAAGACGGGCGAGACCAAGATTCTCATGTCCCGTGAGATGTACGAAAAGGGCGAATGCGCCGGTGTGCCGATTTTCCGTGCCGCCTGCGAATACAACGGCAAGCTGTACTTTGTTGGCCTGGTCAGCAACGGTACCGCGCTGGCCACCTACAACGGCTATCCGCTCAGCCAGGCTGCCGCGCTGAATCTGGAAATCATGATGCAGACCGGCGTGCCCAGCATCTATGAGGTGGACCCCCGCACCGACAAGGTCACGAAGGTCTATGAGTGCGTGAACACCCAGGAATACCGCCAGCTCAACGGCAACATGAACGGCAAGAGCGTCTTTACCTCCACCCGCGCCATCGGCACCTACAAGGATTACCTCATCGCGGGCGGCATCCGGGTGGGCGCAGCCCGTACGGACGGCTACGCGCCCGGCGATGCCTGCATCCTGGCCACCAACAATCCCGCAAGCGGCGACTTCAAGGTCATCGCCAGCATGAAGGATCTGTTCGACTATCCCGCCATCTGGCGTGACGGCTCCTCCGGCGGCGGCGGCATCTATCAGGTTGTGGAGTACAACGACAGCCTGTATGTGGCCATCGTCTCCGGCACGGCGGATACCATGAACCCCGATACCCATCAGTATCGCCCCTTCGCCGTGGTGCGCGGCGACTATGACCCCAGCAAGGGCAGCGTGGACAACCGCAACGCCTGGACGTGGGTGCCCGTCATCGGTGACCTGGCTGACGGCGCGCGCTACACCTTCGGCATTGACCCCGAGCGTACCGCCAGCTCCGCCTGCACCCTGCAGATCTACGGTGACTACCTGTACATCGGCGAATACAACGATGTCAACGGCAGCCTGACCGGCATCCTCCAGCGGCAGGACTTCAGCACCCTGCGCCACAACCTCGACCAGTCCATCAACCTCTACCGCATGGACAAGAACGAGAACATCGAGCTGGTGGTGGGCGACAAGACCGCCATGTTCCCCAACGGCAGCATCTCCGGCTGGAAGAGCGGCTACAACTCCCACATGAACCAGTACACCTGGATGACCACCGTCTTTGAGGACAAGATGTACCTGTCCACCATGGACGAAACCTCCCTCACTCATGTCTTTGCCCAGCTGGTCAACGGCGAGCTGTTGACCATGTCCAAGGAAGAGTGGATCAGCCAGATCAACTACATCCGCGTCATCGTTCAGCTGCTGACGCAGTCCCAGACCATGACGACCAATGAGATTCTCCAGCAGGAGGGTGAACGCACCCCCTACAGCCGCCGCCGTTCCGGCTCTGCGGTGTCCGAGGATACCGCGAAGAAGATCATCGACAGTGCGGTGGACAACACCAGCACGGTACCCGCTCTGGCGGATGAGCAAATCAGCGAGCTGGCTGCGGACATCCTCAGCGGCGCACTGAACGTGGAGAACTCCCCCCTGCCCGCCGATGTCCTCCAGAAGCTGAACAAGCTCAACGACATGCTCACGGAGATTTCCGGCCTGCTGGAAACCAGCGACTTTGACGCCTTCCAGAAGAAGTACACCGAGGCCATGGAGCTGTACCTGAGCATCCGCGACCTGCTGCCCGAGAACCTGCAGGGCATCTACGACCTGCTGCTCAAGATGGTCACGCTGGACAACTTCAAGGATCTGGCCGTCTGCCTGAAGCACATGCGAACCTCCAAGGCCGGCTTTGACCTCTACGTCATCGAGGACACCGGCAACGGCAACGTGAAGATTACCTCCGTCACCGAGAACGGCTTTGGCGACCGCTACAACCATGGTCTGCGCGTTTTTGCCGCCACCAACGACTATCTGATGATAGGCACCGCGAACCCCTTCCTGGGCACGCAGATCTGGCGCATGAAGGCCACCAACCCCAAGGAGCCCTATCAGATTACCAAGGGCAGCGGCATTGATGTGGTGCAGGGTACGGAAGCAACGTTCGTGTCCAACGCGCCGATGGAAAAGTTCTGGCGTGTGGAAGTGGACGGCGTGGAAATTGCCTCCAAGAACTACAAGGTGGTTTCCGGCTCCACGGCTGTGACGCTGACGGGCAGCTACACGGCCACCCTGCCGCTGGGCCAGCACACCATCAACATCGTCTCCACGGACGGCAACGCGGCATGCAGCTTCAATGTGCTGCCCGCCCCGGATCTGCCGCAGACCGGCGACAACAGCAACCTGATGCTGTGGCTCGCCCTGCTGGCGGCAAGCACGGTTGCCATCGCCATGATCCTTCGCAAGAAGAAGCAAGCCTAACCCATCCCACAGGGGCCATCAAGCCAAATGCTTGATGGCCCCTGTTTCATTCTCCAATCCCCCCAAGGGACCGCGCCAGCGTCGAAGGGGTCAAGGGGCGATGCCCCTTGTGGGGTTTGGGGCAAGGCCCCAAGCAGGTCTGGGCGGCAGCCCAGCGCAACATGCTAAGCCTATCAAAAAGGAGCCGAGGAAAACGTGAGTTTCCAAGCAGACGACGCAGTTCGTCCGCGTTGGAAACGGCAGGTTCCGGGAACTGCCCAGGGAACAGCCTCATCCACTCCCCTGCCCGGCTATTGGGGCAGAAAACATCGCAGAAAATAACCTCGAATTTGCAAAAAACGGTTGACAAATCCCCATAAAAGACATATGATAAGGATAGCAATGGATTGATACCTTCACAGCTCAGCATGCACACCGGCGTGACATGCGGGGCATTGCTATTCCCTTCGGAGCGTTACTGCGTGTGACGGTGTACCCAAAGCCTGTGTGGACGGGCTTTGAAATAAAGGAGGCATTCCCATGAAAAAGGTCATCTCGCTCATCCTGGCTCTCGTGATGTTGCTTGCCTGCACGACCGCACTGGCTGACATCAAGGTCTCCAACGTGAAGGTTGAGATCGACGCAGCCCTGAAGGAGTACGCGGCAGCGTATTCCCAGACGGCCGGCTTCAACGTGACGGTGGAATCCGTTGGCGGCGGCGCCGACTACTCCGGCTCCCTGAAGGCCGCGCTGCAGGCCGGCAACATGCCCGATATCTTCGTCATTGAAGGTCTGGGCGGCTACAATGTGTGGAAGGACTACATCCTGGATGTGTCCGATACCGAGTTCGCCAAGAACACCTCCGTGGGCTTCATGGTGGACGGCAAGTGCTACGGCTTCCCCGTGGCCATCGAGGGCTTCGGCCTGGCCTACAACAAGGACCTGCTGGCCAAGGCTGAAATCGACCCCGCAACCCTGACCACCTACAGCGCGCTGAAGGCCGCCTTTGAGAAGCTGGACGGCATGAAGGCCGAGCTGGGCATCGACGCTGTGGTGTCCATCGCCACCTCCGTGGCCGGCGGCATGACGTGGGTCACCGGCAACCAGAACTTCTCCACCTACCTGAGCTGCGGCCTGCCCTACGGCGACATGACCGTCATCGACCTGATGCGTGAGGGCAAGGTGGACACCGAGCGTCTGACCGAGTACGCCACCTACGTTGACCTGCTGTTCAACTACGCTGATGCCGACATCCTCCTCAATGGCAACTACGACCAGAACGTCAACGCCTTTGCCACCGGCAAGACCGTGTTCTGCCATCAGGGCAACTGGATTGACCCCAACCTGGCGGCCTTTGAGAACTGCCCGCCCATGGGCTTCATCGGCGAGCCCTTCACCGACAAGCAGGAAATCTCCGGCCTGATGGTGGCTGCTCCCTCCTGGTACGTTGTCAACGCCCAGTCCCCCAACAAGGAAGAGGCCATCAAGTTCCTGGAGGACATGGTGGCAACCGAAGCCGGTCAGGACTACATGGTCAACAAGGCTGGCATGGTGCCCGCCTTCGCCAACGTGGCTCTTGAGCCCTCCGGCGACCTGAGCGTGGACGTGATGAAGGCTTCCGCGGCCGGTGACATCTACAGCTGGGGCTTCGGCTACCTGCCCGACAACTTCGGCATGCAGAACCTGGGTCCGATCTTCGAGCTGCTGGCGCAGGATGCCATCGACGTGCCCACCTTCGTGGCGATGGTGACGGCTGAGTTCGAGAACATCCCCGCTCTGCTGGCTGCCGCCCAGTAACCCCGATTTCCGGAGGGGAGCCGCATATGGCGGCTCCCCTCTTGCTTGTTCATTGTGGAGGTGGTTTTCTTGAAAAGGCGTCATCATGGGGTGAATATCCTGTTTCTGGCCCCTGTGCTTATCGCATTTACCATGGTCATGGTGATTCCCTTCTTCCTGGGCATCTATTATTCCATGACCGACTTTAACGGTGTCCGCACCACCCTGACCTTTGTGGGCCTGAACAATTACAAGAGCATGTTCAGTGACCCGCTGTTCCTGCACTCCTTCCTGGTCACGGTGGAGTATACCATCATCAACGTGATTTTCGTCAACCTGGTGGCCTTCGCGCTCTCGCTGATGGTGACAAGCAACCTGCGGGGCAGGAATTTCCTGCGGGCAGGCTTCTTCGTGCCGAACCTGATTGGCGGTATCGTGCTGGGCTACATCTGGCAGTTTATTTTCAACAATGTCATTCCGCAGTTCGCGGCATCCTGCGGCATCACGTTCCTGAGCAAGTCGCTCATCAGCAACAAGGATACGGTCATCTGGGCCATGAGTCTGGTGAACGTGTGGCAGTACGCCGGTTATATCATGATGATTTATGTGGCCGCCATTCAGGGTATCCCCGCCAACCTGATGGAGGCCGCCAACGTGGACGGCGCCAACTACTGGACGCGCCTGACCAAAATCCTGATTCCCATGATGGCCTCGTCCTTCACCATCACCACCTTCCTGACGCTGACCAACAGCTTCAAGCAGTTCGACCTGAACATGTCCCTGACCAACGGCGGCCCCGCTGGCATGTACATGATGAAGGCTGTCAAGACCAGTGAGCTGCTGGCCCTGAACATCTACAACACCGCCATCACCAAGAACCTGTGGGGCGATGGTCAGGCCCGTGCGGTGGTATTCTTCATCGTGCTGGTGTGCATCTCGCTGGTTCAGGTGAGCATCAACAAGCGCAAGGAGGTTGAGATGTAATGCAGGCAACACCCGTTGGAAGCAAGACCCGCGCCTCTGCCGTGCGCCACAGGCTGCTGCGTGTGGTGAAGGAAGTCCTCGCCTTCCTGCTGTTCCTGCTGTTCATCACGCCCTTCATCCTTGTGGTGATGAACAGTGCCAAAACGGCCCAGGAGATTTCCCTCAGCCCCATCACCGTGCCCACCAGCTGGGGACAGCTGGGGACGAATGTGGTCAATGTCATCAACAACCCGAATTTCTCCTATTTCAGTGCTTTCCTGGACAGCCTCATCATCACCGTTGCCAGTTTGGCCGTGATTGTGGTTTGCTCCGCCATGGCGGCATGGGTGCTGGTGCGCAACAAGACATGGTGGTCCACGCTGATTTTCATGGTGCTGGTATCCTCCATGGTGGTGCCCTTCCAGGTGGTCATGCTGCCGCTGGTGCAGTGGCTGCGCATTGCCGGTGACGCCATCGGCATCAAGCTCAACGGCACCTATGGGGGCATCATCCTGTGCTATCTGGGCTTTGGCTGTGCGATGAGCGTGTTCATCTTCCACGGCTTCATCAAGGGCATTCCGCTGGAGCTGGAGGAAGCCGCTGACATTGACGGCTGTGGCCGCGCTGCGACCTTCTTCCGCATCGTATTCCCGCTGCTTCAGCCCACAGTGGTGACGGTGCTGATTCTCAACGGCATCTGGATCTGGAACGACTATCTGCTGCCGCTGCTGGTGCTGGGTTCCAGCGGACAGGTACAGACGCTGCCGCTGGCGGTGAGCATGTTTGCCGGTTCCTACATCAAGCAGTGGGATTTAATCCTGACCAGCACGCTGCTGGCCATGCTGCCGGTGGTCATCCTATTCCTGTTTGCGCAACGTTACATCATCAAAGGCATGGTAGAAGGCTCCATCAAATAAGTCCCCCTCCAAGGGAACGCGCCAGCGGAAAGGGGTCAAGGGGCGATGCCCCTTGTGGGGTGCAGGGGCAAGGCCCCTGCGCAGGTCTGGGCGGCAGCCCAGCGCAACACGTTCCATCCATCCAAAAGGAAAGAACAAGCGCGAGTTTCCAAGCAGACGAGGCAGTTCGTCCGCGTTGGAAACGGCAGATTCCGGGGACTGCACGGGGAACGACCTCATCTGCTTCGCTTGCTGTTCTGCCAATTTTTTAACATATCGTTTCGCACATCTCTTGCAATCTTGTGCGGAATGATGTAAACTGGATACAGTCATCCCCTCCGCCCTGCCAGTGTGCAGGCGGATATTGCGAAGGAGGTAATTATCATGAACAGGTTGCAGGATAAGGTCGCTATCGTTACCGGCTCCACCAGCGGCATTGGTGTGGGCATCGCCCATCTGTTTGCCGCCGAGGGTGCAACGGTCATCATCTGCGGCCGCCGTCAGGAGCGCGGTCAGGCTGTGGTGGACGAAATCGCCAAGGCCGGTGGCCATGCGTCCTATCATTTCATGGACATGACCGACACCGACAGCGTGGAGAAGCTCTTTGCTGACACCGCTGCGCAGTTCGGCAAGATTGACGTGCTGGTCAACAACGCCGCCAACGTGGGCCTGAAGGATGGCCGCGTGGACGAGCTGACCCTCGAGATGTGGGACAAGGTGTTCCAGAGCGACATGCGCGGCACCTTCTACGCCACCAAGTGCGTCCTGCCCTACATGCAGCAGAATGAGCGCGGCGGCTCCATCATCAACATCGGCTCCATGGCCTCCTGCGGCGGCGACCTGGGCTCCACCGCCTACGCCTGCGCCAAGGCCGGCGTGGACATGCTGACCAAGTCCACCGCCCTGCAGTACGGCAAGCAGAACATCCGCTGCAACTGCGTGCGTCCCGGCCTGATTGTGACGCCTCAGAATGAGGCTCATGTGCCGCAGGCCCTCAAGGACATCTTCCTGAGCAACATCATGGTGAACCGCTATGGCTGCCCGGAGGATATCGGCCATATGTGCGTCTATCTGGCTTCTGACGAGAGCAGCTATGTGACCGGCCAGGTATTCACGGTGGACGGCGGCCTGAACGCCCATGTGTCCACGGTGGCCCAGTTCCGTCAGCTGAGCTCCCGCACCTGGTAATCCCCCTCCAAGGGAACGCGCCAGCGGAAAAGGGGTCAAGGGGCGATGTGGACTGTTCCCCGTCCAATGGACACTGGAAAAAAGAGA
>JBJEUL010000302.1:0-9066 GCA_051883835.1 Aristaeellaceae bacterium
GCACCCCACAAGGGGCATCGCCCCTTGACCCCTTTCCGCTGGCGCGTTCCCTTGGGGGGAGCGGTTAGGCTTTGCTCTCCTCCAGGAAGGTTAGGGCAACCTGGGCGTAGACCGCCGCGCCAACGGGCAGCGCGTCCTCGTCAAAGCAGGTCTTGGGATGGTGCGCAGGATAGCCGCATCCCTGATCCGGTGCCCCAGCTGCCAGAGCCATCATCAGCGAAGGCACGGTATGGCTCACATTGGCAAAGTCCTCCGAGCCCGAGCTTTTCGCCGCACCGCCCCCCAGCTGGCTGGACAACAGGGCCTTGCCCGGGCCCAGCAGCTCCTGCAGGCAGCGTACCGCCATGCCGGACAGCTCCTTGTCATTGAGCAGCGTAGGACAGCCGCTGGTGAACGTCAGCTCCGCCGTGGCACGGAAGGTTTTCGCGGTCATTTCGGTGATTTCCTGCAATCGCTGGCGAATCAGCTGATGGGATTCATCGTCCAGGGCGCGCAGGCTGCCCCGCAGCACGGCTTTGTCGGGGATGACGTTGGCCGTGTCACCAGCCTGCATCATGCCGATGGTCAGCGCGGCGTTGTCCGAGGGCGACAGCTCCCGGCTGTTGATGGCTTGCAGGGCCAGCACGGTATGTGCCGCCACATTCACCGGGTCAATGCCGGTATGCGGCATGGCACCGTGGCAGCCCTTGCCCTGAATGCGGATTTCAAACATGTTGGCCGCCGGTGCGCTGATGCCTGGGGCTGATACAATCACGGTGCCCGTGGGGATGGGCAGGCCGGTCATGACGTGAATCATCATGGCGGCATCAGGCCGGGGATTGTCCAGCAGGCCATCGGCCATCATGTCTGCGGCACCCTGAAAGCACTCCTCCGCAGGCTGGAACATCAGCTTCACCCGCCCGGGCAGCTCCTTCTCCCGGGCCTTGAGCAGCCGGGCCGCGCCCAGCAGCATGGCGGTGTGCATGTCATGGCCGCAGGCGTGCATCCTGCCGCTGTCCGATGCAAAGGGCAGGCCCGTGTCCTCCCGGATGGGCAGCGCGTCCATGTCCGCACGGAGCATCACAACCTTCTCCCCCTGCCCCAGCAGGGCGGTGATGCCCTTGCGTCCGCACTTTTGCGGTTCAAGGCCCATGTCTGTCAGGGCTTTCCATACATAGTCAAAGGTTTCCTCCAGCTCAAAGCCCGTTTCCGGGTGGCTGTGCAGGTAGCGGCGATCCGCCCGGATTTGCTCCTGCATGGCCTGAGCCTGTGTCAGCAGCCGGTTGTCCTTCATGGTATTTCACTCCTTTATCTGGCCTGTATGCCGTGTCTGGGCCGGGAGAACCTCGTTGACGAGCTTCTCTCCGGCGAAGAAAGCATCAAGGTTGTTCATGGTTGTTCGGGCAATATTATCCAGAGCCTCCTCCGTCAGGAAGGCCTGATGGGCTGTCAGCAGCACGTTGGGCCGGGACAGCAGCAGGGCCAGCAGATGATCCCGCACGGGCTGGTCGGAATTGTCCTGAAAGAAATACTCCGATTCCTCCTCATACACATCCAGCCCCGCCCCGCGTACCACACCGCTGTCCAGCGCGTCCAGCAGGGCCTGCGCATCCACCAGTGCACCCCGGGAGGTGTTGACCAGCAGCACGCCCCGCTTCATCTGCCGGAAGGCCTGCGCGTCCAGGATATGATAGCTGCTCTCCGTCAGCGGGCAGTGCAGGGAAATGACATCGCTGTGCGCCAGCAGCTGCGGCAGAGGAACATAGTCGATGTCCTGCCCGGTCACAGGGTACGGGTCATAGGCAATCACCCGCATGCCGAAGCCCCGCCCAATGGCCATCATGGCCTGCCCGATTTTGCCTGTGCCGATGATGCCCAGCGTCCTGCCGTACAGGTCAATCCCCGTCAGCCCCGCAATGCTGAAATTGAAGTCCCGCGTGCGGACATAGGCCCGGTGCAGCTTGCGGTTCACGGCCAGCAGCAGGCCCATGGCATGCTCCGCCACCGCGTGGGGCGAATAGGCCGGTACCCGCACCACCGTCAGACGGCCCCGGGCAGCCTGCAAATCCACATTGCTGAAGCCTGCGCAGCGCATGGCCAGCAGCTGCACACCCATGTCCGCCAGCTGGCGCACCACAGGGCCGGTGATTTCATCATTGACGAAAGCGCACACCGCTTCGCAGCCGGATGCCAGGGCAACGGTCTGCTCTGTCAGGCGGCAGTCCTCGTAGCGGATGGTGTAGTGCTGATTGACCTGGTCGAAGCTCTCCCGGTCATAGGGCTTGGCATCGAAAAAGGCAATGGTTTTCATCCTGCTTCCCTCCACGGCATATTCCATAGACAGCATGCCCTGATACGCCCTCCCTCATGCTCCACGTTCTCCAAGGGAACGCGCCAGCGGAAAGGGGTCAAGGGGCGATGCCCCTTGTGGGGTGCAGGGGTGAAACCCCTGCGCAGGTCTGGGCGGCAGCCCAGCGCAACACGTTAGCATTGCAAAAAGGAAGCAGAAAAACGTAAGTTTCCAAGCAGACGACGCAGTTCGTCCGCGTCGGAAACGGCAGGTTCCGTGGACTGCATCGAAGCGACCTTCCCCGTCCTCGCTGCAAGACTGCGCAGCCCTCCCATTCTGTTCATTTTTCGACTGTTATATTCGTCCTTTATCCCGGCAAACCCTCCCCGCCTGACAAAAAACGTGCCTGCCGATCAACGACAGGCACGCAGGAGAATCCGCCCTTACAAGTCCGTGGTGGTGGCGGGGTCAGGATCAGGCTTGGCAGGCACAACAACCGTACAGCCGTTGCTGGTCACGCTGCCCGTATAGCCGCTGCCCTCGATGGCGGTCACAGTCAGCCGCACCGTTTTGCCGGCCATGGCTTCCGTCAGGGTCAGCTGCTTGCCGGAGCCTACGGCCGAGCCATCCACCGTCCAGGTGAAAGCGTACTGGTCGCTGTTCACATTCACGCCGGGCGTCAGGATATCGCCCACCGTTGCCGTGGCAGGCAGGGACACGGAGCCGCTCAGGGGCTTGTCAGCCGCCGCTACCGCCTTGACCTTGGCGGTGTAGTAGCTGGCCACGTTGCCGGTATACTCGCCTGTCGCATAGGCCGCACAGTAAATGGCATGGCCCACATCGGACGCGGTGGTGGTGTAGCTCTTGCCAGTCCCCAGCGTTACGCCGTCATCACGATACCAGATGAAGTTCGCCGTGGCGTCCGCGGGCGTGGTGGATGCCGTGATGGTCTGCCCCGCTGTGGGCGAGGTGTTGCTCAGGGTGACCGCCGTAATCTTCTTCTCCACAGCCGGTTCCGCAGCCTTGACCTTGTCCGTATAGTAGCTGGCGATGTTGCCGGTATACGCACCCGTGGCATAGGCCGCGCAGTAGATGGCATGGCCCACATCGGACGTGGTAGGCGTGTAGCTCTTGCCATTCCCCAGCGTTGCGCCGTCATCACGGTACCAGATGAAGTTCGCCGTGGCGTCCGCGGGCGTGGTGGACGCGGTGATGGTCTGGCCCACCATCGGCGCGGTGTTGCTCAGGGTCACAGCGGTAATCTTCTTCTCCGTGGACGCCGCCACGGCCTTGACCTTGTCGGTGTAGTAGCTGGCAATGTTGCCGCTGTAATCGCCCGTGGCATAGGCCGCGCAATAGATGGCATGGCCCACATCGGCAGCCGTGGCCGTGTAGCTCTTGCCATTGCCCAGCGTTGCGCCGTCATCACGATACCAGATGAAGTTCGCCGTAGCCCCTGCGGGTGTCGTGGATGCCGTGATGGTCTCCCCCGCCGTGGGTGCCGTGTTGTTCAGGGTGACAGCCGTAATGGGGGTCTTGGCCGAGGTCGTGCCGGACTGCACCGTCGCCCAGGAGCTGACAGCCGTGCCGGTATAGCTGCCCGAGCCAGTGACCCGCACACGAATCTGCCTGCCCAGATCGGCCGTGGTCACGGTGTACACTGCCGCGCTGGAAAGCAGCGTGCCGTAGTTGTCCATCCATTCATAGGTCACGGTGGCCCCGGTGGGCAGCACATTCGCCTTCAGCACCGTCCCAACCGTGGGATAGGCGGTGTTCAGCGTCACGCCGGTCAGCCGATTGGTGGTCACAGGTGCAGTCGTCGTCAGGAACTTGTTCATCATGTAGCCGGTGCGGGTGCCGATGCGGATATAGTCCCAGGTCTTGTTGTGCTCCAGCACCGTCACCTGCGTACCCACGCTGTACACGCCCAGCACCCCATAACCTGTACCGGCCCCCTTGCGCAGGCGCACGCCCAGGCCATTTTCACTGGTGACATAGGCCGTATAGCCAGTGGCGTTGGAGGGCTTGGAGGGTGTCGTGCCGCTGCTGAGGAACTGGCTCATCATGTATCCGGTACGGTTGCCGATGCGCACATAATGCCAATAGGTACCCGAGGACAGAATGGTCGCCGCCGTTCCCACGGGGTACACGGCCAGCACACCGTAAGCCGTGCTGGGGCCGGTGCGCAGCCGCACGCCCAGACCATTCGCGCTGACCACCGTCGCGGCGATGTTCTCCCAGGTACCGTTGGTACCGCTGCCGCTGCTGCTGGTGCCGATGGTCAGATAGTCCCCATACATGTAGCCGGAACGGCCATCCGGGGTCGTCACCTGATACCACTTGCCCTGACTGCCCAGCACCGTCACCACAGTGCCGGTGCGGTAGCTGGTGATGGTCACGGCATCAAAGGACGGTTCCGCGCGCAGCCGAAGCCATCCGCCCTTGATGGTGGCGGTGGTGGAGGCTGCCTGCGCCGCTGTCGTGGGCAGGGTCAGCATGCCCACGGTCAGCATCAGGGTCAGCATCAGAGCCAGATAACGTTTCAGCATGGTTTTGTTCCTCCCATCCATTCATGGTCTCCTTTAATGTATGCTTCACCGGTGCCAAAGTGTCCTGCGTTTCAGCCAATGCCCAGCTCATCCGCCATGAAGGAGTTGGTCATATAATCGCTGTACAGGGCAAAATCTGCCGCCAGCGCAGGTGCGTAGCACAGCTGTGCTTCATAAATCCACCGGTCGGTGACAATGACTATATCCACCTGTGTCATGCCGTCCTCCCACTGGCGAATCAGCCGCCCGGACTCACTGGCCTCGTTGATGGCCACCGAAGCCCCGGGGGCTTCCTGCATCAGCTGCGCCATGTAGCTGCTCAGGATATAGCCGTCCTCATTGGCCCTGCGCCGGGCGTAGAAGCTGGCCGAACCATCCGCCAATGTACCCGCGATACCGTTGGCATCCTCGGTGAGCGTGTCCTCGGTAAAGACGGCAGGATATTGCAGCGCGAAGCCCAGGTCGGCATTCATGTACTCCACCATGGTGTCGGCAAAGTAGCTCTGCGCGGCTTCCTCCATCATCAGCTCCGCTTCCAGCGAGAAGGAATACAGCTTCCAGCCGTTGGGGGCATCGGCATCCTTGCGCAGCTCCGCTACAGCCCGCCTGTCCAGCCAGGTGACGCGCATGTATTCTTCCTCCGTCATGGCGGAAAGCGGCTTGTCCGCCTGATACAAATCGCCGTAGAGCACCACCGCGTCGCCCTCCGCGCTCATGTCGGAGGCCATGGGCCGCACGCCGATGTACGGATAGCTCTCCTCGAAGGCCAGAATGCCATTCAGGGTCGGGCACTGTGCGGCAAAGGCCCGGGACAGATACGCCTGCTGTGCCTGCGGTTCCAGCAGCATCTGCGCGGTGATGCCCAGGGAAGCATCCGCCTCCTGCCCCAGCAGGAAGAAATTGTAGACAAAGGCTTCCGACAGCGTGCCGTCCGGTGTGATGGTTTCGGCTTTCTCCCCCACCCGCAGCGCGGCAGAGGCCGTCAAATCCAGCAGCGGGAGCATGGCGGAGAAGTCCGGCACATCCTCCGCCGCCGCGCCGCCTGCCAGCAGGCACAGGGCCGTCAGCAGGGTCATCAGGCGCGTGATGGTATGCTTCATGGTCTTTCTCATGGGATGACCTTCTCCTTTTCCGGCTGACGCAGGTCTTTCCCGTCAGCCTCTACGCCCATACAACGCGGGAGGGCTGGCATTTTTTCCTCGCCCTTGTACATTTTGCATTTGTTGCATGCTCCTGCCGGAATGCTTCTCCATCCGCCGCCGGAAATCCTGCCGAACGGCGCAGGAGCCAGGCCAATGAAAAAAACTCCCTGCCAGCCGGAAGCATCCGGGAGGAAAGGAGTTATTCGCGCTTGCCTATCAAGCTTACACGGCAGCCTTGGCCAGCTGCTTGGCCAGACGAGCCTTCTTGCGGTTGGCGGCGTTCTTGTGGATAACACCCTTGGCCGCGGCCTTATCAATCGCGGAGGTGGTAGCGGTCAACTGCGCGCTCGCAGTAGCGGGCTCAGCCAGGGCGGCTTCAAACTTCTTGATGGAAGTACGCATACCGCTCTTCACCATACGGTTGCGCAGATTCTTCTTCGCGGCGACCTTCACGCGCTTCTTGGCGGACTTAATGTTCGGCAACTCGATTCACCTCCTGCTGTGGTAAACTGCGATCCGGCACGGGCATAGCCCGGAGACCGGTTGCTCGGCGGATGGATGGGAATGGGCATAGCCATTCCGCACATAGGGACCGTCGGCTGATATCATACCACGTTTGCAGCAGAATTGCAAGGGCTCCGCCAGGATTTTGTGCAAATTCTTTTCCTTGTCAGCCAGTGTAGCCACTGCTCCAGCCCATGGGCTGAACCATCAGGCGGCCATCCTCCCTGCGGGTGGCGCGATAAAAGCCAATCAGATTCCCCGGCCGCGTGGCCCGATAAACCTCCAAAGCAGCCCGTTCATCCCGCAAATCAAAGCGCACCGACAGCCCACAGCCCGCAGCCACGGCCCGGGGCGTGTTGACAATATCAGCCTTCACGCCGCTTTGGCGCAGCGCATGCTCAAAGGCCATCACCTGCTGACGCGAGCGGAAGGACGCAATGCCAAAATGCTCCTCCATGAGTTCTACCTCCTCTCCCTCAGCATTATGATATACAAAGCAACGCCCACGGGTGCATGGGCGCAAGGAGGCGGACACATGATCTATCTGGACAACGCAGCCACCAGCTATCCCAAGCCGCCTCAGGTCATCCGGGCCATGGCCGGGACGCTGGAGAAGCTGGGCGCGAATCCGGGCCGGGGCGGTCATCATCTGGCGGTATGCGCGGGACGGGTCATTCAGCAATGCCGGGAGGAGCTTGCCCAGCTGGCGGGCATCCAGCACAGCGAGCGGGTCATCTTCACCCACAGCTGCACCGAGAGCCTGAATCTGGCCATCGCCGGTACCCTGCACGACGGGGACGAGGTGCTTTGCTCCCACGGGGAGCACAACGCCGTCATGCGCCTGCTGGACAGGTACACCGCCGCCGGACAGATTACCGTCCGCGTGCTGCCCCCGGACGATACGGGCATTTTGCAGCCCCACACCCTGCAACGCTGCATCAGCCCCAAAACCGCGCTGATCATCATCTGCCACGCCAGCAATGTGACCGGCGTGGTGCAGCCGGTGAGCCGTCTGGGTGCCGTCTGCCATGAAAACGGCGTACCCCTGCTGGTGGATGCCGCGCAGACGGCCGGCATGCTGGACATCCGCCTGTCCACCCTGAACGCCGACATGGTCGCCATGCCCGGACACAAGGGTCTGCTGGGCCCCCACGGCACGGGCGTGCTGATACTGGGCGAGGGCATGGAGCCGGAGCCGCTGCTGTGCGGCGGCACAGGCAGTGCATCGGAGAGCCTGCGCCAGCCCGATCTGCTCCCTGACCGCTACGAGAGCGGTACCCTGAACCTGCCGGGCATCGCGGGTCTGCTGGCGGGGGTGAAGTTCGTCCGGGCACATCAGGATGAAATCCATCCATACGAGCAGCATCTGGCCCAGCGGCTGCGCCGTCAGCTGGAAGGCATGCCGCGCCTGACACTGCTGGGCCATCCGGATGCGCCGAAGATGGGCATTGTCAGCTTTGTCCCCCAGGGCATGGACGTGAGCAATCTGGCCGACGACCTGGACCGCTCCGGCGTGGCCGTGCGGGGCGGATTGCACTGTGCGCCCGCCATCCACACATGGCTGGGCACCCTGCAAAGCGGCGCAGTGCGTGCATCCGTGGGGCTGTACAACACAGAGCAGGAAATCGACGACACGGCTGCCATCCTCGCACGGCTTCTGCGGGCAGATTGATTGGGATTACAGTGTTTCCCGCTCCCGATCCGCATAGCGGCTGATGACCGCCAGCAGCACCATGGCCAGCCCCGGCAGCGGATACCACCTGACCCCGGTGAGCACATACAGCAGCGTCATCGCTGTGCCATAGAACATGTAACGCCCCACCTTCCCCTTGTCGAGGATGGTTCGCAGGACACTGCCGCCGGGGCGTTTTTTGCGTTGTCCCAGGGCGATGAGCTGCGCATCTGTGGCGGGATTGGCCTGTCCCGCCAAGGTCAGCATGGTGTCCCGGCTGATGATGCGCACCGGCACGGCAGAGGTTTCCGCCCATGCCCGGGCTGCAGCGGAACAGCCGCAGGTCAGGCACAGGACGCACCGCGATGCCTGAAAGAGCCTGCATGCCCGCTGGCAGGCCAGCAGCTCCTCGGGGGTGGCCTCGCTGCCGGAGGGCTTGCGCAGGCAGGCAACGAGGAGCCTTTCCCCGCCGCTGCGGCACAGCATGCCTTCATCCGTCACCCGCTCCATCGCCAGCGGGTACTGCTGCCCCAGCAGCATCGCCGCCTGAAAGTGCGCCCTGCGCGGGGGCAGAAGCAGCATGTCCTCCAGCAGCAGCTCGCCCCCCAATTGCTGCCGAAGGGCCTTTTCCCGATGGGCCAGCGTCCGCCGCCGCCAGCGGGTCAGGGCCATCTGCCCCATCATGCCCAGTGCCACCCCTGCCAGCAGGGCCGGCATGCCCAGCCCCCACAGCCACACGAACCACATCGTTGCCGCCAGCGCGATGAGGGCACGCAGCCCCCATTCATCCACCGTGCTGCCCAGACGCTTTCGCCGCAAATACTGCTCCATCCCTGTCCCCTCCCCGTGCCATGGTGAACGATTTTGTCATTTACCCCCTTTTATGTTGCCCCAAAATCGTTTATAATAGGTATCAGTACAAAAGGAGGC
>JBJEUL010000303.1:0-2083 GCA_051883835.1 Aristaeellaceae bacterium
ACTGCTACGGCCGCGACCCCTTCGAGAGCCTGCGCATCAGCCGCGACAACCTGATGGCACTGGGCTATGGCGACTGGTTCGAGCTGTAAGCCTTTGACCGGCTGAATCCCAACATCTTCGCGCCCGCATCGGCCCTGTGGCTGGTGCGGGCTTTTCCGGCATTGACAACCCTGCGGCGTGCGGCTATACTGGGTGCAAACAGGCTGTCCGCAGGGAACCAAAGCCTTCCCGCCCCTGCACAGCCAAACCATGATATCGTGAGGATACATCCATGGAACTGATAAGCCAGAAAATGCGCCGTCTTGCGCCCGAAATGGATCCCCTTCGCCTTGGCACCGGCTGGACACCCGCCGACCTGGCCAAGCCGCAAATCATGATAGAAAGCACCTACGGGGACAGCCACCCCGGCAGCGGTCATCTGAATCAGCTGGTGGAGGCGGCCCGGCAGGGCATTGCGGAAGCCGGCGGCTTCGGTGCACGCTACTACTGCACGGACATCTGCGACGGCGAAAGCCAGGGCACGGACGGCATCAATTTCAGCCTTGCCAGCCGCGAGATGATTGCCAACATGATTGAAATTCACGCCAACGCCACACCCTTTGACGGCGGGGTCTACATTGCCTCCTGTGACAAGGGCCTGCCTGCCAGCCTGATGGGGCTGGCGCGGGTGAATCATCCTGCGGTGGTCATCCCCGGCGGCACCATGAGCGCAGGCCCCGAGCTGCTGACGCTGGAGCAGCTGGGCATGTACGCCGCCCGGTATGAGCGCGGCGAAATTGATGAAGCCCGCCTGTGCTGGGCCAAGGAAAACGCCTGTCCCAGCTGCGGCGCGTGCAGCTTCATCGGCACAGCGTCCACCATGCAAATCATGGCGGAAGCTCTGGGACTTGCGCTCCCGGGCAGTGCGCTGCTGCCTGCCACCAGTCCCGACCTGCTCCGCTATGCCCATGACGCGGGTGTCAAGGCGGTGGAGCTGGCCCTCAAGGGCATCCGGCCCAGTGATATTGTCACCATGGAGGCCATTGAAAATGCCATCCTTGTGCATGCCGCCATTTCCGGCAGCACCAACACGCTGCTGCATCTGCCCGCCATCGCCCATGAATTCGGGCTGAGCATTGACGGCGATACCTTCGACAGGCTGCATCGCGGCGCGCACTACCTGCTGGACATCCGCCCCGCCGGACGCTGGCCCGCCGAGTTTTTCTATGATGCAGGCGGTGTGCCTGCCATCATGGAGGAAATCCGGGATGTGCTGCATCTGGACGTGCTGACCGTCACTGGCCGGACGCTGGGCGAAAATCTGGACGAATTGAAGCACAGCGGCTACTATGAACGCTGTGCGGACTGTCTCCGGGAAGCCAATGCCGTGCGCGGCTTGAACCTGACCCGGCAGGATATCATCCGCCCCTATGACCAGCCCCTGGGCACAGAGGGGAGCATTGCCATCCTCAAGGGCAATCTGGCCCCGGAGGGCGCGGTCATCAAGCACACGGCCTGCCCAAAGGAGATGTTTCACGCCATTCTCCGGGCGCGGCCCTTTGACAGCGAGGAAGCCTGCCTGGATGCTGTGCTGCATCACCGGGTCGAGAAAGGGGACGCGGTGTTCATCCGCTATGAAGGCCCCAAGGGCAGCGGCATGCCGGAAATGTTCTATACCAGCGAGGCCATCAGCTCGGACAAGGAGCTGGGGCGCGCCATTGCGCTGATTACCGACGGGCGGTTTTCCGGGGCATCCACGGGGCCTGTCATCGGGCATTGCAGCCCGGAAGCGGCCTCCGGCGGGCCCATTGCGCTGGTGGAGGAAGGCGACCTGATTGAAATCGACATTCCCAATCGGGTGCTGGCCATCGTGGGGATTGCGGGGGTTCGCAGGAGCCCGGAGGAGGTCGAGGGTGTGCTGCGCGAGCGGCGGCAGCGTTGGACACCCCGGCCCCGGAAGTATCAGTCGGGAACGCTGCGCTTGTTCTCCGAGCATGCCGCCTCCCCCATGAAGGGTGCCTATCTGGAATTTTCGGACTGATTCCGACTACTCCAAGGGAACGCGCCAGCGGAAAAGGGTCAAGGGGCGATGCCCCTTGTGGGG
>JBJEUL010000304.1:0-2068 GCA_051883835.1 Aristaeellaceae bacterium
CCTCCGAGAGCGAGTGCTATCCCGCCAAGCTGGCCCACGGCCATGTGCAGTGGCTCATCCAGCAGGGCGTGACAACCGTTTTCCTGCCCTGCGTGTTCTATGAGCATCAGGAGGACAGTCAGGCGCAGAACCACTACAACTGCCCCATGGTTTCCGCCACCCCCGAGAACCTGAACAACAACGTGGAGGATGTGACCGGTGGCCGGGCGCGCATCGTCAAGCCCTTCCTGGCCTTGACCAGCGAGAAGGTCGCCGCTGACCGGCTTGTCCGCGTATTCCGCGAGGAATGGAACGTGCCGGAGCAGGAGACCCGCGCAGCTGTCCATGCCGCATGGGCGGAGCAGCTGCAGGCCAAGGCAGACATCCGCCGCTATGGGCAGGAGGCTCTTGACTGGATGCAGGCCCATCACCGCCGGGGCATTGTGCTGGCGGGGCGGCCCTACCACATCGACCCGGAAATCAACCACGGCATTCCGGAGCTGGTGGCTTCCTACGGCCTTGCGGTGCTGACCGAGGACAGCATCCCGGAGGACTTCCCCGCCGAGCATCCCCTGCGGGTGACGGACCAGTGGGTGTACCACTCCCGGCTGTACCGGGCGGCTGAGTTCGTGCGCACGCGGGAGGACATCGAACTGATCCAGCTGAACTCCTTCGGCTGTGGTCTGGATGCCGTGACCACCGACCAGGTGTGCGAAATCCTGGAAGGCTCCGGCAAGCTGTACACGGTGCTGAAAATTGACGAGGTGAACAGTCTGGGTGCGGCGCGCATCCGTGTGCGCAGCCTGCTGGCCGCCATGGACATGCGGCAAAAGCAGGGCATTGTCCCCAAGGTGCAGCCTGCGTCCTATCACCGAGCGGAGTTCACGCAGGCCATGCGGGAGGAGGGCTATACCATCCTTGCTCCCCGGATGAGCCCGATTCACTTCGACCTGCTGGAGCCGATTTTCCGCCAGTACGGCTACAACGTGGTCATGCTGGACAACGACACCCGCGCCGCCATCGACATGGGCCTGAAGTACGTCAACAACGATGCCTGCTACCCCTCCATCATCGTGGTGGGACAGATGATGGAAGCCGTGCTGTCCGGGCGGTACGATACCGACCATCTGGCCCTGGCCATCACGCAGACCGGCGGCTGCTGCCGGGCCAGCAATTATGTGGGCTTCATCCGCCGTGCGCTGGAGAAGGCGGGGCTGTCCCACATCCCGGTCATCTCCATCAACGCCAACGGCATGGAGAAGAATGAGGGCTTCCGCGTCACGCCCGGGCTGCTGATGGCGGCAGGCAAGGCCGTGGTCATCGGCGATCTGCTGATGCGCTGCCTGTACCGCGTCCGCCCCTACGAGAAGGAGCCCGGCTCCGCTGACCGGCTGGCTGCGCAGTGGCAAAAGCGCACGGTGGACGCCCTGCTGGGCCAGGGCGACAGGCTGAGCTACAAGGCCGTCTGTCAGGGGCTGGTGCGGGACTTCGATGCCCTGCCCATCCACGAGGACATGCGCAAGCCGCGCGTGGGCATTGTGGGCGAGATTCTGGTCAAGTACATGCCCCTGGCTAACAACAACCTGGTGGAGCTGCTGGAGCAGGAGGGCGCGGAAGCTGTCGTGCCTGACCTGATGGACTTCATGAATTACAGCATCTACAACGGCGACTTCAAGTATGAGAACCTCGGTGCGCGCTGGACATCGGCCCTGAGTGCCAATGCCGGGGTTGACCTGATTCACCTGCTGCGCAAGCCTGCGCTGGACGCGCTGAAACGCTCCCGCCGCTTTGAGGCCCCCATGCCCATCCGGCACATTGCCCATCTGGCGGAGCCGTTCCTGTCGCTGGGCAACCAGTACGGCGAGGGCTGGTTCCTGACCGGCGAGATGGCGGAGCTGCTGGAAAGCGGCGTGCCCAACATTGTGTGCATCCAGCCCTTTGCGTGCCTGCCCAATCATGTGGTGGGCAAGGGTGTCATCAAGAAGCTGCGCAGTGCCTATCCGCAGGCCAACATTGTTGCTGTCGACTTCGACCCCGGTGCCAGCGAGGTGAACCAGCTCAACCGCATCAAGCTGATGCTGTCCACCGC
>JBJEUL010000305.1:0-37561 GCA_051883835.1 Aristaeellaceae bacterium
CAGCCCTGATAGGGGCACAGCTTCCGGACTTCTTCCGCGTAGTACTGCACCAGCTCGAACTTGGTGCCGGGCATCAGGCGGTGATCCGGGCAGGGTATGAAGCCACCCAGGTCAATCAGGCGGCGCAGACGCGTCAATTCAGCGTCCACAGCGGCCTTGTCCTTGCGCAGGGCCGTTTTGTCCATGCCGCCCACGCCCAGCATGCCCTGGCCATAGCGTTGTCGGGCCGCCTCGAACTGGTCGCCCCAAACGCCAATCTCAATGGGGAACATCACGTTCACGCCGTTGTCAAACCAGGTTTCCAGCAGCTTTTCGGTCACGCCGTCGCAGTCCAGCGAAATGATGTCGATGCCGTATCGCCTGCACAGGTCATTGCGGCGTTTGTAATGGCGGGCGCACAGCTCGTCAAAGAGCGACGGCGCAATCAGCGGCCCGTTGCGGAAGCAGATATCCTCCCAGTAGTGGCCGAAGTCAAACTGTGCGCCGGTGGCCAGCACGGCTTCGACGCATTGGTACTGCATGTCGGCATAGGTGTCGATGATGTCCGCGAAGAGCTCCTCGTCCTCGTCATACATCAGGTAGCTCATGCCCACCACGGAGGTCATGTTGCGGATATCGCCCAGCACACTGCCCAAATGCAGCCCGATGGGACGCTCCATGGAGCGCGTCTGGTTGAAGGTGCGGAAGTACGCCTGATTCACGCGCTCGGGGAAGAATTGCATCTTGGGCAGGTACAGCTGCTCAAAGGCCTCGCGATCCTTCAATTGGTAGTCATCCTCGGAGGGGATGGAGGTGGTGCCGGGCTTGATGCGCTCAATCAGGCCGGTACTGCTCTGGATGCGCTGGCTGCCGTCGGGCAGCTCCGCCAGCACCTTGGATTCAAAGGCGGGGGATAGTCCCATATCCGCACCACGGGTGCAGCTCCAGTTGAAATCCCAGCCGATGAGCTTGTCCAGTGCCTGATCCTTCTCGCCGCCGTCCCGGAAGTCCACGGCCAGGTCGGCTGGAATCTTGCCCTGGGCAGCCCATTCGTTCAGCAGCTCCTGCCAGTAACCAAAGTGAACTGCGGGCATGCGGTCTGCCGGCTGGTAGTGAAGAATGTTCATGGCGCGTTCGCGGTTATTCATGGGTTGTTTCCTCCTCTGGAGATTGCTTGCAGCCGGTACGTCTCCCGGTGCGATGGTTGCATAGAGGGGGCTTGCATCACGGCCCCTCCTGATGCAAGCATTATACCACAGGTCTGCATGGGCTGCATAGTATCCCGGCAGCGGACGCACGCATTTTCCCGGTGCAGCAGGGCAGGGATTCTTGCATCTTGACGGTTTACAATGCACTTGCGCTATGTTATGATACAAACAATAGGAAGAAGAGGATGCGTTGCCGCAGAGCATGAGCGGTGCATGCAAACACCCCCCTGTGGAACCCAAACTGAATGAAACCATACCAGAAAATGTGAACCATACTGAAGGAGGAAAAGAACGATGCTGAATCAGATTTCCGAGAACCTGCAAAAGGGCAAGGCCAAGCTTGTCAAGCAGCTGGTGCAGGAGGCCATCAACGCAGGCATTCCTGCCCAGGAGATTCTTGAAAAGGGCCTGATTGCCGGGATGAACATCATCGGCGAGAAGTTCCGCAACAATGAAGTGTTTGTCCCCGAGGTGCTGGTGGCTGCCCGCGCCATGAACATGGGCGCAGCACTCTTGAAGCCCCTGCTGGCTGCCGACGGCGTGAAGGCCTCCGGCAAGGTGTGCATCGGCACGGTGCAGGGTGACCTGCACGACATCGGCAAGAATCTGGTCAGGATGATGATGGAGGGCAAGGGCCTGGAGGTCATTGACCTGGGCACCGATGTGGCCCCCGAAACCTTCGTGACCACCGCCCGGGAGCAGGGCTGCCAGGTGATTTGCTGCTCTGCGCTGCTGACCACCACCATGCCCGTGATGGCGGATGTGGTCAAGGCTGTTGAGGAAGCGGGCATCCGCGACCAGGTGAAGATTATGATTGGCGGCGCGCCCGTGACCGATGAATTCCGCGCCCAGATTGGCGCGGATGTGTACACCGCCGATGCGGCTTCCGCCGCCGACGCAGCTGTGAAGCTCTGCGTTGCCTGCTGACAGGGAGGATATGGGATGGATATTCGCAAGCTGCTTTGGGATACAGCCCGTGCGGAAAACAAGCGGGCACTGCCCATCCTTTCCTTCCCGGCTGCGCAGAAGCTGGGTGTCAGCGTGGAAAGCCTGGTGAAATCCGCCGAGCTGCAGGCCAAAGCCATGGAAACCATCGCCAGGGAAACCGACACGCTGGCTGCCCTGAGCCTGATGGACCTTTCGGTGGAAGCAGAGGCCTTTGGCGCGCAGGTGCGCTTCTCGGCGCAGGAGGTGCCCGCCATCGTGGGCCAGCTGGTTTCCGACGAGGATGAGGCCGAAGCACTGGAAATCCCCGACCTCACCGCGGGCCGCGCCATGCTCTGCGTGGAGGCTGTTCGCACTGCGAAGCAGCACATCATCGGCAAGCCCGTTATCGCCGGGATGATTGGCCCCTATTCGCTGGCCGGCCGCCTGTGCGATGTGACGGAAATCATGTACCTGTGCTTCGATGAGCCGGAGACGGTGCACATGGTGCTGGACAAGGCGACGCAGTACCTGATTCAGTACGGTCAGGCCATGAAGGGTGCGGGGGCTGACGGCATCATGATGGCGGAACCTTTGGCGGGCATTCTCAGCCCCGACATGGCCGAGGAATTCTCCATGCCCTATGTCAAGCGCATCATTGACGCATTGCAGGATGACGGATTTGCCGTGCTGTATCACAACTGCGGCAACGCCGTACCCCAGATGCTGGAGGGCATCTATGCCTTGGGCGCAGCGGCCTATCACTTTGGCAACGCAGTGGACATGGCAGCCATCCTGGCGCACACCCCTGCGGATGTGCTGGTCATGGGCAATATTGACCCGGCCGGGGAGTTCGCCAGCGGCACGGTGGACTCCATCACCGCCGCGACCCGCAAGCTCATGGCGCAGTGCGGCCATTATCCGAACTTTGTGCCTTCCTCCGGCTGCGACATTCCTGCCCATGCCAAATGGGAGAACATCCAGGCCTTCTTTGCGGCGGTGAAGGGCTGATTCGGACTTCGGCCCCCTGACACTGGTCAGGCTGGCTCAGGAAGGGAATGGGACATCATTCATGGGGCATCATGACGACTTGATTGTGCTGGCCCTTGCTGCCGGGGCAAGGAAAGCGGCCATGATTCGGGCGGAGGATATTGTCGTATCCTCCGCCTTCCGGGATATCTGCGCCAGCAATGCCTGCGGCATGTATGGCAGGTGCTGGATGTGTCCGCCGGACATCGGCGAAATCGACATCCTGACGGCGCGGCTGAAAGGCTACAGCCATGGTCTGCTGTATCAGACCATCCACACCATTGAGGACAGCTTCGACATCGAAGGCATGGAAGAGGCCAGCATGCGTCATGCCCGTGTGAGTCAGGCGGTGAATGACGCTGTCAAGCCGCTGCTGCCGGGGTGTCTGCACCTGTCCTGCGGCGGCTGCCACCTGTGCGAACGCTGCGCAAAACAGGACAACCAGCCCTGCCGGCAGCCGGACAAGGCTCTGCCCCCCATGGAGGGCTACGGCATTGACGTGTACAACACGGCCAAGCCAACGGATTTGAAGTACATCAATGGACAGAACACCGTGACCTTCTTTGGCATTGTGCTGTTTTGAAGGAGGGATTGCATGCCCCGGCTGACCATCCATCGCGGGCCACAGACATACGCTGTGGCTTTTTCCGATGCGCAAAAGCTGTCCACCCTGCTGGAGCGTGCCGGGCAGGCATTGGCGCATCCATGCGGAGGGCGCGGCGTATGCGGCAAGTGCGCTGTGCTGCTGGAGGGGGATGTCTCTGCCCCCAGCGATGCGGAGATACGCTGCGGCACCCGGCTTTCCTGTCAGGCCATGATTCATGGCGATGCGGCGGTGATTCTGCCCGATGCCCTGCCCACGGAGCAGATTGAAGCCGGATACGGCGCGGCACTCGCCCCGGTGCGGCCTATGCCGGGACGCTTCGGCGCAGCCGTGGATATCGGCACGACAACCCTGGCCCTGCGCCTGTACCATCTGCAAACCGGTGCATGCCTGGCGGTTTCCACCATGCTGAACCCGCAGACCACCGTGGCAGCCGATGTCATCGGACGCATGGATGCCGCCATGAAGGGGCAGCTGTCCGCTTTGCAGTCCTCCATCGGGAACGCCGTGTTCACCCTGCTGCGCACGGCCTGTGCGCAGGCGGGCGTTCTGCCGGAGGATGCGGCATCCCTGGTGATGACCGGCAACACCACCATGCTGTATCTGCTGACCGGGCGGAACCCGGTTCGATTGTCCCGGGCTCCCTTTGAAGCGAACTGTACCTTTGGTGATGAATACCCCCTGCTGGGCAGACGCTGCTATCTGCCCCATTGCCTGCATGCTTTTGTGGGTGCGGATACCGCCTGCGCCCTGCTGGCCAGCGGCATGCTGGAAAGGCAGGAAACGGCACTGCTCTGCGACATCGGCACCAATGGCGAGATTGCCCTGTGGCACAGAGGACAGCTGTACATCGCTTCCACCGCAGCAGGCCCTGCCTTTGAGGGTGCAGGCATCAGCTGCGGCTGCGGCTGCATTCCCGGTGCCATTGACAGGGTGCGTGTGGAGAACGGGGAGCTGTGCATCCGCACGATGGGCGACAGAAAGCCGGTGGGGCTGTGCGGCTCCGGGCTGGTGGATGCTGTGGCTGCGCTGCTGGAGCTGGAAATCGTGGATGAAACCGGCGCGATGGAGGAATCCCCCTATCCGCTGGCCGAAGGCGTGCTGCTGACGCAGCGGGATGTGCGTGCCCTTCAATTGGCCAAGGCCGCCATGGCAGCGGGCATGGACAGTCTGCTCCATGCTGCGGCTTGCCCGGAGAACAGCGTGACTGCCGTCTATCTGGCAGGCGGCTTCGGGAGTCATCTGCATATCGCCAGTGCCGCACGGATTGGCCTGATTGCGCCCGCGCTGGCAGACCGGGTGCGCGTGATTGGCAACGCTGCCCTCGATGGTGCAGCCATGCTGCTGATGGATACCTCGCTGCGCAACAGGACAGCGGAGCTTCGCCGCCAGGCACAGCATGTCCGTCTGGATGGCAATGCCTATTTCAGCCAGCGGTATGTGGATGCGATGATGTTTGACGCATGAGCGAGGGCCTTGCTGCAAGGTGCAGGATGCCTCTGCGCCTTTCCATCTGTCCGGCTGCGCCAGCGTGGAAAATGCCCGCTCAAGGCTTGCAAGGTGCAGGGAATATCCTATTATCATCAAGGGAAATCAAGTTATCATCCTCATGGCACACGCTGACCATGGCACAGCCAGGCTGGATGGAAGGACAGAGTGCCCGGGTCATCCAATGACTGCATGGGCTCCTTGACCCCTTCGACGCTGGCGCGGTTCTTTGGAGGGGGATTCTGTCTTTTGTGCGGGAATTGTACAGGAGGAGGAAGGGCGGTTGTGTTATACTGTGTCATGCAGAGCAGGGGGCATCAACAAGATGCTATGCGCAACCTTGTTTTGCACTGGTACACATGGTATAATGAGCGAGAATGCTTGCAAGATGCAAGGAGATGATGAAGGATGTATCGCAGGGACGCCTATCTGCACACACTCCTGCAGCACTGCGCAATGGATCGCGGCTTGACGGTCATGGGCACAATCTATTTCACCCTGGTGTTCCTGCTGCTGCTGCTGGCCGGTATCGCCATCTGGCCGGTGGTGATTTACGGCCTGGGGGTGGAGGGAATCGCCACGCTTTGCCAGAGCGTGGTGACCACGAACCTGATTCTGCTTACGGTCTATGTGCTGTGCGCGGCGGTGCTGCTATGGTTTGACCGCCATTTCACCATGCTCAAAACAGCCCTGCTGAATCTGAGCCTGGGTGGCTTGATGAACCTGATTCTGCTGCAGACCTGGCGCATCGACCTGCCCAGCAGCACGGGCGTTGATTTCATGCTCACGCTGCTGTGGTTCATCTGCTCCTTCTTCCTGGCGGGGGTGCTGGCCCTTCTGCCTGCGCTGGCCGTGGCCGGTATAGCCAAAATCATCCATAGTGTGTTTTTCATGATTCATCATCAGTGAGGTGGCCCATGAACAGCAGCTACAACCGTCCGCCTGCTATTTTTGTGGATGAGGTGTGCGTCAGCCGCCCATGCATGCCCGGTCAGCAGCTGATGATTGGCTTGGACGCCTGTGCGGTGGTGCTGTGGGGCCAGGATGCGGTGGAGCTGCGCATGCCTGCGCCGCAGGAATACTTCGTGGCCCCGGATGTGCCGGACGTGGTCAGCCATATCGTTTCCCTGCGGGATATTCGCCTGCCCATGGGCTTTCGGGACATGCTCAGCTACCGGGTTCCCGGTGCGCCTGACAGGCTGTTCCGGCTGGGCTTTCATGGGGAGATGACCCTTCGGGTAGCGCATATTCAGGGCTTCTCCATGGTGATTCGCCGCAGCATGATGCACAAGGCCCCTCAGGTTTCCCTGTTCTCGCTGCTTCTGGACCGGATTCGGCCGCGGATGATGGAGGCATTGACCGAGGTGCTGGGGGAGGAACCTCCCGATTACCCGGAGATTCTGCGCCAGCGCGATGCGCTCCAGACGGCCATGGAGAAAGCGGTTTTCCGGCCCCTGTATGAGGACGGGCTGTGCATCCGGCCCCATTCCCTGATGATTCAGGAGTTTTCCCAGCCCATGCTCTTTGTAGCGAACCATTAACCATGTGAGGAGGCATTCCGTATGGCCCGGTTGGATAAGCTCAAAAACGTATTCCAAAAGCTCGGCTCTGCGAAGCAGAAGCAGGAGCCTGAGACAGTCGCCACGCCTGAAAGGCCGGCAGCTCCCGGGAAGGACGATGCACCGGCCCAGACGCAGCAGGAAACCGTCACCTTTGACATGGTCATCAGTGCCATGGATACCTGCAAGGCGCACCTGATCAAGACATCGCTGGCACAGGAGCAGATCAGCCAATACACGCAGACGCTTGATCTCATGCAGCAGATGATGCGCGGACGCCATGCCAATACGGATATCTCCGACCTGCTGGCGGCCCTCAAGGGGCTCTTCGAGGCTTCGCTGGAGCATATTCTCCGCTATGGCACGGCGGAGGACTGCGCCGATGCCATTGATACCATCACCAAGGCGATTCAGCATGTTTCCAGCAATCAGACCAACGACGTGACCATTGCGGCACTGAAGCTGCATATTCTCATCCAGCAGGCGAACATCCTCTGCCAGCAGAAGGTCATCAGCGACCTGGAGAAGGAGCGCACCGGCTATATCCAGCAGCAGCTTGCCCTCATGGCCAATATCAAGCTGGATGCCGGCAACCAGCTCCCCGATCAGGAAAAATATATGCGCCTGAACCATCAGGTCATGAGCTGCCAGAAGCGCATCGAGATTGCCGGAGGGTTCATTAAGAACTGGGAGAGCGACATTGATACCCTGCGCCAAAACATTACGACCATCCAGACCAATCCCTACAATGCCCACTACCAGCAGATGCAGCAGCTCATGGTGAAGCTGCGTGAGGGCCTGATGACCGATGTCGAGATTGCGGCCCGCTTTGTGGAGGAAGCAAAGGAGGTCGAACAAAGGGCGGCCCAGTCCGAGGCGGAGCTGAATGTGCTCTACAGGGCTGTCCAGGAGCATCAGCCGATTGTCAGCCAGGACATTCAGGAGCAGATGCGTGAAAGCTATGAAGCCCTCCATGCGTCCCAGACGACCAGCGAGGAAACACAACAGGTTCAGGATACCCCCAGCATACTCAACAGCTGATAAGGAGGCGTGCATACAATGTTTGGCATTTTCGACAAGAAGAATGGAGAACCCCGCGTCAGCATGGGTGAAGCACTTCAGAACAACCGGCAGAAGCGGGAAGCCGCCAAGAAGCAGCAGGCTGAGCAGACCTACAAGGACGTTCTGGAGGCCATCGCGCAGACCGATGCCCAGAAAACCCTGTATGCCACCCGCGCCCAGCGCGCCATTGCTGCGGTCAAGCGGGCCGAGGCCAACCATGATACGGTCGGCAAGCGCATTGCCTACGACCAGCTGAAGTTTGCCTATGCGGTGTACCAGTACATCGGCAAGATCCATGATGTCTACCGCATCATTCAGGGGCAGCTGGACATGCAGGGAGCTACGGAGGAGCTGGTGGCCACGGTCGGGAAGCTGAACGCGATTCGCATTCCGACGCAGAGCGTTAACTTCGACAAGCTCACGGATACTGCGCTCCGGGGCTTCCGCACCATGGATGTCAGCGGCGTTGACAACATGCTCCAGCAGATGCTGAACACCTCCACGCAAACCTCCAGCATTTCCGGTATCTCTGACCAGCTGATGGATCAGCTCATCCGCGGCGAGATTACCCTCGACACGCCCTACACCGCGGAAGTGACCACGGACACCGTGGAGCCGGTGCAGACGCATGCGGCCGAGACAAGCACCCAGACGGCAGAGAATCTGAACGATGCGCTGTCCATGCTCAATGCCATCACCTCCGGCCTGCGTGACTCGCATCATGACTAAGGAGGTTCAGCATGCTTGATACCACCAACGATAGCCTGCTGCAATACCAGTATCTGGCGGAGATCGAGCAGGCCAATCGGGATAAGGACGACCATGGCGACTATACGCGTGAGGGGCTGGAGCATCTGACGGAGGCTGCCAAGATTCAGCTCCGCCTGGCGGAGCTGAGCACAGGCCAGGTGTCCGCCGGTCATCAGCGCACAGCGAATGACCTGATTCAGCAGGTGCATACCATCATGCTGCGCAAGAACATGATTGCCGCGCCGGAGCCGCCCAAGCAGAAGGAGCCGGAGACCGGCAAAGCCCCTGCGCGCAGCACGCCTGCCAAGCCCCGCAAGGAGGCCCGGCAGGCGGAAAACGCCGCCAAGGTCAACGATGAGATGCCTGACTTCGACGCTGCATCCTACATTGTCCAGCCGGGTAAGGTTCGCATCGAGGAAGCTGCTGCGACGGCAGCCCATGTGGTCGAAGAGCTGAAGACGGCGGTCAAGGATAACTTCAGCGAGCTCTATCCCAATCTGCCCCAGCCCCCGCACAGGGTTGGGCACAGGCTTCTCTACGGCCCTCCCGGCAGCGGCAAGACCTTCCTGTGCAAGGGACTGGCCACCTATGTGGCGGAGCAGTACCCCAATACGGCGGAGAACCCCAAGAATTCTGCCTTCTTCCTGCTGAAGATCGGCGACATCATCAGCCGGTATGTGGGTACGGCGGAAAACCGCATCAAGGGTGTCTTTGAGGAGGCCGAAACGTACAACTTTGCGGTCATCTGCATTGACGAGGTGGATCGTCTTTTCTCATCCCGCGCACAGGAGGATAAAAAGGCCAACTACACGGCCTCCCTGCTGGAGTTGCTCGACGGTGTAGCGGGCAAGACCAAGGCCATGGTCATTCTGGCTACCAATCACCCCGAGCAGCTTGACAGTGCCCTGCTCAGCCGCATTGGCCGTGCCACCTACATGGGCTATCCCGAGATGAAGGCACTGGAAAATGCTCTGCGCAGATGTACCTATCTGCACTCCGGCCTGGGCGACACGCCGCAGCAGCAGGAGGAAGCCATCAGTTTCCTGGCAGAACGGGCAGCCCAGCGGCATTTCTCCTTCCGCAACATGGAGGTGCTGTATGATGACCTCTATCGCCAGATGCGCACCCACATGATGGAAGCCTATCCGGAAGGCTCCAGTCAGGTGACGACGTACATTCCGCTGACGAGGGATGAGCTGTCCCGGATTGTGAATCATGTCACCGTGGAATACGACGCCAAGGAGGATGCTGCACTGCGCGAGTACCGCAAGCTCCATGGCGGCTGACGGCACACGCGCAGCCGCTCCCTTCCCTGGCAGGCTGGACTTCTGTCTTTTCTGCGTGTTTCCCCCCTCTGATGCCGCGCAGGCATGCTATACGGATATCATCGCCTGCGTGGCAAGCGCAGCAGGGCTTGCAGCCCAGCAGCAACATAAGGAAGGATGTGCCTTCATGATGTACATGTACTGTACCGAATGCGGCAGGATGACCCCGGGCGAAGTATCCATCAACCGCAGCAGCAGCCTGCGCTGCAAGCTCTGCGGCCATACGGGGCAGGCCGCGCAGTTCGTTTCCAGAAAGTGCGAGGTTTGTGAAGCAGTCCTGTTCGAGCCCAGGGAGATGGAGGGCTGGATGCAGTGTCCCTGCACAGCCGCACCCAAGATAGCACCGGCAGCGGAGGAGCTGCACACGTTCCTGACCGGCTCCCCCGCAGCAGCCCGGGAGGATGCAGCTGCGCCGGTGGCGCAAAAGAAGTCCGCCTATCCGGTGATTGCCTGTCCGCGCTGCGCCGCTTCGCTGCATAGCGAGGATGGCCATTACGGCCCCTGCCCGGTGTGCGGCAAGACCCCCGCGCAGACGTATGTGACCCAGCAGCTCTACTTCCTCTCCGAGCAGCAGAAGCCCATTGTCATCCAGTGGGCTCCCGAACCCGATGAGCTGGTCTATGTGCATCACCATGCCGGTCATATTCCGGCCAATTCCCTGCTGATTGTCCATGAAGGACAGACGGCCGTTTATGTTTCCGGCGGGCAGCAGCACGTGCTGGACAAGGCGCAAACTTACGCCATCTTTGGCGATGACCTGGATACGGGGACGATTGCGCGGGGCATCAATGCGGGCAAGCTGAACCTGCCGCCCATCGCGCTCAAGCTCAACACGAGGATAATCTTCTTTGACCAGCGGCTGCACGAGCTGCCGATGATGGTCAAGGGCCGCGTATCGGTCAGCGGCTGGAGCATTGAGCTGCCGCTGACGGCGTTTGTCAAGATTGTCTCCGCCGATGCCCTGCTGCGCAATGCACTGAATCTGCATGACCAGGAGAACGTATCCGATTATCTGAAGCAGAAGGTCATCGAAAGGCTGCAAAATCTTATCATGGACGAGCTGACCTGTCTTCCGACGGAAGCCGCCGAGGAAGCGGAAACGGAGCAGGATATCGTGGCGATGGTGGCCAGGGCACTGAACGAACACGAACGGGATATCCTCGATTTCGCCAACAAGCGGCTGACGATGGATTTCGGCGTGTCCGTTGAGCGCATCGACGTGGCCTATCGGCGGTCTGCCTGCATGCGCAGGCGGTAAGGCGCGCAGGCGCACAGCATACAGAACCATACCAACAGGGCCTGGACAGATGCCAGCGTGCATCATGTCCAGGCCCTGCTTTGTATGGGTGCATCGGGTGCATGATTTTGGGCGCAGACGGGGAGAATGCGTGACAAAACATGGCGAAATGTGGTACACTGGCTGTGCAATGTTTCCGCTGCGCCCAATCGTTTCTCCTGGGCCTGGGCAGCTGTACGCGAGGTGCTGCACATGTTCACACAAGCCTTCAAGGACGCCATTCTGGCGGCTCTGCTCCGTATTTCCACCATCCAGGCGGAGCTTGCTGTCAGCAAGCTGGATACCCTCAGCTCGATTTGCAGACTGATGGCTTACAATGAAGCAGAAGACCTGCCGGAAAAAAACGATCAGGAACGCCTCATCGTGTTCATCAACGCGCAGCCGCTGCCCAGCCATCTGGAGGATGTGGTGCAGCGCGGCCATGCGATGATGAAGAACAACACCGGCCTGCGCACGGCGTTTGAGGCCATCCAGCCCAGTGGCTCCAGCGTGATTCGTGTGGGCCTGGGGCTGCGCATGACCGTGGATGAGATGAACGGCGTGCTGCTTTCCTATCATCTGCAAACGGTCAGCTGGCATCGTGTGGAGGACATGCTGCTGCGCTATGCGGTGGAGCAGGCGTGGAGCTATGCCGCATTCCAACGGGCTGTGGCGGCGTATCGTGTCTATCGTGCGAGTGCGGGCATCAGCCGGGGCGCATCCAGTGCGGCTGCCAAGGGGCTGTCAGACAGTGATTCGGCCTATCTTACCCGCTACAACATGTCCATTTTTTACCGGGAGGTCGCTTCGGCCAAGCATCAGGATGATGCCGTGTACAAGAAGCTCCATGAGCTGTATGCGCCCATTGAACGCTCCAGCAGCGGCGCACCCCGCCGAACCTTCCTGAAAATGATTCGTTTCCTGCACAGCCAGTTTTCCGGCAGCATCCAGGACAGCTGCGAGGAGAAAGACGCTGTGCAGGAGGATGCATGGGCGGAGCAGGATACGGAGAACATGCGCGGCCATGAGCAGAGCTTCGGCAAATGTCCGCACAAGCGTGTGCAGGCCGCCTATTGCATGCTCTATGAGGCCGCTGGCCTTGTACCGCCCGAGGTTTCACCGGAAAAGGCTGAAATGGTGGTCAATCAGGTGATTCGGGCCATCCAGGATATCATGGCACCCCGCGATCCGCTGCACACCTTGGACATTGCCGAGCCCAAAGCCTGGTTCGATGAGCAGCAGAAGAAGGACTATGCCAGGAAGCGGGAGGAGGCCCTGCGGCGCAGCACGCTCCAGCGCAGCACCTATGAGGATGCGACCTCCTGCGACCTGATTCTGCGGGCCATTGAGCGGGACTTTCCCCAGTTCCTTCGCCGCAGCTACAGCCAGGATGCGACACCCGAGGTGATGAAACGCTGCATCACGGATGTTGCGCTCAGTGTCCAGCGCGTTGGTTTGCAGCGCAATGCGTTTGACAGGAGCTGCCGCAGCAGTCTGTTCCGGCTGCTGCTGTGCTGTGGGTGCAGCAGTGTCCGTCCCCTGCTCTTTGGCAGTGTCGCGCAGGTGCTGCGCTGCTTTGGCTTTGCGGTGGTGCCTGCCAGGCCTGCGGGTCAGCCGAAGGAGCAGATTGTGGAGCTTGCCCGCCAGCTGCGCTATACCCCCCGGCAGCTCCAGCGGCTGGAGCTGAGTCTGTCCCGAATGACGCCCAGCCGCATCAGCAAGGTGCTGCATACCATGTTTGTACCCCAGTGCATCACCCAGCGGCATTTGCAGGATCAGCTCAGTGCTATCCTGAATGTCTTTGACCCGCAGCGGCGCAACAGCGAACCCAGCGCGGGCTTCCTGATGATGATGGCCGCCTATACCTTCGGCTACGCTGTACACAACGACAGGCGTGCCTTCCACCGGGAGCGTGCGGCGCGATACGTCCTCAACCGCTTGAAGGAGGCGTGGAGCGGCCTGAACCCCGACCAGCTGAAGCAGGAGCCGCATTACAGCACCATGCTTCAACTGATGGACGATGCCTTTGCGCAGCTCGAACGGCAGCCCCTGACGGACGCCCCTCTGTCGGAGCAGTGGCTTGACGCGCTGCACGGAGCCTGTGCCCGCCACAGTGAACAATGCCGTGAAGCCGATTTGACGATGCTGCAACGCTATGAACAGCACCAGGCCATGCCCACGCCCGTGTGTGCGGATGCCTTGATGGACATCGGCATTGTCAGCGGCGGCTGGGAGTTTTGAGCGGCGGATTTTGTTCTTTGTGCGGGAAGGCCTGCCGAATCGCCGCGCGGCATGTGCTATGATAAAGCTGCTCCTATCAAGGCATTTCAGCATGAAGGCAAGAGCTTCCGCACACAACGCTGGAGCATGGATGATGTGACAAATATCGGTGACTGCCATACTTTTCTGAAAGGAAGTGCTTGTTGATGAAAACCTGTTTGGGCTGCGGCTATGCCTACCGGGACGAAATGACGCAATGTCCCCTGTGCGGCCAGAAGGACCAAAGCAGTGACATGGTTGCAGTGCCCTTTTATTCCGGCTTCTCCGGTAAAAGCGAGCCAGCACATCAGCCGGAACAACCCGTTCAAACCATGCCGCCGTCCAGTGCGGCTGCACCGCAGGCAGGTATCGCCTTGCAGCAGCTCAGTGGCGGTCATGCAGGCGCGGTCAGCCTGCAGGCACTGGTTGAGCAGGGCGGCACGGTCAGGTCGGCCAGCATACAGGATTTGGTTGCCCGGATGCGTGGCAGGGAGCAGGGACTCCCGCTCATGAGTGAGCAGGAACAGCGGCTTTCCCGACTGCTGCACTTTGAGGAGGTACAGTTCCCGAACCGCGGCATGCGCATCCTGTTCAGCGCGGACGAGCTTCCGCCGGAGCTGGTGCTTCCGGCCATGTACCGGGGACAGCCTGTGATTGAGATTGCCCCTTCGGCGTTTGCCAATGCGCGGATGATTTCCGTCTGCATTCCGGAAACGGTGACGCGCATTGGCGACCATGCCTTTGAGAACTGCCGCGCCCTGACCAGCGTGAAGGGCTGTGCAGGTCTGACGGTCATTGGCCACCGTGCATTCGCAGGCTGCTGCCATCTCACAGACTTTGAGCTTCCCGAGCAGACGGTATGCGCTCAGTACGACAGCTTTGCAGGCTGCTTTGACGGCGGCATGGAGATTGAAGCCCGTGTGTGCATGCAGGCGGATGAAGATGAAGCGGAGGAATGGGGCCTATGAGCACGCAAGGGATGGAGAGCCATGACCGGGTGAGTACGCCCACTATCCAATGCCCCTATGACCGTGCCGCACTGCCGTTCGCGCAGGGCCGCTATGGCGCGTGCAGGTTGTGCGGCTTCCAGCCGGATGACAAATACATTGCCCGACAGCGATACTTCCTGGAACAGAAGCATGAGCCTGTGATTTTCGCGTGGGATCCCGAGCCCAAGGATTTGCTGTTTGTGCATCCGCACGCGAAGCACATTCCCAAGGATTCTCTGCTGGTTGCTGGACCGAATCAGGTCGCTGTCTGTCAAGTGAACGGCCAGTGGGTGCCGTGCCCGAGCGGAACCTATGCGCTCTCCGGCGACGAACCCGACCCGGACATTGCCAGGATTGCACAGAACCTCCGGGAAGGAACGCAGCCGACATCGCTGCTTCAGGTCGAGACGAATATTGTTTTTGTGGATACCCGGCAGCATGAGTGTGCAATGATGCTCACCAGTACACTGCCCGGCAGTCGCTGGACAGTGCGCTTGCCGCTCACCGTCTATTTGAACATTGTACCGGAGAATGTTGAACGGCTGCTGGGACACGCGCTTGACCTGCATGACAACGCGCAGCTCGTCCAGACGCTGCAAAGCAATGCCCAGCTTTACATGGAGAATGGGTTCGCTGCCGCGCTGTCCCGAATCCCCGCAGAGAGCCTTGAAGAGGCATCCTCCTGTGAGGATATCCGCGCACTGATTCAGCCGCAGTATTTTCAGGACGCAGAAACGCGCATCAACAAGGGCCTGACTGCCACATGGGGCCTGCGCATCGGAAGGATTGATTGGTGGCTGTGGCTCTCCAAGCTGGAGGTGCTGGACAGCGTGACGGCTATGCCCTGCCCCTTCCCGCTGTCTGTGACCGTCGGAGGCGAGAAAAAGTATGACGCCATCAAGAAGTGCGGCGGTCTGCATTATCTCCCCAAGGGTACCCGCAAGCCTTCCAAATGCCCGAAATGTGGGGAAATCATTCGCTGGTGTACCACCTGCAGCAAGTATACCACCGATTTCCAGCGGCAGTTCATCTGCGATCAATGCTCCCGCAAATACCAGAACATCCGCTAAAGGGAGGTGCTGTCCTTGCCGATCTTTTCGCTCGATGCGGTTCGTTTGCTCAATGCCAGCATTGCCGCTGGCTTCCAGCTGCTGGCCGTCAGTGATGACGCGGCTGCCCATATGCTCCGCCAGATGCCGGCATTGCTCCAATGGCTGGCGCGTGCGCTGGACGAGGTGAATCCCGAGCTTCGCTTCAGCGTGGAAATGAAATCCATCTGCACCAGAAACCGGCTGCGCGTGGTGCTGCGCCATGGCCTGAATGTGCGCTTCCGCTTTCCGGCGGATACGCTGCCCGATGATGCCAATGCGCTGTGCGCGGAGATGCAGGACGCGCTGCTGGCACACATCAACCATGCGCAGGAGCTGTGCGTCAGTGCCCGCAGCAATGATGAGGGCACGGCCCATATGGACGCAGACTGCTGGCGCGTCCTGACCAAGGAACGCAAAGCCTGCAAGCTGACCAATGGGAGCGTGCTGCACTATTCTCCGTGCTTCTCCGACGGTGCGGCAATCGACCCTGCTGCCATGTTCGGCCTGCTCCGCAATCATCCCGGATGCGGATGCAGCGTGCAGTTCACCCCTGCAGATACATCGGACATCTGCACGGCCCTGGTGGGCGGTGCCGCCCGGCTGCCGGAGAACAGCCCGGAAAAGGCTGAGCTACTGCGCATGGCCCAGGCCGATGCGTATTATACGGTGCAGACCATGGTGTTCAGCCCGAATGAGGAACGCTGCAACACGGCGGCCCGGATGCTGTGCCGTCTGCTCACGGAGCATGGCCTTGCGTGCAGGCTGTGGGAGTCTATCCGGAAGGATGAGCTGCAGGCCTATCACTTCCTGGTGGATCCCTGGAGCTTGCAGGCATGGAGCCACAGCCAGATTGGCGGCCGCCTGTCCGTGACCGCGACCCTGCTCACCGGCCCGGAGCTTCGCTCGCTGATGAGCGCGCCGGAGCAGCCCGCACCCGAACAGCCCATGCCGGAACAGCCTGTGCCGGTAGCTCAAACCATGGACATGCACCTCAATGCTGATGAGCTTGCCGCCTTCGGTGTGACCAGCGAGGATGCGCTCAAGCAGCTGGGCATGGATGAGGACATGCTCACCAGGATGCAGTACGCTGTTTACATGAAACGCTGCGCCACGCAGAACACCACCATCCCCGACAGTGCGCTGATGAACTATGGGATTTCGATGGGTATCCTCTACGAACAGTTCCTGCGCACCTATTTCACGCCCGGGCTGCTGGCGGCGGAAATCAAGTATCTCAAGGATACGCAGGGCCGCGAGGGCCAGAGCGGCGATATCCCGCTGAGCCGCTACGACTTTGTGAATTTCTGGCGCAGCAGCAACTACGCGGCCTATGCCCGCGTTGATGGGACGGCCTATTCGCGTGACGAATGGACGGCATGGTTTAACTGCTTCCGCTGCCTTCGCTTCTTCCGCAACAAGATTCACGGGAATCAGGGCAATGCCACCCGTGAGGAAATGGAGCTGATTTACCGCCTGCTCTTCCTGCCCGGTGTTGACCACAAGCTCAACGCGCTGCGCTATGCCATCAACCATCCGCACCCGGACGCCGCCGTCAATGCCAGCATGAGCATCTTTCAGCCGGACCTCTATTCCTCGGTGGAGCAGCTGCTGGAAGGCATGAAGAAAATGCCTGCTCACTTTGAGGACAGTCTGCTGCGGTTCATCCTGCGCTGCGCCACGGCACAGTGGCTTGCAACGCCGGGGAGGTCGGCGGAATGAACGGCATTGCGATCCTGGAAGGCGATGTCCTTGTACGCGGCAAGCCTGCCTACCGCATTGTCAGGCCGATTGGCCACGGCGGCAGCTCACTGTGCTACCTGGCGAGAAAGTATGATGAGGACGGCAGGCTGCAGGCCTATTGTGTCCTCAAGGAATTCTGCCCGAAAGCCCTGCAAGCCTGCCTGGTGCGCTCTGCGCAGGACGGCCGGCTGACCCTGCGCCCGGACAGCAGCCTGCAAGGGGAACTGGAACAGCTGCGCTGCGCCTTTCTGGGGGAGGCGAGTCTGTGCCGAAGCGTCAATCTGGCAGCCAGCCGGGGCGAGAACAACTTCTCCGGCGTGCTGTACTGCGAGACGGTGCCGGGCAGGGATGACCTGCTGTGCATCGCCACCGAGGAAGGCTATACGCTCCATGAATTCATTAACAGGCAGTACACGCCGGAGCTGGACAGGGATTATGTGCTGCTGTGCCTGATGATTCTGAGCAATCTGCTGGCGGTGCTGGAGGGCATCCACCGCTCCGTGCTGCACATGGATGTGAACCCGAAGAACGTCTACCTCGTCACGCAGGACTGCCCGCTGAGCAGTGAGAGCGCACTGAGTGTCAAGCTGCTGGACCTGGCATCGGCCCGTCCCAAGGCAGCCATGCCTTCCATGGCGTTGGACCGCTGCCTGCTGCCGTATACGGAGGGGTTTTCCGACCCTGACATGCTGGATGCCCCCGAGCTGGCCGATGAACGCTCCGATTGGTACAGTGCAGCGGCCTGCCTGTACACCATGCTGACCAACCAGCTGCTGCCCGGTGGGGATTCGGAGCTGTTTTTCGTGACACTGCCGGACACTGGCGCACTCAGCGACCAGGCATTCCGGGAGGAGCTGGAAGCTCTGCTGAACTGCGCCCTCAAGCTCAGCCAGCCTTTCACGGCGCAGGAGGTTGCCCAGGGTGCATTCCGCAAGCGGGTGCTGGCGTTCATCAGCACCCTGCGCAGCCAGTCGGCGCACAGCGGGCATGCGCCGCAGTCCGGCTCCCTGTTTGACGATGCGCCGAGCCCGCCGGTGAACAGCACCCTTTCCACCTTTACGCCGCAGGAGCGCAGGCTCTATGACATGCAGGTCACGATTTACAACCATCATCTGGAGCGCAGCCGCGACGAGCTGAATGGCTATTCCTGCCATGCGCAGCCGCATATCGAGGAGGTCATGGAGGAAACGGACAAGCTGTTCATGGCCCTCCGGCCCTGGCTGCGCGAGCAGCTTCCCGGCGATGACCTCAACAGCATCCGCGAGCATCTGCTTCTGGGGGCAAAGCTGCACGACATCGGCATGTCAGGCTCCGAGGAAATGCGGCAGCTGCTGACGAGTGTGGACACACAGTTCAGTCTGGTTCAAAGCGGCGCACAGGGCACTTTCGCGCGCTATCAGGAGCAGTACAATCAGATGCAGCACCTCGCGCAGGCACTGTCGATGAAAACCCCGGGCTATGCCGCGGTGACGATGCATGCACACGCCTTTGGCGTTCCCGGTCAGACCGGCAGGCTGAAATCCGCGCTGGCTGCCTATCATGATGAAATCAAGCAGCAAATCCGTCTGCGCCATGGGGATACCAGCGGACAATACATCCTGTCCCGGCGTGACGAGCTGGCGGCCCACTATGGCAGCGAAATCAACTGGGTCGAGGTGGCCTTGCTGGCTGCGCTGCACACCGGGTCAGCCGATGATGCCGCGCTGGCGTATCCCCGTGTGTCCAAGGCGTATATGCTGGACTTTGTGCGCCGGTATGGTCAAAGCGGGGATGTGGCCCAGGTCGAGGCGCGATGGCAGCGCATCCTGATGGAGGCATCCATCCTTCGCGTGGCGGATGGGCGGCGTTCCGGCAGCCGATTGCTGATGCTGAACCTGGCCCGGCCCGTGATTTTCCGCAGTGCGGACGGACGCCTGGAGCTGCGCGCCGAGAAGGACGGCATCACCCGACATATTCCCTTCGCCATCAGCCACGATATCCTTCTGGCCGAACGGCTGGTGGAGCTGGGTGGCGTGGCATTGCAAAGGACAGCGGATGGCGGCTGGCTGATGACGCACGAGCTTCTGCTGCACCACGCGGATACGAAGGATGCAAGGCGGCTCTTTCTCAACAGGCGCATTCCTGCCTACACGGAGGAGCTGTGCAGTGCGCTGCTGCGCCCGAATCACATGCGCCACATTTTGATGGTGCGCGGCGAGGACGGAAGCGGCACGCGGCTGTCCGCACAGGACATGGATTCATGGCTGAAAACGGCCCAGGCTGTGCCGGGCTTCACGCTCAGGGCGGGGGAGTGAGCCGTCCGGCAGGCATGACAAAAACGGCCCCTCTCCCGTGCGGCCTGCACAGCGGAAAGAGGGGCCGTTTGCTGTCAGAAGAGTTCTGCGCATCTGCATCGGAAAAGCATCATGCGCACAGCTGCACCCGGTGACGTTCATTCAACGCAGATGAAGATTAAACGGAGCCATGCCTGCTCAGCCCACGACTGACCATGGGCTCCTGCTGCCAGCCCTTGCAGGAATGCAAAATCCACCGTGTCAGCCTGCCTGATGTCAGCTGTTCAAGTGCCAATGCAGCCTGGGCATGTCCCAGCTCCGCTGCACGCTTGTACCATCTGGCAGCTTTGATGTAGGCTCTGCGCTTGGCATAGAAACGGGCGAGGGTGAACTGCATGTCCGCCGTTCCGTGATGGGCCGCCTGCTCATACAGCTCGAAGGCCTTGGCGCGATTCTTACGCACGCCATAGTCACCACGCTCATAGAAGCCGCCCAGTGCAAATTGTGCTTTCGCGTGATTTTGCCTGGCTGCTGCCTTGTGCCATTTCACGATTTCTGCGTCGTTGTGCGGTACACCCTTGCTGTGCAGATAGCATTGACCCAGCTGGTACTGCGCTTCCGCATCGTGATGGTCTTCGGCTGCCCTGCGATACCATTTGACAGATTCCCCGTCGTTTTTGTCGGCATAATAGGCACCCAGCCTGCATTGCGCGGGGACATACGCCATGTTCGCTGCTGCATGGCAGTAGCGGAGAAACTCGGTGATATCGGTGCAGGCCAGGGCCTTCTGATACAGCTCTTCTGCGGTGGGCTCATCCCTGGCCGGCGGCTCCAGCTCTGCGGTGGATTCATCCCTGGCCGGCGGCTCCAGTGCTGCGGTGGATTCATCCCTGGCCGGCAGCTCCGGCTCTGCGGCTTCAGCCCTTGGGGGGATGATGACGGGAGTGCCACGCGGCGGCAGAGCCTCGTACTGCCGAAGAATCGCGTCGGCAAACTCGTGCGCAGCAATCTGATTGACCTGCTCAGCGTGCAGATTGCTCTGCATCATCTTCAACTGCTGGGGAAACTGGGCGGGACGCATGCTGCCAATGGTCGCGGTGATGATGCGCTCCTGCTGGGTGGTGTTCCAGTTTCTGTAGCGCATCCATTCGCTTTGAACCCACGGGGATGCTGCGTTTTCCGGCGAGCTGGCGACCACGACCAGCAGACGGGCTGTCCGGAGCGCGTGATAAATCATGCCCCCGTAGTGATAGGTGACAGGCTGCCCGTTCATGGTGCTGGGGGAATAGAATACCCGCAAATGATGACCCGTCAAAATGGGATAGACCATCTCCAGGAGCTCATGCTCCGGCGTGTACTGCGGCGGCTTGCTGATTTCGGACTTGAAGCACAGGAAGATATCGAAATCCTGGCCGGCACGCTGCAAATCCCTGATTTGCTGGAATGCGGAATCCAGGGTGTCACACTGCTTCTGATAGTAGGTACGCCACTGGGGATCGCGCCCTCCGGCAAGGTCGCACAGCTGCTGATAAGCCTTGGTTTTCCCTAACGGCTCGCTGGGCAGGTCATCCTTCCAGTAGTTGGGCGTATAGTCGAGCTCCGTGCCGCGGCAGACGGGATCCGGGGAGTACCGGATGCCATAGCGGGCCAGCAGCAGGGCCCAGAGATATTCCGCTGCGTTAGGGCAGCAATCCCACGCTGCCTGATAGTGCTGCTCGGCGCGTGTGAAATGCTGATTGAGATAGTCGCTGTAGCCTATTTGCGCCGCCTGGCCTGCCTCGCGGGAAATATGCTCCGGCGTGTCCGCTTCAGTGGTATGGCCGCACTTCACACAGGTATGCTGCCATCCGGCCCGCGTCGAATAGGTCAGCATCAGGGGGGTTCCGCACTTTTCGCAAAACATCCTTTGTTCCTCCAGTGTGATGGGCTGTGTTCCTGTGGGCAGGCCGGTGACAGTGCATCCTTTCACATAGAGCGGCTCCAGTGCTTTTCGCTCAGACGGTCACAACGATATGTTTATTATATAGCATTCCCTGCCAATTGCAAGCCTTTGCGGGCATTTTTTGGACGCAGCGCACGGCAGCCGTGCGCCGGTGGGAAGGGAACGGGTGCATGAAAGAATCAGGGTGACGCGTTTCTTTTTGGCAGGAATTGTGCTATACTGTCCAACGAATGACCTGACGCACAGGACAAGGGGCCATGGCTTGCCCGGCTCCGTTCATCCTGTATCCCAAAAAAGCGCGATGCGGGGAGGAATACCCATGCCACAGGAAAATATGCACGAGCTTGCCCATGCGCTGTTTGCCTACATGAAGGAGGTTCATCTGCTCAATCAGCAGAAGATTCTGGATGTGGACAAGCAGCTGGGTGCCGTCCTCATGCGCAGCCTGGATGATCCGGCCTGTGTGACACGCTTCAGCAGGGATACGGTGGATGGTGCAGTCGAGGACGAGAGCGACACGCTGCTCACCTTCCACAAGCCGGACTTCACCGCATGCCCCGCGCCGGATGCGTCCCTTGAACGCTGGCTGCTGCCCGGCTGGAACGACTATCACAAGCCGCTGGCGCATATTGAACAGCTCATGCCGCCAGATGGCATCGCGGTGCATGCCCAAGCTGATGCACCGGCAAGCGCGGCAGGGGAAGAACCGTCAGCCGAGGAACCGTCAGCCGAGGAACCGCAGACGGAGGAACCGCCAGTCGCGGAACCGCCAATCGAGGAACCGCCAATCGAGGAACCGCAAACCGCAGAACCGCAGCCGGAGCGTTTCACCGATGATGCCCAGCGCGTGGCCTGCTATACGCAGTGGGCACAGGCCCGTGCCGCGTGGGCCGAGCATGAAGCGCATACGGAACGCCTGCGCGAAGCCTTCAACGAGCTGTTCGATATCTATAACCAGTTCCGCCAGTCCCCGGATACGCTGGAAATCATGATTGGCAACGGCCTGCTGACCGATCAGAAAAACAGGAGGATTCATCATCCGCTGTTCCTCAAGCGGGTTTTCCTGACCCTGGATGCTGTCCGCAATACGCTCATTCTCTCCGACTCGGACGAGCCTGCGCAGATGTACCTGCCCATGTTCTCCATGATGGAGGACGTGAATGTGGACATCATCACATCCCTGGAGCAAATGGCGGAAGACAACAATATTCACCCGCTGGATCATCATGCGGGAGCCGATTTGCTCAAGGCGGTGGCGCATCAGCTGCATGCCAGCAGCCGCTATCAGGATGCGGCAGAGGACACTCTCCGCGTGGAAGAACGAATTCTCGTGAAGTGGGAGCCGTATATCTTCCTGCGCAAGCGTCCTGACGGCACCATCAAGGCCCTGGACGCCATTTTGACGGCCCTGAGCAAGGGCGCGGAGATTCCGCGTACCCTGTTGGGCATTCTGGGTCAATTTACGCAGCCGACCATGCCCGGGAACGACCCGGGGGAGCCATCCGACGAAGATAGCCGCGCCAGCAGCAGCCCTGCCGCCTGGACAGAGCCGCATGAACTGCCGCTGGAGGATGAGGATTTGCTGCTGCCCAAGCCTGCCAACCGGGAGCAGATGCAGATTGTCCGGCGCATTGAGCATTTGCCGGCCGTGCTGGTGCAGGGCCCTCCCGGCACAGGCAAAACGCATACCATTGCCAATCTGCTGGGTCACTTTCTGGCCAAGGGACAGACGGTGCTGGTGACAAGCCACACCTCCAAGGCGTTGTCTGTGCTCAAGGAGAAGGTGCCCAAGGGGATTCAGCCCCTGTGTGTGGCCATGCTTGGGGATGACCATGCTGATATGGAAAAGTCCATCAACGCCATCATCGAGCATACCACCTTCCATTCCTACGATGCCCAGCGGGATGCGGCGGACAGCATCAGCCGCCAGCGGCATGAAACGCGGCTGGCCCTGCAGCAGGCGCGTGCGCTGGTGTATGCCCTGCGCAACAAGGAGTACGAGCCCATTGTCTACCTGGGGGAGAGCTGGTCGCCATCCAAGGCGGCAGACTATGTGGCGCAGCATGAGGACATGCTGGCTCTGCTTCCCGGGCCTGTTGCGCGTGATGCCGCGTTCCCGCTGTCCATGGAGGAGCTGACGTGGCTGTATGCCAGCAACGGCCTTGTCGCCCGCGATGAAGAAGCCGAGCTGTCCCTTGGCCTGCCCGATGCAGCCGCGCTGATGACACAGCAGCAGTTCGCCCATGGCCTGGAGCTCCTGGCGCGGCTGGAGCTGCAATTGCAGGCCCGCAACGCCAGCGGCCGTGTTTGCCTTGCGTGGAAGCCCGCCCAATATGCCGTGGTGGATCAGCTGACAGATCAGGTCATGGCCAGAAAGGGCGATGATGCGGCGGAAGAAGCCCTGCGTACGGCCCTGCAAATCTATGACGACACCATTTCCGGCTGGGCTGTGGCGGCCATGGCGGCCGGTGCGGACAATGGGCTGATGCACAAGCGTTGGGAGCATCTGCTGTATTTGATGGATGAAGCCTACGCCAAGGCCCAGCCCGTGCTGGAAGCACAGCTCACCCGGCCAGTCAGGCTTGCTGCTTCCACCCATGAAGCCCTGACGGCACCCTATCAGGCCCTGCTGGAGGATGCGCAGCGGCATGGCCGGGTGCGACGGAGCATCTTCATGAGCCGGGAGAAGAAAAACGCGCTGGATGCCGTGACCATTGGCGGCAGCACGCCGGAATCGGCAGAGGACATGCGCAGCGTGCTGGATTATTTGGAGCTGCTGTCCCTGCGTGAGCAGCTGGGGCAGCTGTGGGATACCCTGATGGCTTCCCATGGCGGGCGCAGCTTCATCGACCTCGGCGATGACCCGGAGCTGCTCTGCCATCAGCAGCGCGGGACGATTGCCTTCTGGTTTACCTGGGTGCGCCAGGCACGGCAGGAGCTGTGTACGCTGGCTGAAACAGCTGGCATCGGTGATGCGCTCCTTCAGCCGCTGCGCAGCGTGACCTCCCTGACGGAGGACAGGGCCATCCGCGTGCTGATGCATGTGAAGGAGCAGCTGATGCCAGCGGTTAATCACCTCCATCTGGTGAATGCCCTGTATACCTTCACATGCAAAAAGGAGAAGACGCTGCGGCAATTGTCGGCCTGCGGCGGTTCCGTCCTCTGCGGCAGGCTGCGGCAGGCAATGGAGGCAGGCGACCCCGAAGCGTACGGGGCGGCTGTCAGCAGCCTGGCCGAAGTGCAGCAAAAGGCAGGGCTGCACAGCCAGCGTGTCGCTTTGCTGGCGAAAATCGAAGCTGTGGCTCCGGCGTGGGCAAAGGCCATCCGGGAGCGTTCCGGTGTCCATGATGAACAGGTGCCCCCTGACGGCCTGCTGAGCGCGTGGAAGGTGCATCAGCTTGCACAGCGTATTGACGAGATTATCTCCACCTCCCTGGACGATGCCGAAAACCGCGTGACCGAGCTGACGGCCCAGTTCCACAAGGACACCGAAAAGCTGGCCAGCACCCTGGCATGGCTCCATTTGCAGCAGCGCATTGACCGCAACCCCGGCATGCGCCAGTCGCTCAACGGCTGGAAAATGACCATGAACAAAATTGGCAAGGGCACGGGCAAGCGTGTACCGGCCCTGCGTGCGGAAGCCCGCAAGCTGATGATTGAATGCCAGAAGGCCGTTCCTGCCTGGATTATGCCCGTGTCCAGCGTGATGAGCTCCATTGACGCGGCGAATACCAAATTCGATGTCATCATTGTGGACGAGGCCAGCCAGTCGGATATCACGGCCTCCGCGATTCTGTACATGGGCAGGAAAATCATCGTTGTCGGTGATGATGAACAGGTCAGCCCCATGGCCATCGGCGTGGATGAGGACAGGATGCAGGTGCTGATGAACATGCTCATCAAGGGAAAAATCCCCAATGCGCATCTGTGGGATGCCCGGACATCGCTGTATGACATTGCGGCGCAGGTCTATCAGCCGCTGATGCTGCGCGAGCATTTCCGCTGTGTGCCGGACATCATCGGTTACAGCAACATGCTGTCCTATCAGGGGAAAATCAAGCCCCTGCGGGAGGCAGGCAGCTCACCCTTCAAAACAGCCACCGTGCCCTATCGCGTCCAGGGGATGCGAAAGGGCAGCAGCAAGGTGAACGAGGAGGAAGCCAAGGCCATTGTGGCCCTGATTCGTGCCTGCATCGAACAGCCAGCCTATGCGGACAAGACCTTTGGTGTGATTTCCATGCTGGGGGACGACCAGGTCAGGCTGATTGGCCGACTGCTGGCCAATGAGATTCCGCTGGCGGAATACGAAAAGCATCACATTCTGTGCGGCAATGCCTCCAATTTCCAGGGTGATGAGCGCGATGTCATCTTCCTGTCCCTGGTGGACAGCAACGAGGGCGAGGGGCCGCTGCCCATGGTGTCCGGCGAGGGCATGGGCCCCAATGGCAAGGCCGTCAAGCAGCGGTACAATGTGGCGGTCAGCCGCGCCCGGGATCAGCTGTGGGTGGTGCATTCGCTGGACTGCGGGACCGACCTGAAGCCCGGTGACATGCGCAGGCGTTTGCTGGAATATGTGGCGGCTCCGCATGCTGCGGCCATGCAGGCCGAGGCCATGGAGCAAGCGGCGGATTCCCCCTTCGAGGCGGAGGTTGCCAAGGCTCTGGCGGCGCAGGGCTATCACATCGTCCAGCAGTGGCAGGTCGGTGCCTACCGCATTGACATGGTGGCCATGTGCGGCAAGCAGAAAATCGCCATCGAATGCGACGGCGAACGCTGGCACAGCAGTGAGAAAGCCATCCGGCATGATGTGGAGCGGCAGGATATGCTGGAGCGTCTGGGCTGGCGATTCATCCGCATCCGCGGCAGTGAATATTACCGGGACCGCGCACAGACCATCGCCCGTGTGGTCAGCGAGCTGAATGCCCTGGGCATTGAGCCGGAAGCAGCGACAGCCGCGCAGGATGACACCGACGAGGATGTGCTGCTGACCATCGTCAAGCTCCGGGCCATGCAGCTGCTGAATGCGGACAGGCAGGCCGAAGCCGCGCAAGCCCTTTTGCCCGGGGAGGAGATGGCCACAGACACGAACGCCATCATGGCACCGATTCCTCAGTGATACACAGTGGCCCTTGGAGCAAGGCACAAAGAAGCCCCGGGTTCGCATCGGCAGGATGCAGACCCGGGGCTTGCTTCATCCATCAGGTGGTTGGGAGCTGGGGTTCCTCTTTCTTGGCAATCACGGGCAGTCGGATGACGACCACCTCGTTGGGCCGCAGGGAGTAGGTGATGCGGTAGGGAAGGCCATCGCATGCCTCAGCCTTGGCCGTCAGCGGCGGAATGCCGCCAATCTCCGCGGGATTGCCCTGACCGGGCAGGCTGTCATAGGTGGAGAACACCCGCTCATACAGGCCCTCCACGGGTACGCCGCAGCAGTAGTCCGTACGGAAAACAGGCGACAGGTTGGCAATCACCAGCAGTGCGCCGTTGTAATCCCATGGGTTGCGGCGGATGTAGGCAAGGATGTTGCGCTGGACATCCCCGCCGTTGACCCACTGGAAGGTACGCGAATCCTTGGCATCACTGTACAGGCAGGGATACGTCCGGTACAGGCTGAGCAGGTTCTTGACGCATTGCAGCACGTCGCGGTGGCCGAAGTCGTTGGCGAACCACCAGTTGATTTCCCGCTTTTCATCCCATTCCCGGTTTTCCGCAAACTCCTGCCCCATGAACAGCAGCTTTTTGCCGGGCGAGGTGAATTGCAGCGCATACAGGGCCTTGAGGCCACTGAGCTGGTTCTCGATGCTGCCGGGCATCTTTTCCAGCATGGAACGCTTGAGATGCACCACTTCATCATGGGACAGCACGAGCACAAAATTCTCCGTGAAGGCATAGTCGTAGGGATGCGTCAGCATGCCATGATGGTACTGGCGGTAGATGGGATCCTGTTCAAAATACTTGAGCGTTTCGTTCATCCAGCCCAGGTTCCACTTGAAGTCAAAGCCAATACCCTGCTTGGCGGGATCCTCCGTGACACCCTTCTGGATAGAGGAATCCTCCGCAATCATGAAGGCCTTGGTATTTTGATGCACGGCATTGTTCAGCTGCCGCAGGAAAGCGATACCCTCCAGATTTTCCACGCCGCCGTGAATGTTGGGCCGCCACTCCTGACGGTCAAAATTGTTCAGCAGCATCGCGGCCACCGCGTCCACGCGGATGGCATCCATGTGGAACTCCTGAATCCAGTACAGCGCGGAGGAAATCAGGAAGCTCTTGACCTGATTCTTGCCGTGGTCAAAGGCATAGGTACCCCAGCCGGGCATGTCCTTGCGCAGGGGATCGGCATATTCGTACAGGGGCGTGCCGTCAAACTCACCCAGGCTGAAGGGATCCTTGGGGAAGTGGGCAGGCACCCAGTCCAGAATCACACCGATACCGCTTTGATGCAGCTTGTCCACGAAATACCGGAAGTCATCCGGCAGACCATAGCGGCGGGTGGGCGCGAAGAAGCCTGTGCACTGATAGCCCCAGGAGCCATCGAAGGGATGCTCGCAGATGCCAATGAGCTCCACATGCGTATAGCCCATGAAGCTGACATACTCCACCAGCTGGTCAGCCAGCGCACGGTAGTTCAGGAAGCCGTCCTTCACGTCCTTGGTGTAGTTCTTCTTCCACGAGCCCAGATGCACCTCATAGATGGCCAGCGGCTTGCTGACAGCCGCCTTGCCGTTCATGGCCGCCATGTAGGCCGCATCGCCCCAGGCATAGCGGTCAGGCTCCGCCACCACAGAGGCATTGGCAGGGCGCAGCTCGAACTGGAAGGCGTAGGGGTCGGACTTGAGCCGCCGTCCGCCGTCCGCGCCGATGACGGCATAGCGGTAAACATCGCCGGGCTTGGCACCGGCAACGAACAGCTCCCACACGCCGACATCACCGGCGGCGGGCCACATCACATGCACATCATCCTTGTAGCCGTTCAGGGCCATCAGGATGCTGATTTTCCTGGCGTGCGGGGCCCAGACGGCAAAGTAGACACCTTCCGTATCACCATTGCGGCAGGGATGCGCCCCCAGCTTTTTGTAGCTGGCGTAGTTGGTACCTTGGCCGTACAGGTAACCGTCGTACGCTGTGAACTTGACAGACTCGAGGGTGGGAAGCACGGATACGGGTTGGCTCATGTCCTTTCACCTCCAAAGAAATAGGGTAGGATAGGGGGACGCTTACTTGGCAGCGGGTTCCTTGGCGGCACTGGCGGGCTTGACCCTGGCCACCACCACCGAGTATTTGGGCAGCGAAACAACCTTGGTCTCCTTGCTGACGAGCTGGCGGCCATCGTAGAGCAGTTCGTAGGTGTTGGTGTCCTGATACAGATGGTCGAAAATGCAGGGGTTGATGAACACCTTGTAATCGCCCAGCTGATCAATCAGCACCTCATAGTAGTCAATGAACTTGCCGGTGATGGTTTCATCGGTGAACACACTGTGCGCACGGCGCAGCTTCAGCAGCGCGCAGAGCGAATCGCAAAGGGTGCTGTACTTGTCCCGACGCTCCCAGTAGAGCTGATTGATTTCATCACTGCGGTTGTAGGTGTTGTCAATCATCTTCTTGGAGCGGAGGAACTCCTGCCCCGAGTGGAGGTAGGGAATGCCCTTGGCCAGCACAATCAGGGCCAGGGACATGCGCGTCTTTTCCATCAGGGTCTGCTTGTCCAGGGTAGGCGTGGACAGGCGGAGCTTGTCATACATGGTCAGGTTGTCGTGGCACTCAATATAGTTGATGCTCTGGGAGGGATTCAGGCCAATGCCGTAGGAACCGGCCAGCGCGATTTTGACATTGTTGCGCAGGGCATCGTTGTCCTCCACATAGCCCAGACGCTTGATGTCCGAGTTGGAGCCGCGCATGGTATCCCGGAAAAAGGCGTTGAAGAAGGCCACGCCCCGAATCTTGTCCGCATTGCCCGTATGGCAGCGGAACACCTCCGGCAGCAGCTCGCCCATGTTCCAGCCCTCGCCGTAGAGCAGGAAATCCGGCTTGAGACGCAGGCAGGCATCCCGGATGGAGGAGATGGTCTGCACATCAATCAGGCCCATCAGGTCAAAGCGGATGCCGTCAATATCGAAAATTTCGATATAGCGGCGGCACATCTCCATCAGCATATCGCGGATGAAGGGAGCCTCCGTACGCACCTCGTTGCCGCAGTAGGAGCCGTTGCCCAGCCTGCCGTCAGGATAATAACGGAAGCAGTAGTAGGGAATCATCCGGCCAAGAGCGTTCTTCTGGACGTTGAACACATGGTTGAACACCACATCCAGCGTTACGCGCAAATCACGGCTGTGCAGTGCATCCACCAGACTGCGGAACTCCAGGGGCAGGTCATACGGGCCGTGGCCCACACCGTATTCGGCATGCAGGACGTTGTAGCTGACGGGATTGTAGCCCCAGTTGTAGCTGTAGCCGTTGCGGTCGAAGCGCAGCACCGGCATGAGCTGAACATGGCTGATACCCAGCTCCGCCAGATAATCCAGGCCCACGCTCTTGCCGTTGATCTTCAGCCCGGTTTCCGTAAAGGCGAGGAACTTGCCGGGATGGCGGAAGCCGGCATTCGGGTCGGCACTGAAATCACGCACGGAGGTTTCATAGATGCAGGTGTCATACAGATCCTTGCGGGGCGCGGGCATGACGCGGGGAAGCCGCAGCTTCTTCACGTCCAGCACGAAGGAGTCCTTGCCATCGCAGGTATCATTGTAGGAGAAGGGGTCGGTAAAGGCCAGCCCGTCGGCTGTCTCGTAATGGTAGCGGAAGCCCTCCAAATCACCGGACACGCGCAGGGAGAAGGTGCTTTTCGTCTTGAGCATCTTCATCTTGATGCCTTCCAGCACCAGATACAGCGTGGCGTGGGTGGGTGCATAGCAGAAGAACTCGGTCTGTGCCTTGGTATAGAAGGCTCCCAGGTGATGGATGTCGTAGGGATGTTCCTTTTCAAAGGTAGCGGTATGAGTGATGAGACGCGGCACCGCCGCGTACGTTTCATCGCCAACGCAGACCTGAATACCGCTGCAATGCTTCAAGGGGAGCTTGAGACGGATATGGTTCCGAGTGAGATGAAAATCCATGCTTTCCGTGCCGCGAATGACACGCAGCTCTTTTCCATCCAGCGGGGCGGCATCCTCGATCAGAATGGTGCTGTAATCATCAATGTAGAATTTCAGTTTCAACACGATCCTTTCCTAACCGATTCAAACAGGACCCATACGGCCCAGCGCGATTTGTCCTGAAAAAGCTGCGGCATGCAATCACCGCATCGACCTGCGGAAAGCTTCAAAATTCGATCTTTTTCACGCTTCCCATACGCACTATTTATATCAAAAACGGCTCGGTATGTCAATATCCGCAGAGAAAGCGCAGCGCGTGATGATCCAAAGAAAACGGCTTCAGCGCGCCGGGCCTGCCGCGTGGCTTCCCAGGCTGCTGAGGGCGATGTCCGCGCCCAGCTCCTGCCGTCAGCCATCCCCTTGACAAGCCGCAGCGAAAGGGGTATGATAAAAGCGTGCGAGGTGATTAGGCGATCGCGTGCCGAAAGGTATGAGGAAAGTCCGAGCACCGTAGGGCAGGGTGCCAGCTAACGGCTGGTGGAGGCGACTCCAAGGAGAGTGCAACAGAGATATACCGCCCTGTGAAGGCTGGCGCAAGCCGCTTCATGGGGTAAGGGTGGAAAGGCGAGGCAAGAGCTCACCCACGGCTTGGCGACTTGTCCGTGCTGTAAACCCCACCTGGTGCAAGATGCAATGGGACGCATGCGGCTGCCCGTCGTATGTCCCGCAATCGCTGGAGCCTGCGCGGCAACGTCAGGCCTGGATAGATGATCGTCCACGACAGAACTCGGCTTATCGATCACGCTCGCACATCTTTTCCTACTTCATAGCATCCCGGGGAGCGCGTCAGCCCGAAAGGGGCAAGGGACGTGTCCCTGTGCAGGTTCAGGCGGCAGGATGCCGCCGCTTTTCTTCTTCCCATGCGCACCGCTGACGAAAGGTGGTTTTCCCGGTGAAAAAATGGCTCTCCCTCCTGCTGTGCCTGCTGCTGACCCTTTCCTGCTGTACGGCGGTGGCTGATGAACTGCCCTTTCTGGTGCGCTATGGTGACCGCAGCGTCAAGCAGGTCGCCCTGACCATTGATGATGGCTACAATGTGGATTATATCCGCAAAGCCTACGACCTCTCGGTTCAGTACAATGTCCCCATCACCTTCTTCATGCTGGGCATCAATATTGAAGCCAAGGATGCAGAGCTGTGGCGGGCCATCGCGGCCTCCCACAATGAGCTGGGCAACCATACCTATGGCCATCTCAGTCTGCCCAAGCAGAAGCGGAGCACCATCTATGCGCAGGTGATGCGCACGCAGGCCATTCTGGATGAGGTGCTGGGCTATCATTATCCCATTCAGGTGTTCCGTCCGCCCTACGGCAACATGAACCGCAGCGGCCAGACCCACGTCAACGGGATGATTCAGGCCCTGGGCTTTGACCATGCCATCCTTTGGGATGTCAGCCAGACCGATTTTGAAAAGTGCCGCCGCGCTGTGCAGAACGGCAGCATCCTCCTTTTCCACACCAATCCGAAGGATATCCGCTGCCTGGAGCAGCTGATTCCCTGGCTGCTGGAGGAGGGCTATGAGATGGTCACGGTCAGCCAGATGCTGGGCAAGGAACCCGTGGCCACCTCTACGGATCTGTACGAGTATGTCTCCTACAGCGACTGGCAAAAATCCCTGAACGCAAACTGACCGCTTCAACAAATAAGGCGCGGGAGCTTCCTTTGCTGGGAGGCTTCCGCGCCTTGTATCATTCCATGGCAGCCATTTCCCGGCCCAGTGCGTCACAAAGGCTGGCCCTGTCCGGCTTAGACTTGTGCCAGACTTTGGTATCAGGCCACACATAATCGCCGCTGCCCTCGGAGGACTGACTGACCACCGTCAGCGTCTGCCCCGGCTGTGCTACCGCCCCGGCAGGGAACACAAAGATTTCCTTGCCCCGCTCCGAGTAGATGAACCAGTCCGTCAGGTCAATGGCCCTGCCGGAGGTGTTGCGCAGGCGAATGCTGTCATCTTGCCCCTTGTCGAGGATGACCATACCCTCTGCTGCCGTGGCCAGCACGGGGCTGGGCGCATAGGCCGCCGATGCCACACCGCCGGAAACTGTTACCAGTACGCCGGATTCCGCATGCTGTGTCTGCCAGACCTGCGCCCCCACGGTACTGAGCAGCCGCATCACCCGCGCAGAGGGCGTGTCCGGCTCCTCGGCCGTGTTGGTGGATATCACCGCCAGCTTCGGCTGAACGGCTTGGATGAAATCGGGGGATGTGGCGTCTGATTCCCCGTGATTGCCCACCTTCAGCACATCGCAGGCGGGAATCAGTCTCCGGGCCAGCAGCAGCTTTTCCTCCGGGAACTCCATGTCGCCAGCCAGCAGCAGCCGCACACCGTCCCGTTCCGCCAGCAGCACGAGGGAGTTATTGTTCTCCTTATCGGGATTTTCATCCGTGGGGCCGATGACGGTCAGTGTGCCGCCGTCCAGCGGAAGCACATCCCCCGCCGACAGCCATGTGACCGCCTGCCCCCGCAGCTGCGCCGCCTTGATGACCGGGTGCTTGCTCTCCTTGCAGGTGTACCAGCAGGAGGCATACCACGTCCCCACCTGAATGGAGGACTGCGCCAGAGCTGCCGCGCCGCCCGCGTGGTCGCTGTCCGTGTGGGTGACAATCACCCCGGTCAGATGGTCAATCCCCTGACTGTGCAGGGCGCGGGAGAGGGCACCCCAGCTTTCCGCTGTGCCGGTGTCAATCAGATAAACATCCTCCCCGCTGCGCAGAAGAAGTGCGTCCGCCTTCCCCACGTTAACGGCATGCAGCGTCAGCGCGTCCTCCGCACTGGAGCAGCCCGTCAGCAGCACCAAAAGCAACGTAAACAGCAAGGCTCTCATGGCAAGACCTCCTTTCGTCCTTTCCTATGAACGGAGCAGTGATGGGATTTCGTCCCGGCAAGCCCCAATTCCTGCCCGGTTTCCGGCTTGCGCTGTCCGGCGGAATATGATACGCTGATACCATCATCATCCCTGAAGGAGATGCTGCTGAGCATGGAACAATGGATGCGTCTGGCCCTTGAACAGGCCCGCCAGGCTGCGGCGATGGGGGAAATTCCCGTGGGCGCGGTGCTGGTACAGGATGACAGGCTGCTGTGCGCTGCCCACAACCTGCGCGAAACGTCCCATGACCCCACAGCCCACGCGGAGCTGCTCTGCCTGCGGGAGGGGGCGCGGCTGCTGGGGGACTGGCGGCTGCGGGACTGCACGCTGTATGTGACCCTCGAACCATGCCCCATGTGCGCCGGTGCCATGGTGATGAGCCAATTGGGCCGGTGTGTCTGGGGCGCGGCTGACCCCCGGCAGGGCTGCTGCGGCAGCGTGTATGACCTGCCCGGCGACCCCGCGCTGCATGGTGTGACCCGCTGGCAAAGCGGTGTCCTGGCAGAGGAATGCGCCCAGCTGATGACAGACTTTTTCAGCGCAAGACGGCCTGTGCGGTGATGCGCTCCGCCGGGCTGTGCCAGCGAAAACGGGTCAAGGGACGATGCCCCTTGTTCGGCAACAGGGGCAACACCCCTGCACATGTCTGGGCAGCAGCCCCGTGCAGCACGGTAGATTCGGACGTAGAACGTGTCAAAATAGTATGGACTCCTGACCATCCCGGTGGACGATCATGCGGTGCGCGGATGCAGGCGGCGTGAGCGGTTCGTGGGGCTGATACCAGTGCAGTGTGGGCGCGGCAGGATTGCCGGTGGGGAGCAGGGCATTCTCTGCGGCAAGGATGGGCATGGCGTTAGGGCCGCGCATGCGCCGCAAATGCGCGGATACCACCTCGCCCGTGGTGATTTCCGTCCATTGCCCCGGGGGGAGCTGCGCGTCCACCACGCCCTCCGCCGACAGCGGGCAGACCGTCAAAAGCGGTCCCAGACGGAAGCAGCCCGAACCGTCCTCCGGCTGCCCAACATCTTGTAAATAGGGCAGCAAATTCGTCTGCCATTCCAGACAGCGGCGCAGCACATTGCCGGGCAGCGCGTCCGACAGGAGATGGCGCACCGTCAGCTCCGCCGGTATCGCTTCCCCACGGAAAATGGCTTCACTCACGCGCATCAAAAACGCCGTTCGCCCATGCACCCCCGCAAAGCGCGGCACCGCTTCCGCCGTGAACCCCGCCAGCGGAACATCCTGCATCTCCAGCAGCCGCGCCGCTTCCGCCTTCAACAGCTCATCCTCACCCACACCCAACCACAATCCCGTCCTCATCCAACCCCCTCCTTCTCCTCCAGTATACCAATCTCCCCATCCCTTGACAACCATTTCCTATCGTTTCCCCGCGCCTCATGCTCCGCGTCGCGCCGCGCCCTCTGCGCGGCGTGACCCCTGCAAGGGATTAACCCAGCAACGCCCCCCCGAAAGGGAGTCCAGAGGGGCAATGCCCCTCTGGCGGGGTGCAGGGGCAGAGCCCCTGCGCGTCCTCCCGCCCAAAATGTTCGCACGGCGGCTTGAAATTGGGCGTGAGTATGGTATAATGTTGAATCACCCAAAGCGTGACAGGAGGGATGGAGCGTGCGCAGTATGACGGGCTGCGGGCGGTGTCAGATGCAGGAAGGCCCGTGGGAAGCGACGGTGGAGCTGCGGGCGGTGAATCATCGGTTTCTGGATGTGAGCTGCCGTATTCCGCGAAGTTTGAGCTTTCTGGAGGATAAGCTGCGCAAACGCCTGGCCCTGACCATGAAGCGCGGCCATGTGGACGTGTTCGTCACCGTCAGCCGGGTGGATGGGGGCAGCCGGCAGGTGCAGGTGGATACCGCCCTTGCCCAGGCCTACCAACAGGCGGCGGAACAGCTGATGGCCGCCACCGGTGCGGCGGATGACCTGACCCTTGCCAAGCTGATGGGCATGGAGGGCGTGCTGACCGTCACCGAGGCCGACATGGACGAGGATGCTGTCACGGCTCTGACCCTCGCCGCTGCGGATGGCGCACTGGCCCAGCTGGATGATATGCGCATCCGGGAGGGCGAGAGCCTGCGCGGTGATTTGTCTGCCCATCTGGCACAGGCGGAAGCCCTGCGGGAAAAAATCATCAGCCGTGCGCCCCTGGTCGTGGCCGATTACCGCGCCCGGCTTACGGCCCGGCTGGCCCAGTGGCAGCTGGAGCAGACCGACCCCGCCCGGCTGGCCCAGGAGGTTGCCCTCATGGCCGACCGCTGCGCCATTGATGAAGAGCTGGCCCGGCTGGACAGCCACTTCACGCAAATGCACCGCTACCTGACCGCGCAGGGCGAAATTGGCAAGAAGATGGACTTCCTTGTGCAGGAAATGAACCGGGAAGCCAATACCATCGGCTCCAAGGCCAATGATGCGGCCATCGCCCAATGCGTGGTCGACCTCAAGAGCGAAATCGAGAAGCTGCGCGAGCAGGTGCAGAACGTGGAATGATTCGCCGATACGATAGAAGGAGGAATCCCATGGAGTCTCAGCGCAAAGGCATGCTGTTGGTGGTGTCCGGGCCCTCAGGGGTGGGCAAGGGCACGCTGCTGGAACGGCTGATGAAGGACGACCCGACCTTCGGCTTCTCCGTGAGCGTGACGACCCGCGGCCCCCGGGAAAAGGAAATCCCGGATGTGCATTACCACTTCCTGACCGAGGAAGCCTATGACCGGCTGCTGGCCGAGGATGCCTTCCTCGAGCATGCCACGGTGCATGGCCACCGCTACGGCACGCTGCGCAGCGAGGTGGAGCAGCGGCTGGCCAAGGGTCAAAATGTGGTGCTGGACATTGATACCCAGGGCGCATTCAGCGTCATGGCCCAGCGTCCGGACTGCGTGAGCGTGTTCATCCTGCCGCCCAGCTTCGAAATCCTGCACCAACGGCTGCTCGACCGCCATACCGAGACCCCCGAGGAGGTTGAGCGGCGGATGCGCAACGCCCGGGGTGAAATCGCCCGGCGGAATCGCTACCGCTACAATATCGTCAATGATGACCTTGACACCGCCTATGCACAGCTCTGGAGCGTGGCACAGGCGGAAAAGCTCAATACCTGCCGCTATGTCCCGGACGTGCCGGAGGCCTGATGCTGATACCCCCATCCGAACAGGATGACGGACCGAAAAGGAGGATACAACGATGTCTATTGTTGAACCCAACGTGCTGGAGCTGCTGGAGCATGCCGATTCCCGCTATACGCTGGTGGTGGAGGCGGCCAAGCGCGGCCGTCAAATCGTCGCGGGCGGTCAGCCTCTCATCGACGCGCAGGGCATGAAGCCCCTCAAAATTGCTGTCGAGGAGATTAACCGTGGCCTCATCACCTATCATGTGCCCACGGAGGAAGAGGAGCCGGTGGAGGAATGAAGCTCCAGGGAAAAGAGGTCGTGCTGGGCGTGACGGGCGGCATCGCAGCCTACAAGGCGGCGGAAATCGTCTCCCGGCTGCGCAAGCAGGGCGCGAACGTCCATGTCATCATGACCAAGAGTGCGATGGAATTCGTCCAGCCCCTGACCTTTGAAACGCTCTCCAATAACCCGGTCGTGACCGATACCTTTGACCGCCGCGCACCCTGGGAGGTGGAGCATATCGCCCTGGCCAAGCGGGCGGAGGTGTTCGTCATTGCCCCGGCTACGGCCAATATCCTGGCCAAGATGGCCTGCGGCATCGCGGAGGATATGCTCTCCACCACCGTGCTGGCCACCAAGGCCCCCGTGCTGGTGGCCCCCGCCATGAACACCGGCATGTGGACAGCCAAGGCGACCCAGTGCAACATGGATACCCTGCGTGCGCGGGGCGTGCATGTGGTGGGGCCGGATGCGGGCTTCCTGGCCTGCGGGGATACCGGCTCCGGACGCATGAGCGAACCGGCAGAGATTGTCGAAGCCATCACGGCCCTGCTGTCCATGCGGATGGACATGGCTGGCATGAAGGTGATGATTACGGCCGGAGCCACCCGGGAGCGGCTGGATCCCGTGCGCTACATGACCAACGATTCCTCCGGCA
>JBJEUL010000306.1:0-2062 GCA_051883835.1 Aristaeellaceae bacterium
GTCTGCGGTTCTCCCTGGTGGCCCGCACCGCCGTGGCCGCCATCTTTTCGGGAGGCTACCTGACGGCCTTCCTATGGGGCGCGGTGCGGCTGGGCAACGGCAGCATCACATTCGGCACGCTGACCGCCTTTCTGCAACTGGTGGGCAAGGTGCAACGCCCCGTGCTCGACCTTTCGCGCCTGCTGCCCACGGTGGTCAACGCACTGACAGCGGTGGACCGCCTGCTGGAACTGGAGGGCATTCCCCAGGAGGAACATGGGAAGGAGATCTATTTCAAGGAGACACCCGACATGGAGTTCCGCGACGTCAGCTTTTCCTATACGCCGGAGGGAGTCCCCGTGCTGCAACATTTCCAATGCCGGCTGGAGGCAGGCAGCTTCACCGCCGTCATGGGCGAAACGGGCAAAGGGAAGACCACCCTGATACGTCTGCTGCTGGCATTGGCCTTGCCCGACAAGGGGAGCGTCCGCCTGCTGGCACGCGGCGAGACGGACGGCACCTGCGTATCGCCACGCACACGCTGCAACTTTGTCTATGTGCCCCAAGGAAATACGCTGTTCAGCGGTACGGTGCGCGACAACCTGCTGATGGGGAACCCCGCCGCCACCGAGGAGATGCTGCGGCAGGCACTCTGCACAGCCGAAGCCCGTTTTGTCTTTTCGCTTCCGCAGGGGATGGACACCCCGCTGCATGAACTGGGAGGCGGACTGAGTGAAGGACAGGCGCAGCGCATTGCCATTGCCCGTGCCTTGCTGCGGCCGGGACGTATCCTGCTGCTGGACGAGGCCACCTCGGCACTGGACCCGGAGACAGAACGGCAGCTGATGGCCAACCTGCGCCACGACAGCCGAGGGAAAAGCGTACTCTTCGTCACACACCATCCTGCCGTGGCCCACGCCTGCGACCACGTAGTGACGCTCTGAACCGCCAGCCCATCAGCACCCCGGCCATGGTAAGGCCCAAAGGAAATGCCATCCAGATGCCCACCAGCCCCCATCCGCAGAGGAAGCCCATAAAGTAACCCGCCGGCAATGAAACCAGGAAATAGGCCACAAAGGCAATGGCCACCAACGGACGCACGTCGGCAATGCCACGCAAGGCATTGGCATAGTTGATTTGCAGGCCGTCGCCAAACTGATAGAGTGTGAACGGGATGAACAAGAGGGCCACCATGGAAGCCACCTCGGTGCTCTCCGTAAACCAGCCGCCCACCATGTGGCGCAACAGGAAAAGCAGACTGGCCAGCACCACTTCAAGACATACCATCAAGATGAGCCCCGCACGGGCCGTGCAACGCACGCCGGCAAGGTCGCCCTGTCCGTGGCAATAGCTCACCCGCACGGCCACCGCACTGCCCACGCCGCAATAAATCATAAAAGGAATGGTGGAGATGCTTATCATCACCTGATGGGCGGCCAACGCCATGGTACCCAGCCAGCCCACCATCACCGCACTGAGGCTGAAGGCGGCCGTCTCCATGCCCGACTGCAGAGCCATCGGGGCACCCAGCTGCATCAGGCGACGCAACAAGGCCCCCTCCCACGGCGCACGGAAGAGACCGACGCGATGGATGCGGAAACGGGAGCCGTAGCCCACAAGGAAGACGCAGGCAATGACCATCACCACGCGCGAGAAAAGGGTGCTGACTCCGGCACCGGCCAATCCCCACTCGGGGAACGGCCCGACCCCATTAATGAGCAACCAGTTGCCGACAATGTTGAGCACATTGCCACCCAGCATCATCCACATGCCATACGAGGCAAAGGTGAGCCCGTCGGTGAACTGCTTGAAGCCATTGAACAGCATAACCGGCAAAAGCGAGGCCCACACAATCAGATAATAAGGGCGGATGAGGGGAAGCAGTTCGTCGGGCTGGCCCAAACGGTCGAGTTGCAGATACACAATGCCCATGACGCCCATCAGCAGCAGGGCTACCAGCCCATCGGCCACCAGCGCCATCCGCAAAGCCAGACCGGCACGTGCCGGACGTCCCTGCCCGCAAAAGGCACCCACCACCGGGGTCAGCCCCATGCTGAAACCGATGCCGGACACAATGCAGAGC
>JBJEUL010000307.1:0-2058 GCA_051883835.1 Aristaeellaceae bacterium
TGTGCTTCTTGGCCCAGCGGCCGTTGCCGTCCATGATGATGGCCACATGCCGGGGCAGCTTGGTGAAATCATCCCGCTTCATGGCCCGCTGACTGCCATGCCTGTATCCTTTTGTGAACAGCTTGTTCATCATCTTTCCCAATAGGGCAGAAGCGCAGGCTCCCCCTGGAACCCGCGCTCCGCCGTTACTCCTTGATGGCGTCCTGAAAGGCACTGACGGTGATTTCCCTGCCGCGCACACGGATGACCCGGAGCGTCCCGCCCTCCCGATTCGTCCTCGGGGCGCAGGTGGTCACAATCTCCGGCTCCACACCCATGGCGCGCAGCTTCTCCACCGCTTCATGCACTTCCAGACCCAGTATCTGCTCCATGCGCTCCATTACATCTCCAGGAGTTCCTTCTCCTTGGCGGCATACAGCGCGTCCACGTCCTTGATGGCCTTGTCGGTAATCTTCTGGGCGTCCTCCTCAGCCTTGCGCTGGTCGTCCTCGGTAATCAGGGAATCCTTCTTGAGCTTCTTCACCTGCTCGATGGCATCGCGGCGGATGGCGCGGATGGCCACCTTGGTTTCCTCGGCACCCTTGCGGGCCACCTTGGTCAGCTCCTTGCGGCGTTCGGTGTTGAGCTCGGGGAAAATCAGGCGGACAATCTTGCCGTCATTGGTGGGATTCAGGCCCAGGTCGCTCTTCTGGATGGCCTTCTCGATGGCGGGAATCATCTTGGTCTCCCAGGGTGCGATAACCAGCATCCGGGGTTCGGGCGACGAGACGTTGCCCACCTGGGGCAGGGGCGTGGGGGTGCCGTAATAATCCACAGTGATACGATCCAGCAGCTTGGGATTGGCGCGGCCGGTACGCAGGTTCTGCATGTCCCGCTCATACACAGCGCAGCTCTTGCCCATCTTTTCCTTGGCGGTCGCCAGAATTTCCTTCACGGTCATAGGCAAAGCCTCCTTTGAACATCATAGGATTGGATAGCGTGTATCTATTGTAAACTGTTTTGGCGTTCCTGACAAGAGGTGGCGGGGCATTTTTCCCTGGGGCCGCCGCTCAGGGATGCACGAAGGTACCCATATCGCTGCCTTCCAGCACGGCCGTCAGGTTCTCCGGCACATCCAGCCCGAACACCCGCACCATGGGCACGTTGTTCTCCGCGCACAGGGCAAAGGCGGCGGCATCCATGACCTTCAGGTTGCGCTGGAGGGCTTCCCGGTAGGTAATGTCCTTGATGAGGGTTGCGGTGGGGTCCTTCATGGGGTCGGCGGTATACACGCCGTCAATATTCTTCGCCATGAGGATGGCATCCACCTGCATTTCGATGGCCCGCAGAGCCACCGCGGTATCGGTGGAGAAGAACGGATTGCCGCTGCCTGCCGCGAACAGCACCACCCGGCCCTCTACCAGATGGCGGCGTGCGGCCTGGGCATTGAAGGGCTCGCAGAAGCGGTTCATGTCCACGGCGGAAAGCACCACCGCATCCAGTCCGGCCTGACGCAGGGCATCGGCCACGCACAGGCAGTTGATGACCGTGCCCAGCATACCCATTTGGTCGGCCGTCACCGCGTCCATATGGGCTGAGGGGCCCTGACGGCCGCGCCAGATATTCCCCGCGCCGATGACAATGCCGATTTCCACACCCATGTTATGCATATCCCGGATGACCTTGGCCACGCGGCGCACCTTGTCAAAATCGAACAGCTCACCATCGGACTTGAGGGCCTCGCCGGAGAGCTTGAGCAGAACCCGCCTGTATGCTGCCATAAAACGACCTCCTTATGCATGTCTTTCATTACCGTCTATTATATACCACACCGCCGGGGTCGGTCAATTGCTTCCCGCTGAAAAACGCCCCCGGCCTGCCGCACCCCACAAAAAGGGGGAGGCCGCCCGAAAGCAGTCTCCCCTTTGCACGCGCATGATTACGCGTTGGTCATCTTGGCAATCTCCTCGGCCAGGTTGTCCTGACGCTTCTCGATGCCCTCGCCGCGCTCGAAGCGCACGAAACGCACGATGTCCAGCGTGCAGCCGGCAGCCTTGGCCACCTCGGCCATCAGGCCCT